>NZ_CP122458.1:2180000-2491428 GCF_032598905.1 Streptomyces sp. 11x1 | reverse complement strand
CCCCAGCAAGGAGGAAGTCGACGCCCGGGTCCGCAGCAACTGGAGCGACCTCCAGTCCAAGATAGTGCGCCTGGAGGAAGGGCTGGGATCGCGCGAGGACGTGGCAGAAGTCCTCGGCGTCGCGGTGGCCCCTGTGAGCTTTTACTCTTACCGCTCCGGCCATACCCGGAACCCGGCTAAGGCCACGGTCGAGCGGATCGACGCGGCATTGGCCCTGCTTGAGGAACGCGGCCCGGGCGGCACGGTCACCGCCGCCGACGTCACAGCACGCGTCACGCCGCACGACGCCCCCGGCAAGCTGGCTGACCTGGAAAAGTGGCTGGGGTCGAAGAGCGCCGTGGCCCGGGAGCTCGGTACAACACTGAAGTCGATATCTAAAGTCAAAAAACACAACAACCCACGTGCGGACTTCGCCGCTCGGCTCGATGCGTTGCACAGCAAGTACCAGCAGCTGGGGCTCGCCGATGGCATCACCGTGTCCCAGGCGAGCGTGCGGTATCTGGTGAACCGGCTGGGGTCGGACGAGGCCGTGGCCGTCATACTCAAGGTCCACGCGGACTTGGTGCGGGGCTACCTGCGCGGCGTACCTCCGTGGCGAGGCGTTGCCGAGCGGATCAACGCGGCGGTGGCCTTGCTCCAGGAACCCGGCCGCACCGGACCGGTCACCGCGGATGAGGTCACGGTCCGGGTCAGCAGCAGCTGGAGACCCCTCCAGACCAAGACGGCGCGCCTGCTGGAACGGCTGGGATCGTTCGAGGCCGTGGCAGACATCCTCCGTATCGAGGTGATAGTCGTGCGCCGTTACCGCTTCGGCGATGTCACGAACGTGTTGCCTGCCGTCGCCGATCGGTTCGACGCGGCATTGGCCCTGCTTGAGGAACGCGGCCGCACCGGCACGGTCACCAAGGAAGAGGTCGACGCCCGGGTCACGCCGTACGACGCCCGCGGCAAGCTGGCTTTCCTGGCAAAGTGGCTGGGGTCACCCCTGGCCGTGGCCAGAGAGCTCGGTCTTGATGAAATAACCGTGCGGAAGCTGATGTCCGGTGCCGCTCCGTCCATGCTCGACAGGGACGGAATCGATAAAGCGTACGAGTGGATGCGCGATCGGCTGCGGGCGTTGGACGTCGACTTCGGTGACAGCGCCGAGCAGCTTGTCCAGCTCACCGGAAACGAGCTGGATTTCTTCGGGGACGTGCAACCCACGGACGCTACGCAACTCGAAGGCGAGCAGTGGCTCATCACTGAGGACGATGCCGACTTCCTGACGGGTGATTTCCAGAATCCGTTCACCGGGGACGAGGCCCTCTTCCCCAGCGGACAGTGGCTGCAGACGTCGTCCCACGAGTCCGTGAGCACGACCGGCGAGGAGGACGTCCAGCCCGGCACGACCCGGCCCGCCACAGGCCGGGCGGCCGAATCCCCTGAGGGACAGCCTCCGGCGAAGCAGCGACGGCTGAACGACGAATCCGGTGCGGACGAGTCGCACCTGGACGAGTGGTTCGAGCAGGACGGTGCCGTCGAGGACCTGTTGGACGGTCTGTCCGGCAGCGGCCGCCCGGGCGATACGGCGGGCGCGGGGGACATGGCGATCGACGTGGCGCCGGCGGTGGACTACACCATGGTGCACGGCGACGACTTCGATCTCTTCGACCGGGAACTGCACCGCACCGGCACCTGGAACCCGGTCACCGAGTCGGTCGACTGGGCCGGCGGTGAGCTGTTGGCCTCGGGCGAGGTGCGTAGCGAGCGGTGGATTCCGTTCGGCGGTGAAGGGACGCCCGAGGCGTTCGTGTTCACGCCCGCTCCGCCCGGCACCCGCACGTTGACCCGGCTGGTCGACGGTAGGCCCGTCGAGTTCGACGCGCCGTGGCTGGTGAACCGCCCGGAAGAGTCCGGCGAGCGGACGCAGGTCGGCTACTCCTGGGCCCACTACCGTGGTGCGACCCCCGCCCAGGACACCATCCACCTCACCCGCCGGATCCACCTGGTTTCGGAGGACGGTGTGAGCGAGGCCGAGGTCGCCGGGGTCCGCAAGAAGCTCGTCCTGGGCCTGGACCGCCTCGTCAACCAGCGCGACTACCGCCTGCCGGCCCTCCGGCCCGACCAGGTCACCGGCCCTTCCCTGCCCGGGCCGCTGCTGCGCGTGGAGGTGCGGTTCGTCGACTCGGATGAGCAGGCGGACTCCGTCGTCACCGTACGCGGCGGTCTGCCCCCCCGTGACCGGTCCATGGACATGATGCAGAACGCCTGGTACGCCGGCGTGCATCCAATCGCGTACGTCCACGAGATCGTCCACGGCCTCGGTGTCATCGACGACAACCCCGACCCACGCGTCCTGCTGACCCCCGGCGGCCGCAGCGAGCAGACCCTCGCCGAGGGCGAATCCAGCCTGATGGGCCCCTTCACCGACCCACCCCAGAACTTCGTCCTGACCACCGATCACCTGCGGCAGATCGCCGATGTCCTGACCCCCTACTTCCACCAGGACACGGCCGGCGCCACGTCGGCTCAGGGGGTGGTGGTCACGGCTTCGGACGCGGTCGCCGCGTCCCGTTCGGAGAACGCGCCCGATGTGGCGGATGCGGAGGAACGGTCCGGTCGGCGCGGTCCGGATGTCGCCCCCGCGATGCGCGATGCACGGGGGGCGGGAGAACAGAGCGAGGGCGTACCTGCCCGGACCGCGGGCGAGTTGGACCTGGACGAGTGGTTCGATCAGGCGGGTGCCGTCGAGGAGCTGCTGGACGGTCTGTCCATGCACGGCGACGACTTCGACGACGTCCTCGGGAGTGTCGAGCTCCCCGGCCGGCCCCAGGAGCCCTCGGGTACGAACGGGGAGCCTGCAGGGCCTGTTGCGCCGCAGGCGCCCGCGGCGGGCATTTCGACCGTGGCGGGTACGGCGGCCGAGGGGCGCAACCCGGAGACTCTCCTCCAGGCCGAGGTGCGCTATGCGCGGCACAGGCTGGGATCGTTCCAGGCCGTGGCCGACATCGTCGGTGCCCCCCCGAGCACGGTGAACAGATGGAGCAGCGGCCGGGCTTCGAAAATGGATGTGGTCTATGCTGAGCGGCTCCGCGCGTTGGTTGGCCTGCTCCAGGAGCCCGGCCGCACCGGCCCGGTCACCAAGGACGAGGTCATGGACCGGGTCCGCAGCGGCTGGAGCCCCCTCCGGTCCAAGACGGCGCGCCTGCTGGAAGGGCTGAGATCGCCCGAGGCCGTGGCAGAAGTCCTCGACCTCTCGGTGGGCGTCGTGAAATATTACCGCTCCGGCGTTATCACAAACCCGACTAAGGCTGTGGTCGACCGGATCGACGCGGCATTGGCCCTGCTTGAGGAACGCGGCCCCACCGGCACGGTCACCCGCGACGACGTCACAGCACGCGTCACGCCGTACGACGCCCGCGGCAAGCTGGATGACCTGGGAAAGTGGCTGGGGTCGGAGAGGGCCGTGGCCCGGGAGCTCCGTAAGCCACGGCCTACGGTGTTCAAAGTCAGAAAAGACAACAACCCACGTGCGGACTTCGCCGATAGGCTCGATGCGTTGTACGCCATGTACCAGGAGCTGGGGCTCGCCGATGGCATCACCGCGTCCCAGGCCCAAACGCAGTATCTGGTGAACCGGCTGGGGTCGGACGAGGCTGTGGCCGTCATACTCAAGGTCCACGCGTACTCGGTGCAGGTCTACCTGCGCGGCGTACCTCCGGGGCTAGGCGTTGCCGAGCGGATCAACGCGGCGGTGGCCTTGCTCCGGGAACCCGGCCGCACCGGCCCGGTCACCGAGGACGAGGTCATGGACCGGGTCCGCAGCGGCTGGAGCCCCCTCCAGACCAAGACGGCGCGCCTGCTGGACTGGCTGGGATCGTTCGAGGCCGTGTCAGACGTCGTCGGTATCGATGTGAATACCGTGCCCCATTACCGCTTCGGCGGTATCACGAACCCGTCGGCTGACGTCGCCGATCGGTTCGACGCGGCATTGGCCCTGCTTGAGGAACGCGGCCCGGGCGGCACGGTCACCCACGCCGACGTCACAGCACGCGTCACGCCGTACGACGCCCGCGGCAAGCTGAATTTCCTGGAAAAGTGGTGGGGGTCACGCAAGGCCGTGGCGAGAAGCCTCGATACTGACTTCGCAACAGTGCGGAACCTGATGTCCGGTGAGATCGCTCCGTCCATGGACATGAGGGACTCAATCGATGCAGCGTACGAGTCGGTCCGCGAGCGGCTGCGGGCGTTGGACATCGACTTCCTGACGGGTGATTTCCTCCACCTGCGGTTCGAGCAGCCGGGTGCCGATAACCTGGTGGACGAGTCGGACGGCATCGGCCCGGGCGACACGGCGGCCGCGGACGGCGCGGAATCGTCGGAGAATCTGTTCACCGGGGACGAGGCCCTCATCCTCAGCGGACAGTGGCTGCAGACGTCGTCCCACGAGTCCGTGAGCACGACTGGCGAGGAGCACGTCCAGCCCGGCACGACCCGGCCCGCCACAGGCCGGGCGGCCGAATCCCCTGAGGGACAGCCTCCGGCGAAGCAGCGACGGCTGAACGACGAATCCGGTGCGGACGGGTTGGACCTGGGCGAGTGGTTCGCGCAGGACCGTGCCGTCGAGGACCTGCTGGACGATCTGTCCGACAGCGGCCGCCCGGGCGATACGGCGGGCGCGGGGGACATGGCGATCGACGTGGCGCCGACGGTGGACTACACCATGGCGCACGGCGACTTCGACGTCCTCGGGAGTGACGAGTTCTCCGGCCGGCCCCAGGAGTCCTCGGGTACGGACGGGGAGCCTGCAGGGCCTGTTGCGCCGCAGGTGCCCGCGGCGGGTGTTTCGACCGTGGCGGGTACGGCGGCCGAGGGGCACAGCCCGGCGACTCTCCTCCAGGCCGAGGTGCGCTATGCAAAGGGCAGGCTGGGATCGTTCCGGGCCGTGGCCCGCACCGTCCGTGTCCGCAGGCCACAGCATGTGGAGGGTTGGGCGAGCCGCCCGCATTCGAGAATGGAGGTGGTCCATGCTGAGCGGCTCCGCGCGTTGGTTGACCTGCTCCAGGAGGAGCCCGGCCGCACCGGCCCCCCCAGCAAGGAGGAAGTCGACGCCCGGGTCCGCAGCAACTGGAGCGACCTCCAGTCCAAGCTAGTGCGCCTGGAGGAAGGGCTGGGATCGGTCAAGGCCGTGGCAGAAGTCCTCGGCGTCGCGGTGGCCGCCGTGAACTATTACCGCTCCGGCCATACCCGGAACCCGGCTAAGGCCATGGTCGACCGGATCGACGCGGCATTGGCCCTGCTTGAGGAACGCGGCGGCACCGGCCCGGACGCTGCGGAAGAGGTCGACGCCCGGGTCACGCCGTACGACGCCCGCGGCAAGCTGGATGACCTGGAAAAGTGGCTGGGGTCGAAGAGCGCCGTGGCCCGGGAGCTCGGTGCAACACTGGATTCGATATCTAGAGTCAAAAAACACAACAACCCACGTGCGGACTTCGCCGCTCGGATCGATGCGTTGCACAGCAAGTACCAGCAGCTGGGGCTCGCCGATGGCATCACCGTGCTCCAGGCGAGCGTGCGGTATCTGGTGAACCGGCTGGGGTCGGACGAGGCCGTGGCCGACATACTCGAGGACCACGCGATCTTGGTGCGGGCCTACCTGCGCGGCGATCCTCCGGGGCTAGGCGTTGCCGAGCGGATCAACGCGGCGGTGGCCTTGCTCCAGAAACCCGGCCGCACCGGCACGATCACCGCGGAAGAAGTCACGGACCAGGTCCGCAGCAGCTGGAGACCCCTCCAGACCAAGACGGCGCGCCTGCTGGAACGGCTGGGATCGTTCGAGGCCGTGGCAGACATACTCGATCGCACAACACCTAGCGTGGACGTATACCGCTTCGGCAATGTCACGGACCCGTCGGCTGCCGTCGCCGATCGGTTCGACGCGGCATTGGCCCTGCTTGAGGAACGCGGCCCGGGCGGCACGGTCACCCGCGACGAGGTCACAGCACGCGTCACGCCGTACGACGCCCGCGGCAAGCTGGCTTTCCTGGAAAAGTGGCTGGGGTCACCCCTGGCCGTGGCCAGAGAGCTCGGTCTTGATGAAAAAACCGTGCGCAAGCTGATGTCCGGTGCCGCTCCGTCCATGCTCGACAGGGACCGTATCGATGCAGCGTACGAGTCGGTCCGCGAGCGGCTGCGGGCGTTGGACGTCGACTTCGGTGACAGCGCCGAGCAGCCTGTCCAGCTCACCGGAAACGAGCTGGATTTCTTCGGGGACGCGCAACCCACGGACGCTACGCAACTCGAAGGCGAGCAGTGGCTCATCACTGAGGACGATGCCGACTTCCTGACGGGTGATTTCCAGAATCCGTTCACCGGGGACGAGGCCCTCTTCCCCAGCGAACAGTGGCTGCAGACGTCGTCCCACGAGTCCGTGAGCACGACCGGCGAGGAGGACGTCCAGACCGGCACGACCCGGCCCGCCACAGGCCGGGCGGCCGAATCCCCTGAGGGACAGCCTCCGGCGAAGCAGCGACGGCTGAACGACGAATCCGGTGCGGACGAGTCGCACCTGGACGAGTGGTTCGCGCAGGACCGTGCCGTCGAGGACCTGTTGGACGATCTGTCCGACAGCGGCCGCCCGGGCGATACGGCGGGCGCGGGAGACATGGCGATCGACGTGGCGCCGGCAGTGGACTACACCATGGTGCACGGCGACGACTTCGACCTCTTCCCTTATCCGGAGAGCTGTGCGGGCGAGCAGGTGTGGCGGTTCTCGGATCTGCCGCCGGAGCAGGTGTTCCGGGAGGGTTTTCGTCCGGACGACCCGGGCAATGCGGTGCCGATCATGGAATGGGTGACCGAGAACCCGTCGGCGCAGTTCGTGGGCACGACCCGCAACCGCGAACTGTGGTACGCGGACCGCCGGTACCGCTACCAGATCGACACCGCCCGTAACACGGACCCCACCGGTATCGACGTCAACGCGACGATCGACATGCAGCTCGACGAGCAGGAGATCGCGTTCACCGGCCCGATCACCGCCCACACCGTGGTCAGCGTCTTCGACCGGGAACTGCACCGCACCGGCACCTGGAACCCGGTCACCGAGTCGGTCGACTGGGCCGGCGGTGAGCTGTTGGCCTCGGGCGAGGTGCGTAGCGAGCGGTGGATTCCGTTCGGCGGTGAAGGGACGCCCGAGGCGTTCGTGTTCACGCCCGCTCCGCCCGGCACCCGCACGTTGACCCGGCTGGTCGACGGTAGGCCCGTCGAGTTCGACGCGCCGTGGCTGGTGAACCGCCCGGAAGAGTCCGGCGAGCGGACGCAGGTCGGCTACTCCTGGGCCCACTACCGTGGTGCGACCCCCGCCCAGGACACCATCCACCTCACCCGCCGGATCCACCTGGTTTCGGAGGACGGTGTGAGCGAGGCCGAGGTCGCCGGGGTCCGCAAGAAGCTCGTCCTGGGCCTGGACCGCCTCGTCAACCAGCGCGACTACCGCCTGCCGGCTCTCCGGCCCGACCAGGTCACCGGCCCTTCCCTGCCCGGGCCGCTGCTGCGCGTGGAGGTGCGGTTCGTCGACTCGGATGAGCAGGCGGACTCCGTCGTCACCGTACGCGGCGGTGTGCCCCCCCGTGACCGGTCCGACCGGTCCATGGTGCAGAACGCCTGGTACACCGGCGTGCATCCAGTCGCGTACGTCCACGAGATCGTCCACGGCCTCGGTGTCATCGACGACAACCCCGACCCACGCGTCCTGCTGACCCCCGGCGGCCGCAGCGAGCAGACCCTCGCCGAGGGCGAATCCAGCCTGATGGGCCCCTCCACCGACCCACACCAGAACTTCGTCCTGACTTCCGATCACCTGCGGCAGATCGCCGATGTCCTGACCCCCTACTTCCACCAGAACACGGCCGGCGCCACGTCGGCTGAGGGGGTGGTGGTCACGGCTTCGGACGCGGTCGCCGCGTCCCGTTCGGAGAACGCGCCCGATGCGGCGGATGCGGAGGAACCCTCCGGCCGACGCGGTCCGGATGTCGCCCCCGCGATGCGCGATGCACGGGGGGCGGGAGAACAGGGCGAGGGCGTGGCCGCCCGGACCGCGGGCGAGGGGCAGGCGGTCGCGCATTCCGGTGCGCTTGATGGACGACCGCCGCAGGATGTGCCGGACTTCACTCCGGGGGAGCTCGACTTCCTCGGGAGTGACGAGTTCCTCGGTCGGCCCCAGGAGTCCTCGGGTACGAACGGGGAGCCTCACTTGCCGTACCCCGGTGACGAAACAGGGGGCGAGCAGTGGCTCATCACTGAGGACGATGCCGAGGAGCGCGTCCAGCCCGGCACGATCCGGCCCGCCACAAGCCGGGCGGCCGAATCCCCTGAGGGACAGCCTCCGGCGAAGCAGCGACGGCTGAACGACGAATCCGGTGCGGACGAGTCGCACCTGGACGAGTGGTTCGAGCAGCCGGGTGCCGTCGAGGACCTGCTGGACGATCTGTCCGTGCACGGCAACGACGAATCCGGTGGTGCGAACGGGGAGCCTGCAGGGCCTGTTGCGCCGCAGGCGCCCGCGGCGGGCGTTTCGACCGTGGCGGGTACGGCGGCCGAGGGGCACAGCCCGGAGACTCTCCTCCAGGCCGAGGTGCTCTATGCACGGGACATGCTGGGATCGTTCGAGGCCGTGGCCCGCATCGTCCGTGCCAGCACGCCAAGGGTGAAGGGGTGGGCGAGCCGCCCACTTCCGAAAATGGAGGTGGCCCATGCTGAGCGGCTCCGCGCGTTGGTTGACCTGCTCCAGGAGCCCGGCCGCACCGGCCTCCCCAGCGCGGAGGAGGTCGACGCCGAGGTCCGCAGCAGCTGGAGCCCCCTCCGGTTCAAGACGGACCGCCTGCTGAAACGGCTGAAGTCGCGCAAGGCCGTGGCAGGCATCCTCGAAGCCTCGGTGCCCGCCGTGAGTTCTTACTGCGCCGGCGATGTCACGAACCCGCCTAAGGCCACGGTCGACCGGATCGACGCGGCATTGGCCCTGCTTGAGGAACGCGGCCCCACCGGCACGGTCACCAAGGAAGAGGTCGACGCCCGGGTCACACCGTACGACGCCCCCGGCAAGCTGGATGAGCTGAAAAGGTTGCTGGGGTCGTGGCGCGCCGTGGCCCGGGAGCTCGGCACGTCAATTACTTCGATCCCTTATGTCAGAAGACACAACAACCCAAGTGCGGACTTCGCCGATCGGCTCGATGAGGCGCTCAGCATGTACCGGGAGCTGGGGCTCGCCGATGGCATCACCGTGTCCCAGGAGAGCGTGCGGTATCTGGTGAACCGGCTGGGGTCGGACGAGGCCGTGGCCGTCATACTCAAGGACCGGGTGGAGTTCGTGCGGGCCTACCCGCGCGGCATGGTTGTGCCGCTACGCGTTGTCGAGCGGATCAAGGCGGCGGTTGCCTTGCTCCAGGAGCCCGGCCGCACCGGCCCGGTCACCGCGGAGGAGGTCGACGCCGAGGTCCGCAGCCGCTGGAGCTCCCTCCAGTCCAAGACGGCGCGCCTGCTGGAACGGCCGGGGTCGTCGTACGAGGCCGTGGCAGACATCCTCGGTGTCGAGGTGTTGGACGTGCAATCTTACCGCTTCGGCGATGTCACGACCCCGCCGTCTGAGACCGCCGATCGGTTCGACGCGGCATTGGCCCTGCTTGATGAACGCGGCCCCACCGGCACGGTCACCGCCGCCGACGTCACAGCACGCGTCACGCCGTACGACGCCCGCGGCAAGCTGGCTGACCTGGAAAAGTGGTGGGGCTCAACCAGGGCCGTGGCCAGAAGCCTCGATGGTGCGAGCGACTATGTGGCGGAGCTGATGTCCGGTAAGCGCGCTCCGTCCATGCTCTACAGGGACCGAATCGATGCAGCGTACGAGTCGATGCGCGACCGGCTGCGGGCGTTGGGCGTCGACTTCGGTGACAGCGCTGAGCAGCCTGACCAGCTCACCGGAAACGAGCCGGATTTCTTCTTGGACGCGCAGCTCACGGACGGTGCGCAACTCGAAGAGGAGGGGGAACGTGCCGTCCGGTCAGGGCCGGAGGGCGCGGGGGACATGGCGATCGACGTGGCGTCGGCGGTGGACTACACCATGGTGCACGGCGGCGACTCCGTTCTCCCGGCGAGCCGGGAGAACGAGCAGGCCGACGAGGCCGGCGGTGAGCTGCTGGCCTCGGGCGAGGTGAGCACCGACCGCTGGATCCCCTTCGGCACCGGGGAGGGAACACCCGAGGCGTTCACCTTCACCCCCGTCCCGCCCGGCACCCGCACGGTGACCCGGATGGTCGACGGTGCGCTGGTCGAGTCCGACGCGCCGTGGCAGGTGGGCCGCGCGGGACACGAACCGGACGCCGACGACGAAGAGCCTCTGGACCTGTCTCACCTGGACCAATGGCTCGTCCAGTGGGGCGAGGCCGATGACCTGCTCGCCGAACAGCCCCCGGGCGACGCCGCGCAGGATCCGGCAGCGGCAGCCGAGATCGGCGGGACTCCCTCCACCCCCGTGGTGGAGACCCGGTACGGCGACGAGGAGGACCTCCTCACGGAGGACGCCTCCCCGATGCCGTTCGACGTCATGGACGACTACTCCCGGATGCCGTTCGACGTCATGGACGACTACTCCCGGATGCCGTACGAGGAAGAGGCCCCGGACACGGATGACCGGGCGCCGGAACGCCTCTCCATGGAGGCGGGCGCCTCCGTGGCCACGGCGATCACGGAGGCCGGCCCCGGCACAGAACCCGCGGTCGACCGCCGAACCGCCGGGAGCCCCGCGGGGTCCGCGGACGAGCGGGACGAGGGCGATGCCGCCGCCCAAGGGGACCGGCGCGACGGGGCAGCGGCGCGGGACGCAGTCCTGGCGGGACAGGATGGCGAGCACGCGGTGACCGGTTCCGGGCCATCGGGTGAGCCCGGCGGACTGCTCGCCGAGCTCTCCCCGGACGAGACGGCGGACGGAGCACCGCAACAGGACACCACCGCCCTTCTGCAACTCCTGTACTCGAAGGAGCTCAAGAACCACCACGGCTGGTCGCGTGCGCGCGAGGCGATGGCCACCGCTCTCAGCGGCGACGCCGTCGTGGTGGACCCGGCAACGGTCGACGACTGGCGGAACGGCTGGTCCTCCCCGGATCAGGCGATGCACGAGCGGATCGCCGCGTACGCCGCACGCGCCGTCCCCGAGGAACTCCACACCTACCGGACCACCCTGTCCCGCTTGACCGACCTGGCCGGCGCACTGAAGACGAAGACGAATTTGGCCCAGCGACTGGGTGTCAACTCGAGCACGGTGTCGCGCTGGCGGAACGGCAGCCTCGTTCCGGACCCGTCCTCCATCCGCAAGATCAACGAGCTGTACCACCGGCACTTCCCGGGACACGAACCGGACGCCGACGACGAAGAGCCCCCGGCCCTGCCCCGCCTGGACCAACGACTCGAACAGCCTGGTACGGCCGGGGTACTTGCTGGCGGACTCACCTCGGACGGCGCTCGGCGACAGGACACCACCGCGTCCTCCAGCAGCATTCTGAAACTGCTGTACGCGAGGGAGTGGACGAACCGCCGGAGCACGTCCGTCGCGCATGGGGCTGTGGCCGCCGCGCTCAGCGGCTATGCCATCGTGGTGAGCCCGGCGATGCTCGACGACTGGCTGGCGGGCAGGTCCGTACCGCCTTGGCCGATGCGCGAGCGGATCGCCGCGTACGCCGCACGCGTCATCCCCGAGGAACTCCACACCTACCGGACCACCCTGTCCCGCCTGACCGACCTGGCCGGCGTGCTGAAGACGAAGACGGAATTGGCCCGGCGGCTGGGTGTCAGCCCGAGCAGGGTGTCGCTCTGGCTGAACGGCCAGGTGCCGAACCCGTCCTCCACCGGCAAGATCAATGAGCTGTACCACCGGGTGTTCCCGGCGCACCAGGCCTCCGAGGCAGGGGCGATGACGGAGACCGGCCACGACACGGCGCCCGCGGGGCAGGGTTCCGCGCGTCCGGCACCGCGGTCCGCTCCGTCGTCCCCGAGTGCCTCGTCCGCTCAGACGCCGGCAGGCAGCGGGGGGCCCGCGGATACGGCGGACGCCACCGGCACGGCTCAGGCCGGGGAGGACACCGCCGGGCAGGAAGCGGCCGCGGAGGAAGCGGAGACGCCGCGGGAGCGGTCGCTGCGCGCCATGGGACCCGCCGGGGACTGGGTGCTCAGGCGGGAGGCGGCCGGAGCGCGCGAGGTGGAACGCCTGGAGGTGCAGCCCGCGGAGACGTCCCCCGACGGCAAGGCCCTGCGCCCCTGGGTGGGTACGCTCGATGGCGCACTCGACATCAGGAGGTTCGAGGCACGCCGGTACCGGCTGCCCTCCGGGGAGTTCGCGACCAGCGCGGTGGTCCGCGTGCATCTGAAGAAGTCCTTCGGAGGCTCCTCCTTCGCCTCCGACGAGCAGTTGGAACGTCTGCGGGAGTCTGCCCGGGCAGGCGTCGACGCGATGTGGAACACCGGTCACCGGCTGCCCGACGGGGATGTCTTCCGGCTCGACCTGGAGTTCGTCACCGATCCCGACACCGCCCATCACACGGTCACCGTGTACGGCCACCTGGAGCGCGCGAACCACCTGGAGTGGGGAACGAACACCAGGCCGAACACCATCGCGCACGAGGTGGGCCACCTGCTGGGCCTGGAGGACGAGTACCGCGAGAGAGACGAGTACGGCCGGCGCGCCGTGTACCTCGACGGGACGCTGATGGGGGCGAGCCACATCGACCCCACAGGACGCTTCCTCGTGGACACCGACCTCATGTCCGAGGCCCGGCACTCGGGACGGGGTACGCAGCGGATCCCTCCCCGTCATCTGCGTCAGCTCGGAGCGGGCATCGAGCAGGCCCGAAAGCTGTCGGCCAGGGACAAGGCATCCCTGGAGGCCACGCTCAGGGACTGGGAGACCCGCGGGGAAGAGAACGAGGAGAACGGCGAAGAGAGCAGGACTGAGGAGGGAACGGCCCCGAACAGGGCGGATCAGGACAGGGACCTGTTCCGGCCGGCTTCGCCGCCGGCCCGGGCGCGGTTCTCGCCGGATGTCCTGCGCGCGGTGCTGCACGGGGAGTCGCGTCCCGGACGCGGTGGCCGCCTGGCCCCGGGTGCCGGGTCGTCTCGTCCGATGCCTCTGGTGCTGGACGGCACCACCCGTCCCAACGGCACCTACCGGGCCGAGTATCCGGAGGACGGGTCCTCGGGTGCCGAGGACCGCTGGCTGCCCGGCGCCGGTGACCTGGCCGGGGTCCACCCGCAGCGCGGGCTGATGATGTTCCCCGCGCACTGGACGGAGGAGGACGCGGTCTACGGGGCCGAGCAGGCCTACCTCCACGCCCTGCGGGAGGGGGCCGTCCGGCCCGCCCCGGGCCGCGGCGCCACCCAGGTGTGGACCGGTGAGTACGCGGGCGTGCGGATCGAGGGGGAAGTCGTCGGGGGCGTCTTCACCGGTTTCCGGCCCAGTGACGACCAGCCCGGCACGCCCGCCCCGGCCTACGCGCTGCCGGTGCCGCTCGGCACGCCGCAGAGCGGTCCCCGCTTCGGGCAGCGGGTCGAGGACCTGGTCCGCTACGGCGACCGCCGCACCCTCGGCGGCGCCCACCACGCGCCCAAGGTCGACGAGGTCGACGAGATGCGGTACGGCCTGGTCATCAGGCCCGGTCAGGAGAACGACAACGGCACCTACCAGGCCGAAGTCCGCTTCCTCGACCCCTCTGTGTCTCCGCACGACGCCGAGGGCGCGGCGGACCCGAGCAACTGGCGCCCGCACCGGGACGGCGACCAGCACGTGATGTTCCCCGCCGCCTGGGCGCCGCACGCGGTGCTGGACGCCGTCTCGGCCGCCCACGACGCGGCCGTGGCGCGGGGGATGTCGAGGCCGGTCGACGACCGCGGCACCTACCACTGGGTCGGCACGGCCCAGGGAGTGCGGGTTGAGGGACTGGCGCGTGACGACCGGCATCTCGTGTTCCGGCCCACCGCGGTGCAGCCGTACCCGCGCTGGCCCGGCCGCGCGCCGGTCGGCGAGGCCCTGGACTCCGCGTCGGTTTCCGGTGCCGGGCGGTCCCTTCCGCTCGATGTCCGGCACGTGCTGTTCGACAACGGGCAGCAGGGCGTCGAACTGGTGATCCGGTTCCACCTGGCCGCTGCGCCCGGCACCGACACCGCTCAGCTGGAGTCTCAGTTCGACGGGCTCCTGAGGTCGACGGCCTCCGGAACCGCCCGGGCGTGGCGGAGGTCCGGCAGCGACGGCCCCCTGCTGCGGCTCGAACTCGTCCGGGTCGACAGTGCGGAGGAGGCACACCACTCCCTCCAGGTCGGTCCCGAGAACGTGGACGACTTTCCGCAGCAGCTCATGGAGCTCGTACCGGCACCGGCCGATCTGCGGCAGCTCGCGGTCGACCTGCTGGACGACGGGGCGCCGGGCGCCGACCGGTGGCGGCTGCCCGCCGACACCGACGCGACGGCGGCGGAACTCGGACAGGAGGAACTGCGCCACGCCCTCGACGTGGCCGATCCGTTCGGCCGTCCCACCACCCTGCGTGAACCCGATCCGACGGAACGGGGCGACTGGCCGTCGCCCCCCGTCTGGGAGGACGAGAGCGTGTCGGAGTCGGGCCGGCCCGGCTCCGACACGGAATCCGGCTTGCCCGGCCTGGACATGAGCCGGCCCAGCGACGACAGCCCGCGCGGCGGCGAGGGCACACCTGACTTCAACGCGGGAGGGATCTGGCGTTCCGGCGCGCGCTCCGCCCCCGCCGAGGGCTTGCCGAGCACGGCGGAGGGCGCGCGAGACGCCCGGGGCGAGACGCAGCACGCCACCGATGACACCGTGGACCCGGCATCCGCCGGGGTGGACCCGTCCGCGGCGCGGCCTCCTGTGGAGGAGTCGCGGGACGGTCTACCGCTCGACGCTGACGCCGACCCGGCCGTGTGGGACCGTCTGCGCGGACACCTGCGGGGCATCTGGGACGCGCTCACCGGGCTGTCGGCGCGGCTCGGCGCCTGGGCCGGCCGGGTCTGGCAGTCCGTCGTGGATCTACTCAGCCGCAACGCCCACCCGCACGCCGAGCCGGGTCCCGCCTCCGAGCCGGGTCCCGCCTCCGACCCCGAAACGCCGGTCCCCGGCGCAGAACCCGAGGTGCCCTTCCCGGGCGCGACGGAGACCAGCCGCGCCTCCGACCCCGACACGCCAATCCCCGGCGCAGAACCCGAGGTGCCCTTCCCGGGCGCGGTGGAGACCGGCCGCGCCTCCGACCCCGACACGCCGGTCCCCGGCGCAGAACCCGAGGTGCCCTTCCCGGGCGCGGTGGAGACCGGCCGCGCCCGGATCCGGCCGGTCCCGTTCCAGGACGCCCGGTGGGTCGGGGAGCCCTACGGGGGCTGCCTGTGGATCAGGAATTTCGAGGCGCGCCGGTACCGGCTGCCGTCGGGCGAGTTCGGCTCCGTCGCGGCGGTCCGCCTGTTCCTCAACCAGGAACCGGGCCAGCAGATCACCGAGGAGGCGCTCACCGATCTGAGGCAGCGCGCCCAGCAGGGTGTCGACGAGCGGTGGAACACCGGCCACCGGCTGCCCAACGGGGATCTCTTCCGGGTCGACCTGGAGTTCGTGACCGAGTGGGATTCCGCACACCACATCGTGACCGTGCACTCCGACTATCCGCGTGCCGACCACAGGAACTGGGGAACCGACACGAAACCTCACGTGCTGGCGCACGAGGTGGGGCACCTGATGGGCCTGGAGGACGAGTACCGGGAGGGCAACCGCAACCGCCAGCGCGCCGTGTACGAGGACGAGGGTCTGATGGGCCACTTCCAGCGCGACCACCGGGGCCGCCCCGCCGTGGACAACGACCACGCCGTCGGAGCGGACTGGGGCCGGATGCGGATCGCTCCCCGGTACCTGCGCCAGCTGGGGGCGTGGATCGAGGACGCCCTGGGGACGGCCGACCGCCGGACCGCGCACGGGGTGGCCTTCTTCACCGAGGACACCCTGTACCCGCGCGCGGACGGGCTGCCCACGCGCGCCCACTTCGCCCTGGACGTGCGCAGGTCGGCGCTGTACGGCGAGGCCCGCACCGGTGGGGGCGGGCGCATCACCCCGCCACCGGCCTCCGGCCGTCCCCGGCCCGTGACGCTGGAGGGCACGGCCAGGCCCAACGGGACCTACCGTGCCACGTACCCGGACATGCACCGGCGAGGAGTACGGGAGAACCTCACGGACCTGATCGCAGGCGATCTCCTGCTTCCGGCTCAGCCGGACCCGGGGCTGATGATGTTCCCCGCGCACTGGACCGAGGAGGACGCGGTCTACGCCGCCGAGCAGGCCTACCTGCACGCCCTGCGGAACGGCACCGTCCCGTCCGTGCCCGGGCGGCCCGGTGTCCACACGTGGCGGGGCGAGTACGCCGGCGTGTGGATCGAGGGAGAGGTCTCGCAGGGGGTCTTCACCGGCTTCCGCCCGAGCGACGACCAGGCCGACACCCTCACTCCGACTCATGCCGCACCCCCCGCACCTGCCGTCGGCCCTCACGGCGGTCCGGTCTTCGGCCGTCGTGTGGAGGACCTGGTCCGGTACGGCGACCGCCGCACCCGCACCGGCGCCCACCACGAACCCGGACTGACGCGGGCGGACCAGATGAGGTTCCACGGTCTGCAGATCAACCGCGGCCAGGAGCACCACAACAAGACGTACGACGCCGAGGTCTTCTTCCTCCACCCCGGGCTCCGCGTGGGTCCGGGCCGCCCGTTCCTGCCCCTTGCATGGGAGCAGCACGTGGACGGGGACCAGCATGTGATGTTCCCTAGCGAGTGGAAACCGGAGACGCTGCTGGGCAACGTGGAGAAGGCGCACGGGTCCGCGCTCGACGCGGGCACTGTCAGACAGGTCGACGACCGTGGCACGTACCACTGGGTCGGTACGGCCGCAGACGTCCGCATCGAGGGCCTGGTACGCGACGGCCGGCATCTCGTCTTCCGGCCCACGTACGTACAACCGCACGTCACCTGGCCCGGCTCCGGGCCGGTCGGCGAGGTGCGGGTTCCCTCGGTGACGGTCGCGAGCGACGACGGCCGGGTGCTCCCCTTCGACGTCCGGCACCTGCTGTTCGCCAACGGTCAGCGCGCTGTCGAGCTGACCGTCCGGATACATCTCGACCCCGCGCCCGGCACCGATCTCGCATGGATGGACAAGACCTTCGACAAGGTTCGGCAAGAGATGCCCGGTGCCGTCATCCGAGCCGCGAACGTGTCGCAGACGAACGGTGCTCTGGTCGGGCTGACGCTGCTGCGCACCGATGACGTGGAGCAGGCCCATCACACACTGTTCGTGGTCGGGCGCGACCTGCGCCGCATGGCCAGTGGAATCGTCGGCTTCCTGCCGAGGGGCACCGAGCTGCGCACTTTCGTCGAGCAACTGGTGAACGGCTGGGCGCCGCCCGCCGACGCCTGGCGACTGCCCGCCGACGCCGACCAGGAAGACGGACCTCGGGCTCTGAGCCAGGCCGTCGAGCGACTCGCATTCGCCGACCCCTTCGGCCGGCCCACCACACTGCGTGAACCCGATCCCTCGCAGAGGGGTGACTGGCCCTCGAACGTCCCGTCCGGCGCCCCGTCGGCCCCGCCGGCGGACTTCGACGACCTGGACGAAACGGAAATCAACGGCCTGTCCCTGTTGATCGCCCCCGGCACGACCGACGGCGACAATCTGTCGGATCTGTCGGACGTCGAGGCGGACGACGACATCACCGCCCCCGGCGCACCCGCGCGGACGCCCGCCTACCGTCCTGCCCCCGCGGGCGCACCGAACGCCCACCCGGAGGAGGAGGCCGCGCCCGAGCCGGAGGACGACGAGGAGCGGCCGGGAGCCGGTGACGTCACCGGTGAGCCGGAACCGGCGGGTCAGGACGACGAGGTGGCTGCCGCCGGCGGACCGCGCGCCGCGAGCCCCGCTGTGCCGCCGGCCCCTTCCGGCCGCACCGAAGCGGTGCCCGCCGAGTCGTCGTTCCATGAACCGGAGGCGGCCGACGGGCGTCGGTCGCCGGGCGTCGGCCGTGCCCTGTCGGCGCCGTTCTCCTCGTCCGATGAGGCTGGGGCGGCCCAGGAGAGCGAACCGGCGGCGGTCCAGCAGCCACGGCCCGCAGCCGAGCCCCCGGTAGCTGCCGGGGAGTCGGGCGCTGCGGCTGACGCATCCCAGGTGCCGTCGGCCGAGGTCGTTTCGCCCGTGCTCGGTTCCGCCGTCGCCTCGTTCGCCGGTACCACCGGTGACGGGCCTGCTCGGCCCGGTGAGGCGGACGAGCGCTCTTCGGGGCAGCCGGAGGACCAGGATGACGCGGCGTCCGAGGAGGGTGCCGAGGCCGCCCCTGAGGTTGGTGAGAGGCGAGACGCTTCGATCCGGATCGAGTCGCAGCTCGACAGTCACCGGCCGCCGCGTATCGACCTTTCCATGCCGGCACCGTCGCCACAGGCGGGACCGGTGCTGTTCGACGACGACAGTCGGCTGCCGGAGCATTTCGGCTTCAGCCAGTACACCCTCCGCGGCGTCGACAGCGTCGTACAGGAGATCACCGACCGGCTCGGCGCGGGCCGAAGCAGCAGCACCCCCGGCCTGGACGAGGCGCTGGAGGACCTGCGGCGCGCGCTCGGCGCCACCGCGCACGTCTTCGACGGCGACGGGTACGAGTCCCCTGCCTTCGGCCACGGCCTGGACCAGGTGCTCAGAGTGACGACGCGGCCTTACGGGAACTGGGAGCGGTTCGCCGATGTCCAGGCTGATCCGGCCGTGCGGCTGGCGGAGCAGGCAAGCAGGGTCACCACGGGCACCACCAAGAAGGTGTCCAGCAGTACGGGGCTCTCGGCCGGCGTTGCCCTGTGGCCGGGCGCGTGGGCGGTGTCCGCGCGCGTCGGCGCGGCGGCCGGGGTCACCCGCGCGCAGCAGTACGTCATGGGGGACCGGAGCACCGCCAGGCTGGAGCAGTACTCCAAGGACGGGTCGCACCTCCACCTGGACGACGTGTGGTACGAGGTCTCCGTCAGTGGTCCGCCGCGGCTCGGGAGTGCCGGCCGAGGGCGCGACAGCGGCGTCCCGGGCGAGGACACGTTCGGCTTCGCCGTGCGGCACGGGCTGGCGGTGCGGCTGCCGGACAGTGCGACGGCACCCGGCGAACCGGGCCGCGTGCCGAGCAGGATCGAGCTGGGGCCGCAGTCCGACTACCGGCTGGTGCACACCGAGGGATACGGGCCCGTCAAGCGCCTGCGGGACCTCATCCTGGAGAAGCTGGAGCTGGATGGCGCCGGGAACAAGGCCGCACGTGAACGGATCGTCGGCTTCTTCAGCTCGGAGAACTTCCACGGTCTCGCGGACCGGCTGGCCCGGGGCCCTGTGACGACGGGGTTGTTGTCGGCGGACGACGGGTCGCCGCTGGGGGCCGTCATCGTGGAGAGGGCCGTGCCCGGCGAGGCCGAGTGGCTCACCGAGAGCAAGGCCGTCGAGCTGCGCAGCACCATCCAGCAGACCGTCACGAACGAACGCGTCGCCTCCAGGACGTCCAGCAGAGAACTCAGTGCCGGCGTCGGCAAGTTCTTCGACTTGGGCAACCCGGCCTGGGGCCCGGTCGTGGCCGGTGTCGGTGGCAGCCTCAGCCGCAGCACCACGCAGGGCACCGTCTTCGGAGGCTCGGGAAGCCGTAAGACCGTGGGCAGGGTCAAGAGAGCGCCGACGGCCCTGTACCGGGTCGTCAAGACGGTGACGGTGCGCTTGCCCGGTGTGCGCGAGCCCGTCAGCGTCGAGACCTGGAGTCTCGACCGGATGACACACACCGAGGCACGTCGCCTCGCGGGCTGGGACGACGGCACGACCCTGCGCGCGAGGAACGCCGTCGAACCCTTCGCTCCGCTGTACCTGACCCCGGACCGCCCTGCGATGCTCGGCATGAGCAGGGTCGAAACCCTCACCCACGCGGGCGGCAACCTGGCGGGCCCGGATGGGCGGCGCGGCTTGCTGGAGACCTTCACGGACAGGGTGATCGACGAGGCCGCTGCCCGCCATCCGGACCTGTTCGTCCCGCTGGGCGAGTCCGGCACCCCGAACAGCCGCCGCCGGCGGGACATGCTGCACTACAACCTGGCGTTGCAGAACACCCTGACGGTCATGAACGTGCTGTCCTACCACAGCGTGGCCGGCAGCCTCGAGGCACTCACCACGACCGGGATCACCATCGACCTGATGGCCAGGCCGACCGGTTTGCTGCGCCCCCACCTGTCGCTGCACATCAGCGGTGTACTGACGGGACGCCGCTACGAGGGCACCCAGAACGACTTCACCGTGAGGGCCGCCGCGCCCGGCACGACACGCCTCGACGGCTCGCACGGGGTGACGCGCGCCATCGGCGCGGGGACCGACGCGAGCGTACGGGTCGACCCGGCGGAGGGGTCGCGGCATACGGTCACCGTTTCTGCCGGCCCCCGGTGGGAGCGCGCCGAGGGCCGCGGCGGCGACCACGGTTCAACCGTCTCGCACGAGACACTGGCCGAAGGCTCGACATCGTCCCACCTGTTCGGCTACGACCTGGAACTCACCGCGAGGATCGACGGGTTCTCGCGCTACCGCAGCGGAGCGAGGGCCGCCTCGCTGGGCGTACTCGGCATGCCGTCCTTCCTCCGGCAGGAGGGGGATAGCGCCCTCGCGTCGATGCGGGGCCGGGTCCTGCTGTCCGTGCCGGACGAGCACACCCCCGCCACGGATCCGCACGCGGACGGGGCGGGCAGCCCGAGATCCGTCGTGGAACCACTGGACATGACCGAAGCACGTGCACTGGTGACCGGCGAGCCGCACGCCCGGGGCGACCTGCTGACCGCGTCCGAGAGCCACGGGCAGGACGTGTCCGGCGACGAGGGCCCCTGGCACAACGTGTTCGGAAGCCACCCCTACCAGACGCTCAGCATCGGCGCGCACCCGGAACTGAACAGCGCCGCCGAAGAGCTGATGGCGGAGTTGTCGGGCGGGTCCTGGCGCTTCACCAGGACCGGCGCCCTGCCGCACGACTTCCTGATGCGGCACTTCCAACCGCAGTACCTTGCTGCCGGCTTCGACCAGGCGTCCGCCTCCGCCGGGTCCCGGCTGCTGCTGAGAGCTCAGGGCGGCCTGCGGGACCAGGACGGCACCGTGGTGCACCGGATCCGGGTCCACGATCTGGTCGTGGTGTCCAAGCCCGTCACGATAGCGACCGAACACTCGCTCTCCATGGATCTGCAGGCGGCGGGATCGGCGAGCACCACCCGCTCCTCCGCCTGGTCCCTCGGGGTCACCGCCGCGCACGCGCTGACGGGGCGGGACGGGACAGTGCTCACCACCGCCTACGGCCTGTCGTACGGCCGGGCCGGCTCCCTCACCACGGCCACCGCGGTCTCGCGTACGGTGACCTTCGAGGTCGGCCATGGGGACGACCGCCACCACGTCCTGGTCGCGGGTGACACCCGGCACGAACTCGCCGGCTCGCTGCGCCCGGGCGGCGCCCTCGGCCCGCTGCTGAGCTCGTGGAACCGCAACAGCTTCGCCGGCAGGCGGCTGACGTTCACGAACGACTGGCTGGGGCACCTGCCGGAGAAGGCCGCGCATGAGCTCGGGTTCATCCAGGACGGGCTGGGCCGGGTGCCGCGCTACACCGCCAGGCCGTGGACGCTTCCGAAGTGGCTGCACGACCACCCTTTCGGCTCGTATGCCGCGGGCGAGCTGGACACCGGCAATGTGCTGACCGCCTTCATGCAGGAACTGCGGAACCGGGGCGTCGCCGTCGACGAGACGGGGCTCGAGCGGCTGCGTGACATGGTCTCTCCGCGAGCGCTGCGGGCCCTGCGCGAGCACATGACCTCCACCGGCGCGGCCGCCCGCACCCGCCTCAGCCATCGGAACCTGGCAGGTATCCGTATCGGCGGTGGTTTCGGCTCCCTGCGGGTGGAGCTCATCGCCGGCGAGTCGACATTCGACCGCCTCGACCACGGACTCGTCGTGTGGGACGCCCGGGTCGCCACCGTGAGCGAGACCGAGCAGAGGTCCGCGGAAACCTCCCGTGGGGTCGGCTGGGGCATCACCCAGGGCGTGGGGACCGTCTCCTCGGCCGCGTCGCCGCACCCGGGGGATCTCACAGCCGTGCGGGCGGGCCTGAGCGGGCGGCTCGGCACCGCGGACCAGCTGTCCTCCAGCCGGTCCCGCACGCAACAGCGGATGCAGATGTTCTACACGGTCGGACCGCACGCCGAATACCTCACCGGGTACGAACTGCGCCTCACCCTCGACCGTGGAAACGGCGAGACCGTCACCCACCAGGGCTCGGTCGGCCTGCTGCGGGAACAGATGCCGTTGAGTCTTACGGTCCCCGAGGCCCGCTCCGTCACGGAAGGCGATCCACTTGGCACGCCCACGCTGGACACGACCGGGCGGTCGGTCAGGTTGCGGGCACGGGGGGAACTCTCCCAGCAGGACATCGACGACTGGCGTTCCGTTGCACGGCCCGACGGCACCAGGGCGCCCTTCGAGCCGCCGGCTCAGGGTTTCCAGGTCCGCCGTGTCAGCGGGCTGCGCAACCTCAGGGAGGCCGGCGAGCTGGCCGTCGCCGCGGCCTGCGGCACCCGCGTCGACGCCACGCCGGACCGAGGGCGCGAGCTGACCGGACGCGCTCTGGACGCGGCGCTGGAAAAGGCCCGTGACTCGGCGCTGACCCGGCCCGGTACGGTCTCGGGGCTGGCGTTGGACGAGGCGATCAGCGACGCGGCGCTGGCCCCGTTCTTCGCGGAGAGCGGGGCCCGGGACGGCTACCGCGTTCTGGGACTGGACGACGACACGTCCGTGAACTGGTCCCACGGCCAGTACCGGCTCTACTCCAAGCCGGACCTCTCCCGGGCCACCCTGCTGACGGTGTTCCCCGACAGCGCCATGATCACCATGGAAGGAGATGCCACCAGCGCCGGCACCGCGCTCTCGCACAGCGCGAGCCAGGGCGTCTCGGCCACCCTGCAGCCGGTCCTGTCCGCCGGCCAGGCCGGCTCGGCGCTCCCGGCCGTCTCCGGGACGGCCGCCTCCGGCGAGGCCGACAGGCATGCCGTCTCGGCCAGGCAGAGCGCCGCGACCGGCACCGAGCGGGGCGGACGCCACTTCCTGTTCGCCGTCCCGACCGCCTGGTTGGGCATCGCCGAGGTGCAGCGATGGCTGGCGTTCGGCCGGGTCAGGCCCCTTCCGCAGGGCGTCCACGCGGACACCGTGCTCGAAGTGCTCGTGAGTGAGGACGTCGCCCGGGACCTGGGCCTCGTCGACGACGGGAACTTCCCGCCCGTGGTCCAGGACGCCTGGACGCAGGTCACCGAGGCGGGCGACGCCTGGGCACGTGCGGACCGCGCGTACTGGCAAACGCGCCGGGAACTGGCCGAACTCCGGGAGAACACCCAGGAGCCGGAGGACACCTCGGAGCCGGAGAACAACCCGGAGCCGGACAACAGTGAGCTGCTGGAAACTCTGCGCCGACGTGCCGAGGACGCGGTCGGCGAGTACCACCGCGTGCGGGCGGAGGCCGACCGGCTCACCCGCTGGCACCGGCTGCCGGCCGAAGCACACCGGCCGGGCGAGCCGGAGACGCGCGCGGGCCTGACCGAACCGCCGGCCGTGGTGTTCACCGCGGCGGACCGCGATCCGGACCCCGAGCGCCCTGTGTACGTCGTCCAGGAGGGCGCGCCCGGCGATCCCGAGTTGCTCATCTCGCCGGAATCGCCGCAGGGCCGCCAGTCGTACACGCTGTACGACGTGCCCGAGGACGGGGACGGCTTCTACCACGCCCTCGCCGAAGGACTGCACCACGCCGACCCGGAAAGGCTCCGCGCCCGGGTGGACGTGACGGACCGGCAGGAGCTGGTCGGGGGTCTGCGACGTCTGCTCGCCGACGAGCTGCACCACCACGCCGACCTGCTGGCAGTCACCTCGCCCGACACCGGGGACACGTTCAGCGGCGACGAGTTGGAGGCCGGCGGGATCACCTCCACGGGCACCGTCCGGATCAGCAACCTGAAGCCCGGCACGATGCCCTTGAACAGGTCCGAGCGGCGCGAGCTCGCCGATTCCGGCCACATACCGCTGCACACCGTGCTGCCGGAGAAACAGCGTGAGGGTCTGGCCCGGGAGCAGCTGCTGCGCGGGGGTGACGCCCCCAAGCGCGCGGGATGGGACCACGGCGCCGCGGACCTGTTGCCCGTGCTGGCCGCCCGTGCTTTCGGTGTACGGGTCACCGTGGTCGGCGCGGACGGGCGGTTCCAGGACTTCTGGCCCTCGCTCTCCGAGGTCGCAGACCCTGCCGAGGATCAGCTGCCCCACGTCGTGCTGCAGTTGAAGGACCAGCACTACCGGCCGGCCCTGCCCTCCGCCGACGCCCGGCGGGAGCCCCCGCTTCCCGCGCCCGCCGAGGCGGCGCAGGACCGCGAATCGCCGGCCGCCCGGCCGGCGCGGCCCGCCTACACCACGGCGCCGTGGGCAGCCGGTTCCGGTCCCTGGCGCCCGGCCTTCACACCGGGCCGGACGCCGACGCTGACCGGCCCCGACGACACGGTCCACACCCTCGTCGAACCCGCGGGCGACGGCAACGGCTTCTGGTCCGCCGTCGTCGCCGGCCTGCCGGACGTCACCCGTGAGGAGCGCGCGCTCCTCACGGCCCAGCCGCACACGACCCGCCCCGAGGACGCCACGAGCGCCGCCGCTGAGGGCGGCGTCTGGGACGAGGCGACCGAGCAGGCCGCGGCCCGGCACGCGGCCGACGTCCTCCGCGCCGACGTGACCGTCGTCGCCGAGGACGGCACCGCCCGTACCCGTGCCACCGGCGACCAGCCGGACGGCCGCAAGGTGATCCTGTACCGCAGAGGCCGGGAGTACCTGCTGGCCCGACCGGACCGGACTTCGGGCGACGCCACTGACGACCGACCGGCAGGCACCAACGCGGCCGGGCCCTCGGAGGACTCCACCGCCGCACCCCGCACGGCCCGGGACAGCGGCTCGGAAGGCCCTGGGGCTGTCGTGACGCCGGAGGTGGCGGAGCGGCAGTACGGCATACCGGTGAAGAACTTCAACAAGTTCCGTCAGTTCGCGTGGGAGCGCGGTCTGGTGATCGATGTCCGGCCTACGAATCCCGCCGCGCCCCATTGGCTGGCCAGGGGGGCGCTGCCCAAGCCCTTGAAGATCAAGGCGAAGACGATCAACGAAGTGGACGTTCGTCTCGGCGCCAGGCTCCAGGACGTCGGCCTGGTCGGCTACTTCGAGCCGCACCTGCCCGAGCGTCCCTCCGACATGGACGATGAGTCGTGGGATCGTGTCAAGGAGCGCTACGACCAGCGGTTGGACGAGTTCGCGGACCTGGCGCCGACCATGGCACGGCTGAAGGACGAGGGCACTTTCGCCGTCAAGGACGGTCTCGTCTACCGTCGTGACGGCGCGGGGGTCGAACGGCCGATCACGGGTGATCACGACACCTTCGACCTCTCGACTCCGGGCGGTTCGAAGCTGACTCCCCGGTCGTACGACCGGGTCGTCGGTGAGATGCGCGCCAACGACATGGGCGTCGAGCACGGGCCGCACATGTACTGGGCGGAACCCAGGTCGCCGTTCAGCGAGAAGGTGTTCCAGAAGATCCTGCACTCCCACCAGCCCGGTGGCGAGCCGCTGCTGCGGTTCCGTCCCGACGACGTCAACACCCGTCTCGTCTGGGCGGATCCTTCGCAGATCTCGCTCCCCCGAAGCCGCCGCCAGGCCCCGGACACCGGGCAGAGCGAGCGGCCGACGAACGACGTCCCAGGAGCCGTGGACGGCTCCGCCGAAAGGTCCTCGACGGAACAGAGCGCGGCTGTACAGGACTTCGGTGCGCAGTTCCGCGCGCTGCTCGACTCCCGGGACGTGCTGGACACCCATGTGCGACGCGATGACGTGGAAGGCATGGGCTACTCGCGGTCGGCCACCGCCACCTGGGAGCTCGCGCCCGACACCGAAGTGCCGCTGCGCGATCTGGCACTCACCTCGGCGGACCTCGCGAACCTGTTGCGCAAGCGTCCGGAACTCTTCCCCGAGGCGGTGCGGGAGGACTTCGCCCGGCTGACCGCGCAAAAGAAGGACGGCCGGCTGCCTTAGGAGCCATGTCCTGGCTGTACACCGATTCCCGTTGGCGCGGCGGGGCCGTGTGCCCCGCCCGCTGCGGACCACCGGCCGCTCACACCCGCAGAGACCGCCCTGTCACGTGGTACGCCCCACAAGGCGTCCCGGGGCGGTGCCGGGCGGCTGGAACACCACTCACCCCCCCCTCATCGATCGTTTGGAAAGGACACCATGAGCGCATCAGAGGCTCAGGGCCCTCGGCAGGCACCCTCCCAGGCTGCGGAACCGGAACCGGAAGCGGTTGCCACGGCGCCCGGGTCGGCACGGTCCGTGGGTTTGCCGGCTGCTGAAGGGGCCGCCGTCGTCGGCGAGGCGAGCGCCGCTGGAGGAACGGCCGGGAGTGTGCCGTCTGCCGGGGGTGTGGCGCGGTCGGCCACCGGAGAGCCGGACTCCGGCTCTCCGGTGGCTGGAGCGGTGCGGGAGCCGGGCGTGGCAGGTGCCACCGCTGCCGTCTCCGAGGGGGGCGGGGCGGAGCCGGAGAGCGCCGCCGTTGTTGCTGTGGGGGAGGCGGAAGGGCCGGAGGGCATGGCTGAGGCCGAGCCGGTGGCTCCGCCGGGGCGGCCGCACAAGAGTCTGTTGGCCGGGGCGGCCATTGTGGGGGTGTTGTTGATGGCGGTGCCGTTTCTGGTGGGTGGTGACGGTGAGGATGCTCGTGCGGTTCCGCCCGGTGCGACGCCGGGTACGGTGTTGGGTTCCCAGGACGGGGGCGTCTACGGTGCTGTCGGTTCGGCTTCGCCGTCCCCTGGCGGCAGTGCTGGGACCGTAGGTCCGGGCGGGCGTTCCTCCACACCGCGGGCCACCGTTGGCGCGGGCGCGGGCGCGGGCGCGGGGGCCGGGACGGGCGCGTCCAAGAGTGGTGGGGGCGGGAAGTCCGGGGGGCAGGTGACGGGCCGGGGCGGTGCTTCGTCGTCTTCGGGGAAGACTTCGGCGACGGCCGGTCCGACATCGGGCACGAAATCGCCCACCGGCACCAAGAAGAAGAAGCCGGGTGGTTCCAGTGGTTCCACACAGGTTGCCAGGGTCTCCGTCCGGAGCCATGCCACGGGCCGCTGCATCGATGTGACGGGCGCTGGGGGTGACGGTACGCCGTTGCAGATCTGGGACTGCAACGGGTCGGCGCAGCAGTCCTGGCGTTTCATGAGCGATGGGACGGTGCGGGCGTTGGGGCTGTGTATGGATGTCGCCTGGGGGGCCACCGGTAACGGTGCGGTGATCCAGTTGGCTACCTGCAGTGGTAATCCCGCCCAGCAGTTCCGGCTGAACTCCGCGCATGACCTGGTCAACCCGCGGGCGGACAAGTGCGTCGACGTGAAGGACCGGCAGACCGGTAACGGCACCCGCTTGCAGTTGTGGGACTGCAACGGCCGGGACCACCAGAAGTGGAGCAGAGGCTGATCCGGCCGATCCGTTCCGGTGACCCTTGAAGTGCTCTCCCGGCTGAAGCCGGGAGATTCCTGCCTACCTTGCGGTGGCGGGCTTGACGCCGCGGGGGCGCCTGACGACTGCCCTTCCGGCAGCCGGGACGAGCGCGTGGCCCATCCGGTAAAGGTGCAAGACGTTCCGGGCAGCGTTGTGGTCGGCGTTGTCGGACCAGCCGCAGTCTTCGTTCTTGCATACGAACACGGCCTGGGACTCCCGGCTGCCCGGTGTGGTGAAGCCGCACATCGAGCAGCGCCGGGAGGTGCCGGGGGCGGGAACCTTGTGCAGGGTGCCGCCGTGGCGGGCGGCCTTGTACGTCAGCATCGTCACGGTGCGATGCGCGGTGATGCACAGGACGACCGCCCGCAGGACCCGGTGCTCCGGCGAAGGGCCCTTGACGTACGTGGACACCTGCGCCTGGTTGCCCGGGCGTTGCGGATACGTGACCGGGAAGCGGGCCCCGGACCGGGCGAGTTCGGGCCCGTGGGCGGCCTCCACGAAGGCATGGCGAACAGGACGCTGATGCGGTGGCGGGCGGGCGGAGGAGGGCTCGGGCATGGGGCTTTCCGTCGCCCGGAGTTGTTCGTGTCCGGACGGGCAGATCCGCCTTCCCGTTCGGCCCTTCCGGCGGACTGACTGCTCACAAGACCGTGGTGGCGCCGTACGGTGTTGGTCGTGCGGTCGCCATAATCCTTCCTCTCGGGGCGGCCGGGCGGCCGCCCCCGGGATGCACCCCCATCCCGGGGAGGCAGCCGTCTCTCGCCGTCTGTCCCGTCAGGGGGTGCGGCACGAGCCCCGGACCTGGCCGACCCGGAACTCGCCCACGCCCCGCCCTACGGCTCGGCCAAGGACCCGGTGAACATGGCCGGGACGATCGCCGAGAACCCGGCCACCGGCACCGCCCGCACCGTGCAGTGGCACGAGCTGGACGCCGCGCTCGCCGACGGCGCCGTCCTGATCGACGTACGCACCGCCGCCGAGCACGCGCGCGGCGCCATCCCCGGCGCGCTGAACCTCCCCGTCGGCGAACTGCGCGCCCGGCAGGGCGAGATCCCCGCCGGTCGGCCACTCATCGTGCACTGCCAGGTCGGGCTGCGCGGTCACACTGCCGCCCGCCTCCTCACCCAGCTCACCGGCCGCCCCACCGCCAACCTCGACGGCGGCTACGCCACCTGGGCCGCCGCGCACACCACCGAGCCGGCCACACCCGCACCCCTGGCCGCCTGAACCCCCACCAGCACCCCACCGGAACAACCCGCGAACAGGAGCCGCCGCCATGGCTGCCGCAGACGACGAAACCACGACCGCCGTCCTCAACCGGCTGCGCCGCGCACAGGGCCAGCTGGCCGGCGTCATCACGATGATCGAGGCAGGCCGCGACTGCAAGGACGTGGTCACCCAGCTCGCCGCTGTCTCACGGGCACTGGACCGGGCCGGCTTCAAGATCATCGCGAATGGCATGCGTGAATGCCTCACCACCACCGACGGTGAGCGCGCCCCGCTGACCGAAGCGGAACTGGAGAAGCTGTTCCTCAGCCTGGCCTGATCTTCCACCAGGCGCGCCCCACGCCGTCGAGCACAGGCGGGGCGCCCCTGGCGTCCCGCACCGCACGCCGATCACACATCCCACACATTCATATACCCCCATACGTATAACGCAGTTTGCATTCATTAATACCCCCATGAGTATTGAGCAGGAGATGAGCATGACGACCGCCCAACCGGCACTGGCACAGAAGGACGCCTCCGCCCCCCATGCACCGCCCGGACTGCTGGGGCGGTTGGGGGTCTGGGCCACGACCCGTCTGCGAGTGGTGCTGGTGCTGTGGCTGGCCCTGGTCGCGGGTCTCGGTGCGTTCGCGCCCCAGGTGACCTCCGCGCTCGCCGGTGCCGGCTGGCAGGCCAACGGCTCGCCGTCGGTGCAGGTGCGCGAACTCGCCCAGCGGCACTTCTCGGGCAACGCGTCCTCGGCGCTGCAGGTGGTCGTCACCGCCGACCGGCAGGTCTCGGACCCGGCGGTGCAGAAGACGATCGCGAAGGCGACGGACCTGCTGAAGGCCGACCCGCGGATCTCCGACGTCCTCGCACCCCAGCAGGGTGCGACCATCAGCCGGGACGGGAAGACGGCGGTCCTCCTGGCGGGGGCCGCCGCGGACACCAACGACATGGTGCGTGCCGCCGACGACCTGAAGAAGCCGCTCGCCGCCCTGTCGGGCGACGGGGTCACCCTCGCCGCGACCGGTGCCTCGGTCATGTGGAGCGACTTCAACACCGCCAACCACGACTCGATGATGCACTCGGAGATGATCTCCTGGCCGGTGACGATGGCCATCCTCGTGCTGGCCTTCGGTTCCCTGGTCGCCGCCGGGCTTCCGCTGCTGCTGACCATCGCGGGACTGGCCGCCTCCGCGGGCGCCCTCGTGCTGCTCAACCACCTGACGCCCACGTCGATCTGGGCGATGAACTTCGCCATGATGTTCGCCCTCGCCCTCGGCATCGACTACGCGCTCTTCCTCGTCGTCCGCTTCCGCGCGGCGCTCGCCCGGCACGGCAGCCCGGTCAGGGCCGTCGCCGAGACCATGGACACGGCCGGCAAGGCCGTGGCCCTGTCCGGCCTCACCGTCCTGGTCAGCCTCTCGGCCGTGATGCTCGTGCCCGCCCCGGCCTTCAGGTCCATGGCGCTCGGCATCATGCTGGCCGTCGTCTTCGTCCTGGCCGCCACCCTCACCCTGCTGCCCGCCGTCCTGGGCCGGCTCGGGACACGCGTCAACGCCGCGTCGCTGCCCGTCGCGCGCCCCGCGAGCGACGGCGACGGATCCTCGCCCCGCTTCACCGCCTGGGGCGAGCGCCTGTGGCGCCACCCCTTGCGCTACGGCGTCCCCGCCCTGCTCGTCCTGGTGGCCCTGGCCGCCCCGGTCATCGGTCTGCGCACGGCCATGCCCTCCATCACGGTGGTGCCCGAGGGCAACTCCTCCCGCGTCGGGTACGAGGCCGTCCAGAAGGCGTTCGGCGAGGGCGCCCCCGGCACCCTGCAGATCATCACGCCGTCCGCCGACGCCGCCCGGGTCGCCCGGCAGATCGCGGACAACAGCGGCATCGCCGCCGTCATGCCGGCCACGCCCGCCACCGACGACAGCGGGCTCGCCATGATCCAGGCCGTGCCCCTGGCGGACCCGTCCGATCCCGCCCTCGCGGACACCGTCCACACCCTGCGCAACGGCCTGCCCGACAAGACGCTGGTGGGCGGCGCGGCCGTCGAGAACCTCGACCTGCAGCAGACCCTGAACGACAAGACGCCCCTGGTCATCGGCATCGTCCTCGTCCTCGGCTTCCTCCTGCTCGTGGTCGCACTGCGGGCGCCCCTGGTGGCACTGATCGGAACCGTGACCAACCTGCTCGCCACCGCAGGAGCGTTCGGAGCCGCCCGCCTCATCTTCCAGGACGGCCACGGCGCCGGTCTGCTCGGCTTCACCCCGCAGGGCTTCCTCGACGGCTGGGCACCGGTGTTCTTCTTCGCCATGATCTTTGCGATCGCCATGGACTACACCGTCTTCCTGCTGTCCACCGCCAAGGAGCACTACGAGAAGACCGGCGATCCCCGTACCGCCGCCGTCGCCGCGCTCGGCCACTCCGGCCGCGTCATCCTGGCCGCCGCGGCCGTCATGGTCGCTGTCTTCTTCACCTTCGCCCTCTCCGACTCCCTGCCGCCCAAGGAGATGGGCATCGTCCTGGGCGTCGCCGTCCTGCTCGACGCCGCCCTCGTCCGCCTGATCCTGCTGCCCGTGCTGCTCCGCCTCACCGGCCGCGCGGCCTGGCACACCCCCGCCTGGCTCCAGCCCGTCCTGCCCGACATCCACTTCAGTCACGGGTAACACGTCAGGCACCCCGACCCGCGTGGGCCGGCGCCGGCGCCGGCCCACACCCGCCCCACCACACAAGGGAGTCGAGACCATGTGCCAGAAGGCCACATGTCGAAAGTGCCAGAAAGCCACCTACCGCGGCTGCGGCATGCACGTCGACCAGGTCCTCGCCGCAGTGCCACAGTCCCAACGCTGCACCTGCACCAAGGACTCCAAGGACTCGGCCCCCGCCGGGAACCTCTGGAAGCGCATCCTCGGCCGCGGCTGACCCGGCGCGGCACCCGCCCGTCGTCTGACGTCGCCCGGGGACCAACCGCCCAGCCGGCCCCCGACGGCACCGAAAATCGCCAGGTCAGGCCCGGTACCGTGACCAGTACCGGGCCTGACCTGATGTTTCTCTGCCGATGCGGCGGGTTCTGCACTCCTCCGCGGCCGCCGGGCCGCGAGCCTGCACTTCGAGACGGCCTCAAGCTCGGGAAGCCCGGCTTGGACCGGGTGAAAATCATGGACCGGCCCGTCCGTACAGGACTGCCGCGGGCGACGAGGTGCGGACCAGGGCGAGCGGACTCGCCGCCGCTCGGCCGCGTCCGGGACAGCCCGCCGTCACCTCGCGAGAACGCATCGACCGGTCCCAGGGGCAACGGTCGACGCTGCGGGGTTCTCGCACATGGCCATGAGGCGCTCCGCACCCGAACCCCAAGACACTGCGACGCTCCGCGCCGCCACCACACGATGCGATTCTTCCCAGGTGTGAACGCCTGGGAAGAATCGCAAGAATCCCGCTGAAATCCTGAGCCGGGGGCAGTTCCGTGAAGGCGGGGACGCCCTGCCGAGGGCGGCGGCTCACCTCACCCTCCGCCGGCGGCATCTCAACGACGGGATCGTCCGGCTGGTCGATCAGTGTTCGAGCTGAACGGGACCCGCATCCGCGGTCGGTCTCCTCGGCCAGAGGCGTATCCGTCTCGGCCTGTGCTCGGTGAGGGATGAGGTGATCTCCTCCACGTCGTACAGGTCGCAGGCGGCCTCCAACTCACGCATGGAGATGTTCAGCGCGTGCAGAAGGGACAGCGTCTGAAGGAAATTCCCCGGCCACCGGTTCCACTCCTCGGCCTTCATGTATTCAGCGGAATCCATGCCGATGGCCCGAGTCAGCCTCGTCACGCTGAACTGTCGGGCGAGCCGATGCTCTGCCAGAGTACGAGGCTGAACAATGCCCATCAATTCGGTGGTCCGGCACCACAGCACATCCGCCAAAGCGAATAGTTGCGGCTCGGTGGGGAAGTGCGTACCGCTCTCCCAGGCGACAACCAATTCGGGATCGACAGGGGCGTCCAATACGTCCATCTGCCGTGCCACGTCATGCGGCGACAAACCCGTGCGCTCTCGTGCTGCCATGGCGTTGGCTGCGCAGAACGGCGGTCGATCCATAACTCGGTTCTTCCTTACTGTGGGGCATTTGTTCATGAGAGGAATGCAGGTGCCGCCCCAGGCGCGCCATCGATCACCACCCCGGACCGAGCGCCCTGAGCCGAGGAGCGGGCACAGGCCATCGCGGCAACGAGTGGGCGTCGGCCTCCGCCTCGCCGGGTCGGCCGAGCCGGGCGCCGAGCCGGGTCGCCTGTGCGCTCGGCTGGCGTCCGCCGCCTGACATGGGTCTGCTCCTCGGTCGTGGAACCAGTGGGGAGGAACAGCACGAGGTTATGGCCCAACTCCCATGAGAGCGCTTCCATTTGAGGTAGTCAGAGCTGTCCGGCCCTGGAAACCTGCCCTTTCGTGCACCCGCCCGGCACTACGAACACCCGCATCTCACCCATCGGCAGGCGATGGCGCCCCGCCCCGCCCACCGTGCACCTTGCCGCAGGCAGGAGGCGTGATCCCGGCGCTGCCGCCACCCGCGGCGGCTCGGGGGTCCAGGTCCGGCCCCGACCGCAGCATGGACAGCAGCGGCGAGGGCAGCGTCACCACGTCCCCGTTCCCGTACCCCAGCGCCTTCAGCGCGTCACCGGAAGGCACCCGGTACTTCACGCCGTCCTCGGCCACGAAGTACGTCGTGTTGCCCGCCTCCGTGCCGCCCGCACCCAGCACCCGCACCAGGGCACCACGGCCCGGCCGGACCACGACGGCGTCCACCGGCAGGCACGCCTCCGCCGACTCGCCGGGCGCCGACTGGGTCACCGGAGCCAGGGATTCGGGCGGCACCAGTACGGTGCTGACGCGGACCAGCCCTTTCACGGCCTGCACCCGGGCGCAGGCCGTCAGACCGTCCGGCACGCCGGCCGCCCGGGGCGGGGAGTCCGGCAGGCCCGCGGGGACGGCGGATCCGTCCTGGTCCTTGGGTGCCAGGTGGCCCTGGAGGGCGTCCGCGCCCAGCGGCTCGGGCTGCGGCGAGCGGCCGCCGTAGGCATTCTCCCGGGTGGCCGGGTCGCCGAGGACGAGCGTGGCCCCGGTGGTCGTCAGCGGGGCCAGGCCCTCCTTCCTCAGCAGGTAGTACTTGGGAGTGGAGCCGGGCACCTGGACCACGTACACCCGGCCCACCGTGCCGCGTGCGCCGCCCAGCGACGGCCCGGCGGCTCCGCGGCCCGGAACGGCGGGCGGGGCGAGGTCGGGACCGGGGGCCAGCGCGTCCAGGAACGCGGCGGACACCGGGCGAGGCGTGACGGAGCCGTAGCCGAGGGAGACGACCGCGCCGGAGGCCTTGTCGAGCCGGAGCCTGCTGCCGTGCCAGACCAGGTACGTCGCCTTGTCCGGACCGCTCACGACGAGCGCCTGGTCGTCGGCCATCGCCCGGGCCTCCACGGGAGCACCGGCGACAAGGGTGGTGGCCGCGGCTGCGGCGGTTGCCGTGGACCGGGCGGAGCCGAGGGCCGAGCAGACGTGCCAGGCGCCGCTGTCCAGGTCCTTCGCCGCCGGCACGGAGTCCGGGGCCCCGGGTATGCCGACCGGGGTCCCTACGGGCGTGCCGCGCAGCGTCGCGCCGCCCACATCGGTGGTCTTCAGTCGGCCCGCGCCGATCAGCAGGGCGGAGGCGTAGTTCCGCACCGGTCTGAGGCGGCCGTCGAGGTACAGGTAACGGCCTCCGGTGTCCCTGTTGACGATCAGGGTGTCCGAGGTCCGCCACGCGGTGTTGCCGCCGGGCGAGACGAGCCCGTACACCGCCGCGCCGGCCGCTACGAGCACGGCGACGACCGCACCGATGGCCGCGCCCCGGGTGGTGCGGGCCAGCGGGCTCTCCGGGGCGTCCGGGTCCGCGAGCAGCATGCCGGAGGTGAGCCTGCCGATCGCGAAGGAATGGGCCTGGACCTGGTCGCGCTTGGACTGCATGGGATGGCGTTCCCTTTCGGTTCTCCGTGCCGGTCGGCCCCGTCTTTGCCGGTCAGCCGCCGTCTGGGCCGGTCAGCCGTACTCCGTGCCCGTAGGCCGTACTCCCTGCCGGTCATCCGTTCTCTGCGCCGGTCAGCCGTTGATCGCCCGGAGGGCGCCGAAGACACCGAGCACCCACAGCGTCAGCGGCAGCAGGGCGATCGCCAGCAGCGACTGGAGCAGTTCCGCCGCGCGGCCCCAGTACGGCAGCATCCGCCGGCCCGGCACCGTCCAGGAGGCGACGGCCAGTGCGGCGGCCAGCGCCAGCAGTCCCACGACGAACACCGGGCGGTCGGCCGGGGACAACCGGGCCGCGGTGCCGACGGCCAGCAGGAAGGCTCCCCACAGACCCGGGACCACCAGGGCCAGCCGCTGCCACACATTGACCATGCCGCGTCCGTGCAGCAGCAGGAGCAGCGACAACGTGCCGGCGGTCAGCACCTCGGGAAGGCCGGGCTGCCGGACCAGGGCCGCCAGACAGCCGGCGCAGACGGCACCGGTCGCCCCGTACAGGGCCGTCATCCAGCTGCCGGCGAGCTCGGTCCGGGTTTCGACGTCGCTGCCGCTGTAGGGCTCGATGCCCTCCTGCAGCTGCTGGGCGCTGGTGGGCAACGGGGGCATCCGCATGCCGGCGAGCTTGAAGGACAGGGCCGGTACGAAGCCGCCCAGGACGACGGCCACCGCGGCCACCGCGGCGCCCGCGCCGTCCACCGGCACGTCGACGACGCTCATGAGGACCCCGGCGGAGACGGTGGCGATCGCCACCACGGCGGTGGCGATGAAGAGCGGGATGTAGACGGCCGCCGCGGCCACCGCCAGCGTCGCTCCGCCGGCGGCCGTCGCACCCGCGGCCAGCAGCCGCGCGCCGAGGACATGGTGGGAGTCGGGGCCGGAGAGGGCGCCACCGGGCAGCAGCCAGCCGGCCAGTGCCAGGCAGGGCACCGCCAGGAAGCCGAGGGTCGCGCCGGCTGCCGCGTCCCCCACCGCCCGGCTGGCCGAGGCCGCCCCGGCCAGCAGCAGCAGACCGGCCACGGCGGCGGTCACCGCACGGGGGACGACCGGGCCTCCGGGCCAGGCCAGCACCCCCAGGGCGGTCAGCACGCAGACCGCCACGGCCCCGCGGAGCAACCGGCGGCCGGCCTCGGGACTCCAGCCGTGCAGTCGTTCGCGCGTGTGGTTGGCGATCCCGTCGACGAGGTCGTCCAGCCGCACCTCGGGCAGCGCGTCGGAGTGCGGACGCAGATAGAGCACCTCGCCGTCCTTCAGGTCGAGCGACTCCAGGGTGCCTTCGTCGTCCAGGGGGCTCCCGCCCAGTCGTTGCAGCACCCAGCCTCCGTGGTCCAGGCCGTTCTCCTCCAGTTCCTCGCCGGAATAGCGCAGCACGGTCGGCAGGAGGTCCGCGACGGGAACGTCGGCGGGTACCGCCAGGTCCATGGTCTTGGCAGGGGCACGGACGGTGAGATGGCACAGGGCCGCCACCGAGTTTTCGGTCATTGGAGAGGCCACGCTTCCCAGGAATGTCATCCAGAGCTTGGTGTTGGGAGTTGAACGGATGCAGACTACTGACACCCCGAAGCATTCGTGAACGCCCTGGGGGTTTCCCGCTCTTGGCCCGACCCATGAGTCGCGCGCCACGGTTAGGAGTCCATTCTTGAGTGTCACCCTATTCCGCCGCCCTGCCCGCAGGCGCGGCCCGGAAATGCCCGAGGGTGAATTGACCCTCCAGGAGCCGCCGACCCTGCCGGAGACGGTTCCGGACAACTCGGCGGTATGGACCTATTTGCCAATGGGAATGATGTCCGTCGCCATGATGCTGGCCTTCATCCGGCCCGGCGGGAGCGGAGGCGTGCTGACCTACGTGGCGCTGGGCGTGATGGTCCTGGGATCCGTGGTCATGATCGTCGGTCAGGTGATGCGCAGGAACGGCGAGCGTAAACAGCGCCTCAGCGGCGAGCGCCGGGACTATCTGCGCCATCTGACGCAAAGCCGGCGGAAGGTCCACCGGGCCGTCATAGAGCAGCAGTTGGCACTCGCCTGGCGTCATCCCGCGCCTCAGACGCTGCGTTCGATCGTGCGGACCACACGGCTGTGGGAACGGCGCACCAAGGACGACGACTTCGCCGAGGTGCGGGTGGCCGTCGGGGACCAGCAGCTGGCGATGCAGCTGGCCCCGGTGTCCGCCAAGCCCGTGGAGGACCTCGACCCGATGTCCGCGCACGCACTGCGCCGGTTCATGCGTGCCTACAGCACGGTGCCCGATCAGCCGATCGCGCTGTACCTGCGGTCCTGGGCCCGGGTACTGCTGCGCGGCGACGAGGCGGCGGTACGCGGTCTGGTGCGGACCGTGCTGTGCCAGCTGGCGGTGTTCCACGCCCCGGAGGACCTGTGGATCGCCCTGTGTGTGAGTGACGAGCGCCGGGCGGAGTGGGACTGGGTCAAGTGGCTGCCGCACAACCTGCACCCGTACGAGCAGGACGGTGCCGGGCCCGCCCGTATGGTGGCCGGTGACCTCAACGGTCTGGAGGACCTGCTCGGCCCGGACTTCACCGAGCGGCCCGCCTTCGACCCCGAGGCCGTTCCCGACCGTAACGAGCCGTTCACCGTGCTCGTGGTGGACGGAGGCCGGGTTCCCGCCGGGCACCGGCTCGACGGCACGGGCTTGCGCAACGTCGTCGTGCTCGACCTGTCGGAAGCCCTGCGGTGGAGACCGGGACGCACCACGCTGCGGCTGGACGTGCGGCCGGACGGGATGCGGCTGGTGCGCACCGACCGCAGCCGCAAGGAGCAGTCGACGCTGTTGGGCCGCCCCGACACGGTCGGCCAGGCCGGCGCCCGGGCGCTGGCCAGGATGCTCGCGCCGTACCGGATGAGCCTGTCCGCCGACACCGCCGAGCCGCTGTCCACGGACGTGGAGCTGACCGCCCTGCTCGGCATCTCCGACCTGCACCGTCACGATCCGGCGACGTTGTGGAAGCGCGGCACGGGCACGGCTCGGCTGCGCGTTCCGGTCGCGGTGGGCGCCGACGGGGCCCCGGTCGAAGTGGACATCAAGGAGGCGGCGCAGGGCGGCATGGGCCCGCACGGCATGCTGATCGGCGCGACCGGATCGGGCAAGAGTGAGCTGCTACGCACCCTCGTGGTGGCCCTCGCGCTGACGAACTCCTCGGAGACCCTGAACTTCGTCCTGGTGGACTTCAAGGGCGGGGCCACGTTCCTCGGCCTGGACGAGCTGCCGCACACCTCGGCGGTGATCACCAACCTGGCGGACGAGGCGGCCCTGGTGGAGCGCATGCGTGACGCCGTCCACGGCGAGCTGATACGGCGTCAGGAGCTACTGAGGGCGGCCGGGAACTACTCCTCCGCGCTCGACTACGAGAAGGCCCGCGCCGCGGGAACACAACTGGCGCCGCTGCCGAGCCTGTTCATCGTGGTCGACGAGTTCAGCGAACTGCTCTCCGCCCACCGGGACTTCATGGACCTGTTCGTGATGATCGGCCGACTGGGCCGGTCCCTCGGTGTGCATCTGCTGCTGGCGTCGCAACGCCTGGACGAGGGACGCATGCACCAGTTGGAGAGCCATCTGTCGTACCGCATCGGTCTGCGCACCTTCTCGGCCATGGAGAGCCGCGGAGTGCTGGGTGTCCCGGACGCCTACCAGCTGCCGTCGCAGCCGGGCGCCGGTTTCCTCAAGAGCGGCGTGGAGGCGCTCACCAGGTTCCGGGCGGCGTATGTGTCGGGGGCGTACCGATCGCGCCGGGGCGCGGTGGTCCAGGCGCGGGTCGCCAGCCAGGTGGTGCCGTGGACGGCGGACTACGTGGTGCCGCGCTCCCCGGCCCAGCCGTCGGAGCCGGAGCCGGAGGTGGCGGAGGAGGAGGAGGAGAACGCGGCCTCCCTGCTGTCGGTGGCCGTGGAGCGGCTGCGTGACGCGGGGCCGACGGCCCTCCAGGTGTGGTTGCCGCCGCTCGGCCTGCCGCCCACCCTCGACGCACTGCTGCCCGGCCTGTCCGAGGACCCGCAGCACGGGCTGGTTGCCGCCGACTGGCCGGGACTCGGCCGGCTGAAGGTGCCGGTCGGCGTGGTGGACAAGCCGTTCGAACAGCGCCGTGACCCGCTCGTGGTGGATCTCTCCGGCAGCGGCGGGCACATCGCGGTCGCGGGCGGTTCGCAGAGCGGCAAGTCGACGGTGCTGCGCACCCTGATCGCCGCCCTCGCGCTCACCCACACCCCCCGCGAGGTGCAGTTCTACTGCCTTGACCTGGGTGGTGGAACGCTGGCCGGGCTCGCCGGACTGCCTCACGTCGGAGGTGTGGCGAACCGGCTCGACGCCGAGCGGGTCAGCCGTACGGTGGCCGAGGTGACCACCCTGCTCAACCAGCGTGAGCAGTTCTTCCTGAGCCACAACATCGACACCATGGCGACCTACCGCAGGCGCCGCGCGGCCGGTGAGTTCGAGGACGAGCCCCACGGTGATGTCTTCCTGGTGGTGGACGGATGGGGCACGCTGCGCCAGGACTTCGACGCGCTGGTCCCCACCTTCAACCAGATCGCCGCGCGGGGCCTGAACTACGGCATACACCTGGCCGTCGCCACGGCTCGCTGGATGGAGCTGTCCTCCCAGGTACGCGACCAGGTGGCGACCCGGCTGGAGTTGCGGCTGGGCGACGCCATGGATTCCGTCGTCGACATCCGCAAGGCGGGAACCGTGCCGCGCAGCCCGGGACGTGGCCTCACGACGGACGGCAAGCTGCACTTCCTGGCGGCACTGCCGCGCATCGACGGCCAGGAAAGCGCCGACGACCTCACCGAGGGAGTGGCCGGGCTGGTGGAGAGGGTCGCCGGATGCTGGTCGGGCCCTTCCGCACCGCCCGTGCGAACGCTGCCGCACCGGTTGTCCGTCTCCGAACTGCCGGAGGCGGAACTGGCCGACGGACTGCGGATTCCGCTGGGGCTCGACGAGGCGACCCTGTCGCCGGTGTGGCACGACTTCAGCCGTACGCCGCACCTGATCGCCGTCGGCGACACGGAGAGCGGGAAGACCAACCTGCTGCGGCTGGTCGCCTCGGCCATCACCGCCCGCCACACGCCCAGCGAGGCCCGCATCCTGGCGGTGGACTACCGTCGCACGCTGGTCGAGGCGGTGCCGGAGGAATACCGCCTCGGGCACGCGGTGTCGCTCGATGCCCTGCGGGAGCTGGTGAGCGGTTCGGCCCGGGCCATCAAGGCCCGCGTGCCCGGACCGGACATCACTCCGGCCCGGATGCGCCTCGCGGACTGGTGGACGGGGCCCAGACTGTTCGTGCTCGTCGACGACTACGACATGGTCGGCGGCGGCCTCGCCGTCGGCCACCCCTTCGACCCGTTGTTCGACCATCTGGCCCTGGGTCACGAGGTGGGGCTGCACCTGGTGGTGACACGGTCCGCGACCGGAGCGGGGAGGGGCCTGAACGACCAGTTGCTCAGGCGCCTGGACGAGGTCAACACGCCAGGACTGCTGATGTCCTGCCCGCCCTCGGAGGGGTACCTGTTCGGCAACATCAAGCCGCGCAACCTGCCGCCCGGCCGGGCACAGTACATCGCCCGCCGCAAGGCCGTCCTCATGCAGACCGCGCTGCTGGACGAGCCGACCGGGGAGGGCCAGGGCAAGGAATGACGCCCGGCCCGGCGAGGGGCGCCCGGGCAGGGCCCCTCGACCGGCCGCGGCGTCGCCGTCCGTCCCGGACGGATGGCGACGCCGCGGCCCCACCGGCACATCCCCGCCCCACAGCAACGATGCAGCAAGTCGGGGAAGCCCCGAGCGGGAAATGGCTCGGCCCGACGACGGTGGCAGTGGCGGTGGCCAACCAGTTCAGGCAGGCGGCGACGCCCCGTTCCCGGCCGGGCGCCACCGGCGGGCGCGGCCCTTCGGGGCGGCAACAGCGGCCCAGGCGACCACCAGAACCAGGCCGCCGCCCGCCCCCGCCACCATCAGGGCACGATGCGTCGCACGGGCGCCCGCCTCGTCCCTCTCCAGACGCACCGGCCGGGAACCGTCGGCCCTCGCGGCCCGGTCGCGAGACGCACCCGGCACGGAGGTGACAGCCCCGTAGGGGTCGAGCTGTGGTACGTCCGCCGGGTACGCGGTGGTGATCAGTCGGCGTGCTGTCCCGGCGGCGGTCAGGCCGGGGTGGGCGGACCGCACCAGGGCGGCTGTCGCGGCGGCGTAACCGGCGGCGAGTGACGGTCCGGAACCGATGAAGTGGCCCCGCCCCCGGGGACCGATGCCGAGGACGCCGTCGCCCGGTGCGGCGACGTCGGCATGCCTCGGTGTGAACGCGCCCTGCGGCCTTCGGCCCTGCACGTCGACGTCGACGACGGACAGCACACCGGTTGCGGCCGCCGGCCAGTAGTCGGCGGGCGGCGGGGCGGAGGACGTGCTGTCGCGTGAGGCGTCGGGAGCCGCGGCGGCCACGATCAGGGCGTCGTGGCCGGCGGCGTAGGAAACGGCGCTCCTGAGGGTGGCGGAATCGCGTGTCAGCGCCGGGGACACCGCGATGACCCGGGCCCCGGCGTCCACCGCCGCCCGGATGCCGGCTGCGACCGTGGTGTCCGTCGCCGTCCCGCGCTTGTCCGTGCCGCGCACGGCCACGATGCGTGCCTGCCGGGCCGCTCCGGCGAAATCGACGCCCTTCACGGGGGCGGCGGCTATCAACCCGGCCACGAACGTACCGTGGCCCACGCAGTCCTCCCCCGCCTCACCGACCGCGGTGACCCGGCCCGCCAGGGTGGGTGCCAGGAGCGAGACCCCGGTGTCGACGACGGCCACCGTCACCCCGGCGCCCGTACCGAACTCCCGTGTTCTGGTCAGCTGCAGGTTCTGCTGCTCCCAGGGCATGGCCTTGGCCACCGTGTCGGAGGCGCCGGTACAGGCGGCCCCGGCCGCCAGCCGGGACGGCATCACCGGCAGCCGTATGGGGTCCCCGGACGCCGCACCGACCGCGGCCATCGGCCCGACCACCATCGTGGACGCGGACAGAAGGCTGACGAGGACCGGCAGCGCGTGACGGCGCCTCTGGCGGCGCGTGATGTTGTGGCCGCCACCGCCACCGCCACCGGCGCCGCTCCCGGGCCGGGGCGGAAGGCCGGGCCATCCTGCGGTTCGGGTCATTCGGACACCGCCCTACCCGGCACCGCGTCCTGGGGAAGCAGCAGCCGCAGGTCCTCCAGCCCAGGGGCTGCCATCGTGCTCAGCCGACCGGCCTGACGTGTCATCATTCCCTCCAAAACCTGTCTGGCGAGCCGCGCGTTGCCGAAGGAGCGGTCACGCGGAAGCGACTCGAAGTACGAGCGCAGCACCTGGCCCGTGCCCGGCCCGCACTCGTACCCGGCGGCGGCCGCGTGCTGCCGCACGATGGTGACCAGTTCGTCCGAGGAGTAGTCGGCGAACTCCACCCGCCGGGAGAAGCGCGAGGAAAGGCCCGGGTTGGAGGACAGGAAGCGCTCCATCTCCGCGGTGTAGCCGGCGACGATGACCACGACCTCGTCCCGGTGGTCCTCCATGAGCTTCAGCAGGGTGTCCACCGCCTCCTGCCCGAAGTCCGACCCGGCACCCGCTCCGGTGGGGGTCAGGGCGTAGGCCTCGTCGACGAACAGCACGCCTCCCAGGGCCCGTTCGAATACCGCCCGGGTCAGCTGCGCCGTGTGACCGACGTACCGGCCGACGAGGTCGGCACGCGCCACCTCGACGAGCTGGCCCCGCGGCAGCACGCCCAGCGAGAGGAGCAGTTCGCCGTAGAGCCGCGCCACCGTGGTCTTTCCGGTGCCCGGCGGCCCGGTGAAGACCAGGTGGTGGCTGATGCGCGGCGCGGGCAGCCCCGCGGCTTCCCGCTGGCGGGTGACGGACAGCAGGTTGACCAGATCGGTGACGTCGCGTTTGACGGCTGCCAGGCCCACCAGGTCGCCCAGGCGGGCCAACGGGTCACCGTCCGGGCCTTCGCCTGCCCCGTCGGCGGCCGCGCGTGCGGCTTCCTCCCCGATGTCCTCGGGGAGGAGCAGTTGGAGGTCCTGGTCGGTCATGTCCGTCAGCGTGGCCAGGCGGGACGCCTGGCGGTCCACCATCCCCTCGAACACCTGGCGGGCGGCGCGGCCGTTGCCGAAGGTCGCATCCCTGGGCATGCGCTCGAAGTGCACGGCAAGGGCCTTGCGCGTGGTGTCGTCGAGCACGTACTGGTGCCCGGAACACATGCTCTCGACGATCGCCACCAGTTCGGGCACCGCGTAGTTCTCGAATTCCACAGTCCGGGAGAAACGCGAGGCCAGACCGGGATTGGAGGTCAGGAACGCCTCCATCTCGGCGGAGTACCCGGCGGCGACGACCACCACGTCGTCGCGATGGTCCTCCATGAGCTTGAGGAGGGTGTCGACCGCTTCCCTTCCGAAGTCGGCGCCGGAGCCACGGCTGTCGGAAAGCAGGGTGTAAGCCTCGTCGATGAACAGTACGCCGCCCAGGGCGCGGTTGAACGCCTCGGTGGCCTTGATGGCGGTGCCGCCGATGACCTGCGCCACCAGGTCGGCCCGCGAGACCTCGACGAGGTGTCCCGAACGCAGTGCGCCGAGTTCGGCGAGGACCGCCCCGTAGAGTCGGGCCACGGTGGTCTTGCCGGTACCGGGAGGGCCCGCGAACACGAGGTGACGGCCCATCGGCGGGGCGGGCATGCCGAGCTTGGCCCGGCGCTGGGCCAGACGGGTCAGGTTGACCAGCGTACGTACCTGGTGCTTGACGCTGCTCAGGCCGATGAGGGCGTCGAGGGTGCCGAGTGGCCCGTCCGCCCGCGTGAGCCGGGCGTCCGCGTCGGCGGCACCGTCCACCCCGGCGGAGCCGTAGGTTCCGTCGGAACCCCAGGCGTCCCGCTTGCCGTTGCCGGTGCTGGTCAGTCCGTCGACGGCGAGCCGCTCACCGGGCCTGGACTGGACGAGTCCGCCGCCGCCGTTGTCCCGGACGGTGCAGTTGACCACGGACACCGGGTCGGTGGACTCGACGCACAGACCGTCTTCCGTACTGCCGCTGATCTCACAGGAGTTGAACGAGCCGCGTCCGCCGTCGGCGACCAGGACCCCGTGCCTACCGCTGCCGGCCACCCGGAGCCGGGTCGCGGTCACCTCCCCGCCGCCCTCGACCACGACGCCGGACTCCTCGGCCTCGGTGATCTCCAGGTCCCGCACGGTCATGATGCCGTCGGCGCCGATCGACACGCCGGCGGCGGCGGGCGCGAGGACCGCTCCGCCCCCGATGTAGACGTTGCCGTCGTCCTCGGCCCTGACACCGCAGCGGCCTGCACGCTCGACGGTGCAGTCCTCCAGCCGGCCCCGGCCGTCTTTCAGGACTTCCACCCCGTGCCCTCGCGGCGCGTTGATACGGGCACGTCTGACCAGCGGGTTGGCACCCGTGCGTATGGAAATGCCGGATCCCAGGGCGTCGGTGGCATCGAGCCGGTCCAATTCGGCGGCCGAGTCCTCCTCCAGCAGCACCGCGGTCGCCGCGCAGTCCCTGACGGTCAGGCCGACCAGGACGGGAGAGGCGTGTCCGCTCACCCGGAGGGCGGGGGCCTGAGCCGCGTCCAGCCAGCAGTCCTCGTACGTGCCCCGGGAGCGTTCGGTGACCAGGAGCCCATGGCCCTTGGTCCGTGCCGTGCGGCATCGGCGGACGACGGGGTCGCTGCCACCGCTGACCACGATGCCGACGCCGGTGGTGCCGGTGACACGCACATCCTCGAGTTCCGTCCTGGCCCGGCTGGCGAGTTGAACCCCCGTGCTGGTGTCGTGCACCACGGTTCGCAGTACTCGCATGGTGCTGTTGCCTTCCAGGGCGACGGCGGGCTTGTCGGTCGAGGAGATGTCGCACTCCTCGACCGACCCCTGGGCCTCTCCGTTGGCGAGTACACCATTGCCGCGAGCATCACGAACTGTGCAGCCGCGCAGGGTCATCCGGCCGCTTTCACCGATGACCACCCCGGAGGTGCCGAGGTGCTCGATCGTGCAGGACTCGACGGAACTCTCCACCGTCGAAGTGACCACGACGCCGGCTCCCACAGGATTGCTGACCCGGCAGTCCCGTAGGGCGAGCGAGCCGGCGGCCCGGGCCACCAGGGCCGTCCAGGCGGAGCCGATGACCTCGCAGCCGTCCATGGCCACCTGTCCGCGCGGCGCGTCGATGACGGGCAGTTCCTCGTCGCGACCTCGCAGCACCAGGTCGGTGAGCATGACGGCTTCGGCCCTGAGTACCAGAGCGCTGCCGCGACGGGGCGATATCTGGACACTGCCGCGGGCCTGCTCCGCCACGATGGTGACCGGGGTGGTGATGGTGAGGTTCTCCCCGTACGTGCCGGGGGCTACGCTGACGACGGCACCGCTACGTGCCCTGGCCAAGGCCTCACCGATCGTCCGAAAGCCGTCGGATCCCTCAGGGCTGACCCTAAGTACCTGGCGTGACACGCGCATTCCTCCTTCTCGTGGCCTCGCAAGGCCACGAGCCCGCCCCCGAATTGCCTTGGGTCACCATCATGCCGGGTATCGCCCTGCCCAGCTGCCCCGATGCGGAGCAGGACTCCAGCTGCCTGAGGGTGACTTGAGCTTTATGACTACTTGGTCGCGGTCGGCTCCCCGTCGATCACACAGAGGCTGCTATGTCTTGTCAACCTGCTTGAGGATCTCCTCCTCGTTCGGCCGGTTCCTTCGTTCAGTGATCTTGAAAATCTGACGGCAGATGCTGTGCTTGAGGCACCGCTGCGCGTCGCGGGAACTCTAGCCTTCGCTGACAGGGCGGGCGACGTACGTCTTCGTGGCGCGGTCCAGTCGCGTCCTGATCAGGATGATGGTGTGCATGGCTCGGTTCAGCCGGCGGTCGCCGCCCCGGTTGAGCCGGTGTTTGTCGGTCAGACCCGAGGAGGCGGGGATCACTGTGACCTCTGCGAAGGAGGCGAAGGCCGCTTCGGAGCGGAATCGGCCCTGGTGCGGCCGGCTGACCAGGACCTGTGCCCCAGTGATCGCGCCGATGCCAGGCAACTCCAGCAGCTCCGGCGCATCTTCGTGAACGAGCTGGAGGAGCTCTTTCTCCCGTTCGCGTGCCTCGGCCTGCGGATGGCGCATGCGCTGAGCGGTGGAACGCAGTGCATGGATGGCTGTGCGGTGCTCGGCGGACAGCGCGGGGCGATCACGGAGGCCCGCGCAGTGCATCACGTGTGCCGAGGTGTCGACGGCCTCGACGCCAACCCCCGCTCGGGCTCCGCGGAGCAGATGAGCGGGTCGCATGGCCACCTCGGCCGGGCAATCCGCTGGCGCGGGGCGCGCCTTGAGCGAAGACTCGTCCCCATGGATGTCCCCCCGGACGCACCGATGTGCCGCCCCCGCCGCCCCCTGCCCTTCGTCGACGAGCACACGGTCCTCGTCGCGGCCGACGTCGAGGACGTCTGGTGGGCCCTGGCCGAGGCGCTCGACTGGGCCTTCTCCCGCCCCTCGGCGGTCCGTTACGCCAAGCTCGTCGGCTGCGCCGACCACACGGCGGGCGGACCACGCCCGCCCGTCGCGGGCGAGACGACCTTCCCCGGCTTCCGCACCGCGAGCGCGGTCCCGCCCCGGGAACTGACTCTCCTGGGCCGCCACCGCTTCTCCTCGTACACCTGGACCTTCCGCCTGGACGACGCGGAGCCGGGCGGCGGTGTCCGCCTCCGCGCCGAGACCCGCGCCACCTTCCCGGGCCCGGTCGGCGGCCTCTACCGGCTGCTCGTCCTCGGCACCGGCACCCATGTGAAGCTGACCCGCCGCCTCCTGACCACCGCCCGCCTCCTCGCCGAACGCCCCTGGAGAGGAGCACCGACAGAAGCACCGACAGAATCGCCGGGAGAATCGCCGGCATGACAACCCGTTCGACCCGTTCGGCCCGTTTCCACCTCGACCGGGTCCTCGGCGGCCGCCCGTCCGCCGAGATCGGTGATCCCGCCCTGGCCGTCGAGGGCGAGCCCCGTCGGCTGCTGGCGGTGGCGGGCACGACCGGGGCGTTCGCGGGCCTGCACGGGTTCGGCAGGATCACACCGGTCGGTGTCTACGGCGCCGACGACCTCGCGTGCCGTGCCCTTCTCCACGCCCGCCACCCCGTCCACGCGCTGGCTTTCCATCCCGCCTCCCGCTCCTCGCGGTGGGCACGGGGAACTACGACGGCGGCTACTTCTTCGAGGGCGAACTGCTCCTGCTGGACCTGGAGTCGGGCACGGCCACGTCGCTCATCGAGGACGGGCCGGGTCGTCAGGTCCTGGGCCTGGAGTGGCTCGACGACCAGCGACTACGCGTGCTGACGGCACCGCCCGACGACTGGGACGACGAGGACGCCTGGACCGAGGGGCACATCGCCGTGGTGCGCCGCGCCGACTGGAGGGCAGTACCGCCGCGATCGGTCCCCCGGACGAGGAGCTGGCCGGCCCACGGGTGGCGGCCCCGCGCCCGGACGGCCGGGAGCACACCCGCCGGACGCTCTCCGGGCTGAGCGCGGAGTGGGATCCGCGCCGCAACGTCCGCGCGGTGGAGGAACTGTCCGACGGCAGGATCCTGACGACGCTCGACGGGGTCCGACTGGAGTCCTGGCCGCCCGGGGCGGCCGCCAGTGGACGGTTCCGGACGACTCCGCCGACGGCGGCCGTGACGTCGTCGTGGTCGCCGACGAGCGATCGGCCTGGGTCGGGCTGAAGCAGGCCCGCGTGGGAGAGCCGTCCGCAGTCCGTGGTCCGGCTCGCGCTCGACGAGGGACACAGCTGGACCACCTCACCCCCTCCGCCCCGGTGGCCGTGGTGCGCGGCGCAGAAGGTCCGGCGACCCTCGCGCCCGCCGGCCCCCACGGGGAGCCGTGCACCCTTCGCGCGGGTCGCCGCGCGTCACCCGTTTACAAGCGCCGCGCTCCGCGCTAGCTTCCGAAGAAGGTGGGTGGGAGCGCTCCCATCAGGATGGCGGACCGGAACCCGTCACCCTTCGGATCTGCTCCCGCCCAACCCCCCACCTCCGCACCGCCCAACGCCCCCACCTCCGCGCCGGCAACCGCGCGGCGCCTCCGCACCGGCACCCGCACGTTCCCCACCTCCGAGCCGTACACGCAAGGAGTTCTTGTCATGCGCGTGACAATTCCACGATCGACGCTGCCCCGACGCCACCAGGCCCTCCTCCTCGTCCTGCTCGCCCTCGTGACCACGATCCCGGCGCTCGGTCTCGTCGTCACCGCCGGCAGCGGCAAGGCGGAGGCGCACGGCACTCCGATGAAGCCCGGCAGCCGTACGTTCCTGTGCTGGCAGGACGGGCTGACCGACACCGGGGAGATCGAACCGATCAACCCGGCCTGTCGTTCCGCGCAGCAGGTCAGCGGGACGACGCCGTTCTACAACTGGTTCTCCGTGCTCCGCTCGGACGGCGCCGGCCGGACCCGTGGCTTCGTCCCGGACGGTCAGCTGTGCAGCGGTGGCAACACCAACTTCACCGGGTTCAACACGCCCAGCGCCGACTGGCCGTTGACCCATCTCACCTCCGGAGCGACCGTCGACTTCTCGTACAACGCGTGGGCGGCGCACCCGGGTTGGTTCTACGTCTACATCACCAAGGACGGCTTCGACCCGACGAAGACGCTCACCTGGAACGACATGGAGGCACAGCCGTTCCTGAGCGTCGACCACCCGCCACTGAACGGCAGCCCGGGCACGGTCGAGGCCAACTATTCCTGGCGGGGCCAACTGCCCGCGAACAAGTCGGGCCGCCACATCATCTACATGGTCTGGCAGCGTTCGGACAGCCAGGAGACCTTCTACTCCTGCTCCGACGTCGTCTTCGACGGGGGCAACGGCGAGGTGACCGGGATCAAGCAGCCCGGCGACCCCACCGACCCGGTGCCGGGGGAGTGCGCCGCGACCCGGCGTACGACGGGCAGTTGGAACGGCGGCTACCAGTCCGAGGTCGTCGTCACCAACACCGGCGACGTGCCGATGCTCGGCTGGATGGTCAACTGGACACTGCCGGCCGGGCAGAAGGTCGACAGCCTTTGGAGCGGCAGCGCGACCTACACCGGACAGGACGTGATGGTGCACAACGCGAACTGGAACGGGTCGCTGGATCCCGGTGGAACCGCCACCTTCGGCTATGTGGTGCAAGGGCCGGGAGGTGATCCCGCGACCACGCTGCCCTGCCGGGTGGGCTGAGCCCGGCTCCCGTTCGCGGCACCGGCCCTGTGCGGGGGCGGATGTCGCGCTCGGGGCGGACCGGGTGGGCGGGCGGTGCGTGCCCACCCGGTCCGCGAGCCGCGACCCGGTACGGGGGAGACCGGGCGCGGGGGAGTGCGGCTGTGGGACCCCTCGGCAGGACAACGTTGTCGAGTGGTCTGGACAAGACTCTATCGTTCCAACGGGCAACCAAGTCAAGCCGGTTGGACCGAGGTGCCCGGCCGCCTCCGTCCAGGTGTCAGGACAGCAGCTCCACCTCCGCGAGCGTCGCCGTGTCGTCGAGGACGAGCCGGTAGTGGTCGTACGCCCTCGGGGCCGGTACGGAGAAGGCCCGGGTCTGGCGGTCCCAGGCGAAGGATTCGCCGGAGCGCCGGTCGAGGGTCTTCCAGGTCCTGCCGTCCGTGGACGCCTGGAGGGTCCAGCCGGCCGGGGCCTCGGTGCGGTCGGCGGAGGTCAGCGTGTACTGGACCGCCCTGGTCCGGGCGGGAGTCGGCAGCGTCACCGTCCCCACGGACGCCTTCGTCGACGAGGTGTCGTCGAACAGCTCCCCGTCGCCCTCGATCGCGTCGCTGCGCGGAGAGGGCACCTTGTCGTCCTTCGTGATCGACACCGGGGCCGCGCTCTCCCCCGTGCCCCAGCGGGAGGGCTCCGGTCCCATGTCGAACCTCAGCACACCCCCGCGTGAGAGGAGCGAGTGCGGCAGTGCGGTGGACGTCCAGGCCTTGCCGTTGACCTTCAGACCCTGCACGTACACGTTCCTGGCGCTGTTCCTCGGGGCCTCGACGACCAGGTCCCTGCCGTTCTCCAGGTGGACGGTCGCCTTGGTGAACAGCGGGGAGCCGACGGCGTACTCGCCGCTGCCCATCACCAGCGGGTAGAAGCCGAGCGCGGAGAAGAGGTACCAGGCGGACTGCTCGCCGTTGTCCTCGTCGCCGTGGTAGCCCTGGCCGATGTCGCTGCCGACGTAGAGGCGGGAGAGCACCTCGCGGACCTTCTCCTGGGTCTTCCAGGGCTGCCCGGCCGCGTCGTACATGTAGATCGCGTGGTGGGCGACCTGGTTGGAGTGGCCGTACATGCCCATCCGGACGTCACGGGCCTCGGTCATCTCGTGGATGACCCCGGGATAGGAGCCGACGAGCTCGGGGGAGGCCGTCTCCGGGGTGGAGAAGTAGGTGTCCAGCTTCCTCGCCAGCCCGCCGCGACCGCCGTACAGGTTGGCCAGGCCCTTGCTGTCCTGCGGTGCGGTGAAGGCGTACCCCCAGCCGTTGGTCTCGGTGTAGTCGTGGCCCCAGACCCGGGGGTCGTAGGACGCGGAGTCGACCCGCCAGGCACCGGTGCCGTCGCGGCCCTGGAAGAACCCGGCCTTCCCGTCGAACAGCTCGACGTAGTCGCGGGCCCTGTCGAGGAAGTACGCCGCCTCCTCCCGGTAGCGCTTCTCGCCGGTCTTCCGGTACAGCGCCTGGCCCATGCGCGCGATGCCGTAGTCGTTGAGGTAGCCCTCCAGCGCCCAGGACAGGCCCTCGTGGGTGTCGGTGCTGGTGTAGCCGAGGAAGGGGGAGGTGGCCATGCCCTTGCGGCCGACGCCCGCCGACGGCGGCACGACGGTGGCGTTCTTCAGGGCCGCCTCGTACGCCGACCGCGCGTCGAAGTCCACACCCTTGACGTATGCGTCCGCGAACGCCACGTCCGAGGAGGTGCCGGTCATCAGGTCCGCGTAGCCGGGGGAGGACCACCGGGAGGTCCAGCCCCCGTCCTTGTACTGCTGTACGAAACCGTCGACCATCTCGCCGGCCTTGTCGGGCGTCAGCAGCGCGTACGCGGGCCAGGTGGTCCGGTAGGTGTCCCAGAAGCCGTTGTTGACGTAGACCTTGCCGTCGACGATCTTCGCGCCGGTGCGGGTCGGGGTGTCCGGGCCGGTCATCGGGGAGAACGGCGAGGCGTACCGGTAGGTCGAACCCACCTTCTCGAAGCCGGAGTTGGGGTACAGATACAGCCGGTAGAGGTTCGAGTAGAGCGTGGTCAGCTGGTCGGGGGTCGCGCCCTCGACCTCCACCTTCCCGAGGACGCGGTCCCACTGCGCCCGCGCCCGGTTCTTCACCGTCGTGAAAGAGGTGCCCTCGGGGATCTCCTGGCGCAGGTTGTCCTTGGCCTGGTCCAGGCTGATGAGGGAGGTGGCGAGTCGCAGCGTCACCGTGCGGTCCGCGCCCGCGTCGAAGCGGAGGTGGCCCTTCACCCCGGTCGAGCCGCCGTCCGTGACCGGCGCGTCGAAGACTCCGTACACGAAGAGCCGGGTCGCGCCCGTGGACAGCCCGGACTTCACATCCGAAAACCCGGTGACGACCCCGGCGTCCTTGTCCAGGGTCAGCCCCGCCTGGTCGGTCACATTGTCGAAGATCACGCTCGCGTCGTCGCCGGGGTAGGTGAAGCGCAGCGCCGCCGCGTGGTCCGTGGGTGCCATCTCGGCCCTGACACCGTTCTCGAAGCGCACCCCGTAGTAGTAGGGCCGGGCCGTCTCGTTCTCGTGCCGGAAGGCCAACGCCCGGGATGTACGGCTCAGTTCGGGTGTCCCGGTGGCCGCCGAGGGCATCACCTGGAAGGTCTGCCGGTCGCCCATCCAGGGGCTCGGCTCATGACTGGCGCTGAACGCCTGGACGGTCGGCAGGTTGTCCGCGTTGTTGCCCCGCGCGTAGTCGTACAGCCAACTCAGGGAACCCGCGTTGGTCACCGGCGTCCAGAAGTTGAAGCCATGGGGCACCGCCGTCGCCGGGAAGTTGTTGCCGCGGGAGAAGCCGCCGCTGGAGTTCGTCCCCCGGGTGGTCACCGCGTAGTCGGAGAGATGCGCCTTCGGCCGCTCGGGCGCCCGGACCCGCAGCGTCACGTCGTCGAGCCAGCCGCGGAACCGCGCCGGGCCCTTCGGGGAGTCGTACGCCACCAGGATCCGGTCCACGGTCCGCCCGGCCGCGACCGACCCGATCCGCGCGACCACGTCGTTCCACTGGTTGACGTACAGCACCTTCGCCGCGCCCTGCCCGCGCGGCGACAGCGGAAAGCCGTGGCCGTCCACCGCTCCCAGCTCGCTGAGGGAGGTGCCGTCGGTGAAGACCAGGTCGACCGAGACGTTCGTGGCGTCGTAGTCCAGGTCGCCGTCCGCCAGCGACGGGAAGATCCGGTAGGCCAGCTCGGTGTCGCGCTCGACGGCCACGTCCACGTCGAAGATCTTGTTGTACGAGTGGGCCGGCCCGTCCGCGGTGTGGCGGCCCGCGTACCGCAGGGCCCGCTTGCCGGTGAAGCCCGCGCCGGCCTTCGCGGTCGCGGATCCGCTCGGGCCCCGGTCGACCAGCGACAGCATCTCCTTCGGCGGGGGCGCCTGCCCGCCGCCCGTGGAGAACCGCACATCGGCGAGCTGGGTGATCATCGAGGCGCCGTTGTTCCGGGTGATGTCGAGCCGGAAGTGCCGGTACCCGGCCACCGCGCCCTGGGGGATGTCGTACGACTTCGTCTGGAACCGTTCCGCGAAGCTCTCGCCGGAGCGGGTGTCGAGGGTCTTCCACTCCTTGCCGTCGGTGGAGCCCTTGAGGGTCCAGTCCCTCGGGTCGCGGGTCTCGAAGTCGTTCGCCGACGTGAGCGCGTAGGTCACCACCTCGGCCGGTCCGGCGAGGTCGAACTCGGCCCAGCCGGTGGGCTGGAAGGTGAGCCACTTGGTGGCGGACTCGCCGTCGACGAGGTTCTCCTTCACCTCACCGCCGTCGGTGTTCTCGCCGCTGGCCCGGACCTCGGTGACCCGGTCGGTGATGTCGCCCGGAATGCCGGTGGTGTAGCCGCCGTCGACGCCCGAGGCCCGGGGGGAGCCGTCCGGGGCGGTGTCGACCGTGCTGATCCAGTCCGGGGCCGGGTCGTCCGGTTCGAACGAGGAGCCGAACTCCCGCGCACCGGCCGCCGGCCGGTCCGGTAACGCCACGGCCGCCCCCTGCGAGGCCATCACCAGAGCGAACGCGACGGCGCCGAACACCGCCGTGGAACTCCTTCCGTGCCGCATCAGCAGCACCCTCCCTACGTCCAGCAGACTGTTTCCGATCAAGAAGTGACCGAAAGAGGACAACGTTGTCGACTGTGTAACGCGGGGACCAGTAGGGGTTGAAGTGACGAGTGATGTCAAGGGTGTTGACTGCGCCATCCGGACCGAATGGCGGGGATTTTTCGGTCAGGTGACGCAAGGCCGCTCATATTTCCGAGAGGTCTCAACTCGGAAAAGACCGAAGGTGAACCTTGCATTCGATCTTGCCCCTCTGGCGGGAAGTGGACTATACCTGTCGGCGTCCGCATAGTGGTCGCACGACGTGGACGGCACTACCTGGGGGGAATTACCGGTGGTCGCGGACGTGTCCGCGCTCCGACCGCCGTGTTGCCCCTGTTGAATCCTCACGCACGACCCCAGCTTGAACCGACCGCGGTGCCGGGAGGATCCGGTTCACCGCCTGAGTCCTGGAGAAGGCGAGGACTTGAGCATGGGATCCACTACCGCTGAGCCCGACCACGGCCCCGAGGGCACCGGCACCACCCACCCCGAGGGCGTCGGCCGCCGCGATCTGATCAAGCGGTCCGCCGCGCTGGGCCTGATCACCGTCCCCACGATGAGCTTCCTGTCGGCGTGTGCCAGCGGGGGCGGCGGGGACGACACCTCCGAGGACACCCAGGGCGAGTCCTCCGAGTCGAACCCCTTCGGCGTCAAGAAGGGCAGCAAGCTCGACGTCGTCATCTTCAAGGGCGGCTACGGCGACGCCTACGCCAAGGCCTGGGAGGCCTCCTTCCAGAAGAAGTGGGGGGTCACCTCCACCCACACCGGAACCCAGGAGATCACCGGCAAGCTCCAGCCCCGGTTCAACGCGGGCAACCCGCCGGACATCGTCGACGACTCCGGCGCCCAGCAGATCCCGATCGACGTCCTCTACAAGAACGACCAGCTCCTCGACCTCGCCGCGGTGCTGGACGCCCCCTCGATCGACGACCCGGCCAAGAAGGTCCGCGACACCCTCATCCCCGGCACGCTCGACGCGGGCATGCAGGAGGACAAGGTCGTCGCCCTCAACTACATCTACACGGTGTGGGGCCTGTGGTACTCCGGCAAGCTCTTCAAGGAGAACGGCTGGGAGGAGCCCAAGACCTGGGCGGACTTCCTCACCATCTGCAAGGAGGCCAAGGCCAAGGGCATCGGCGGCCTCGCCCACCAGGGCAAGTACCCGTACTACATCAACGTCGCCATCATGGACCTGATCGCCAAGACCGGCGGACTGGAGGCCATGAAGGCGATCGACAACCTCGACCCGAAGGCGTTCGTCGGCTCCGACGCCGCGAAGGCCGGCGTCGAGGCGATCTACGAGGTCGTCGAGAAGGGCTATCTGATGCCCGGCACGAACGGCCTCACCCACACCGAGTCCCAGACCCGCTGGAACCAGTACAAGGCCGTGTTCATCACCTCCGGCTCCTGGCTGGAGAACGAGCAGCTCAAGCAGACCCCGGACGACTTCGACATGACGTTCATGCCGATGCCGCTGCTGCCGGACAGCGTGATGCCGTTCGAGGCGATCCGGGCCGGCTCCGGCGAGCCGTTCATCATCCCGGCCAAGGCCAAGAACCTGCCGGCCGCCCAGGAGTTCATGCGGATGATGCTCTCCAAGGAATGGTCGACCCTGTTCGCCAAGGAGGCCAACTCGCTGACCATCCTCAAGGACGGCGTCGACGCCGGCGTGCAACTGCGGCCGGGCACGCAGTCGACGGTCGAGGCATCCAAGGCCGCCGGTGACAATACGTTCCGTTACCTGTACACCGAGTGGTACAGCGAGATGGACACGGCGATCCAGAACGCGTCGAACGAACTGATGGCGAAGCGGATCCAGCCGGCCGAGTGGTTGAAGCGGGCGCAGGCCGCGGTGGACAAGCAGGCGAAGGACCCGGATTCCAAGAAGAACCGCCGGGACTAGTGGGGCGTCGGAGCGCCGAGGGAGCTGCGCACTGTGGTGAGCTGCGGGTTCGTCGTGGCTCACCGCGCAGTTCCCCGCGCCCCTGAAAGGACGGGGCGCGCTTTTCGTCCCCTCGAACCCGAGGCAGGAAAACGCCAATGCGTAAAGGACAGAACCGGTTCGTCGCGGGGTTTCTCCTGGTCCCCGTGGCGCTTTATCTGATCTTCGTGATCTGGCCGTACATCCAGACGTTCGGCTATTCGCTGACGGATTGGAAGGGCCAGTCCCAGACCTTCTCCTTCATCGGCCTGGACAACTACACCGCGTTGTTCGAGGACGACATCTTCCTCCAGGCGATCTGGCACAACATCCTGTTCCTGGTGTTCATCCCGGTCATCACGATCCTGCTCGCGCTGTTCTTCGCCTTCATGCTGAACGCGGGAGGACGCGGCCGGGCCGGCGGGGTGTCCGGGGTCGCCGGGTCGGGCTTCTACAAGATCGTGTACTTCTTCCCACAGGTGCTGTCGCTGGCGATCCTCGCGGTGCTCTTCGGCGCCGTGTACCGCAGCGACAGCGGCGGCATGCTCAACGGCCTGCTGATGAAACTGGGACTGGTCGACGAGAGCAGTCCCGTCGAGTGGCTGAACGAGCCGAACATGGTGCTCTGGGCCCTCATCCTGGTCGTCGTCTGGCACGGCGTCGGCTTCTACCTGGTGCTGTTCTCCGCCGCCATGCAGGCCATCCCGAGGGACATCTACGAGGCCGCGCTGATCGACGGCGCCGGCCGCGCCCACACCTTCTTCCGCATCACCCTGCCGCTGCTGTGGGACTCCGTGCAGACCGCCTGGGTCTACCTCGGCATCGCGGCCATGGACATGTTCATCCTGGTCTCGACGATGACGGCGGGGGAGTACGGAGGCGGCCCCGACCATCACAGCGAGGTCATGGCGACCGTGATGATGCGGAACTTCCTGCTGTACGGCAGGAGCGGCTACGCCTGCGCGATGGGCGTCGTGATGTTGCTCCTCACCCTGATCGTGTCGGTGGTCATGCTGCGGGCCACCCGTCGCGAGCGCGTCGAGTTCTGAGCGGGAGAGACGACAGAAGATGAGTGCACCCCTCAAGACCGCCTCGCGCGGCGACTCGGTCCCCACCGGCCCGACCGTGACCAAGCGGGGGTCCGGTGGTCCCGGCGACGAGCGCGGGGAAGGCGTCGTCCTCAACGTCTTCTCGCACGGGTTCCTCGCCCTGTGGGCCCTACTGATCGTGCTGCCGCTGCTGTGGCTGGTGCTCAGCTCCTTCAAGACCGACGCCCAGATCGGCGGCTCGGCCTTCGGCTGGCCGCAGAACTGGTCCCTGGACGTCTTCTCCCGGGCCTGGGACAAGGGCATCGGCGACTACTTCGTCAACACGGTCATCGTGCTGGTCTTCTCCGTGCCGCTGACCATGCTGTTCGGCTCGATGGCCGCGTACGTCCTGGCCCGCTACCCGTTCCGGGGCAACCGGCTGCTGTACTACTTCTTCGTCGCCGGCGCGATGTTCCCCGTGTTCCTGGCCCTGGTGCCGTTGTTCTTCATGGTCAAACGGCTGGACATGCTGAACACCTACCAGGGGCTGATCCTGGTGTACGTCGCCTACTCGCTGCCGTTCACGGTGTTCTTCATGCACGCGTTCTTCCGGACGCTGCCCACCGCCGTCTTCGAGGCCGCCATCCTCGACGGAGCCTCGCACACCCGGACGTTCTTCCAGGTCATGCTGCCGATGGCCAAGCCCGGACTGATCAGCGTCGGGATCTTCAACACCTTGGGGCAGTGGAACCAGTTCATCCTGCCCACGGTCCTCATGCAGCCGCAGAGCGGCGACGATCCCGAGCGGTACGTCCTCACCCAGGGCCTCATCCAGCTCCAGCAGCAGCAGGGCTACGCCTCGGACCTGCCCGTCCTCTTCGCCGGGGTCACCATCGCCATGATCCCCATGCTCGTCGTCTATCTCTCCTTCCAGCGACAGGTCCAGGCCGGCCTCACCTCGGCCACCCTCAAGTAGCCGATCCCAGGACCCCAAGTAGCCGCAGAGTGACATCTAGTGGTCATTCGGCGGTCTCAGTTTCCGTCAAGGACTTGACTGCGGTAACCCGTTCAGCGGAGCTTGGAGTTCACAACTTGTAAGTGACCTGGGTTCCGTGGCTGTGACCCGGGTCACCCGGGCGGCGTGCGGGCCGCCCGGTCCGGGACGGGAGTGGATGAGTCGATGGAGACTCCGGGGTCGCAGTCGTCGCTGCACCGAGCAAATCTCGAGCGCGTCGTTCGGGCGGTGCGCCTCGCCGGGTCGCTCACGCAGGCGGAGATCGCGAGGACCACCGGCCTGTCCGCGGCCACGGTCTCCAACATCGTGCGCGAACTCAAGGACGGTGGAACCGTCGAGGTCACGCCCACGTCGGCGGGTGGCCGCCGGGCGCGCGCAGTCTCGCTGAGCGGGGACGCGGGCATCGTGATCGGCGTGGACTTCGGGCACACGCATTTGCGCGTCGCGATCGGAAATCTCGCCCATCAGGTCCTCGCCGAGGAGGCCGAGCCGCTGGACGTGGACGCCTCCTCGGCGCAGGGGTTCGACCGTGCGGAGCAGCTGGTCACCCGGCTGATCGAGGCCACCGGGGTGGATCGTACGAAGGTCGCGGGCGTGGGGCTGGGGGTGCCCGGCCCGATCGACGTGGAGTCCGGGACGCTCGGCTCCACCGCGATCCTGCCGGGCTGGACCGGCACCAAGCCCGCCGCCGAGATGCAGGACCGCCTGGGTGTCGCCGTGCACGTGGACAACGACGCCAACCTCGGTGCCCTCGGTGAGCTGGTCTGGGGCAGCGGCCGGGGTGTGCGGGACCTGGCCTACATCAAGGTCTCCAGCGGCGTTGGTGCCGGTCTGGTGATCGATGGCAAGATCTACAGGGGCCCGGGTGGCACAGCGGGCGAAATCGGGCATATTACTCTTGATGAATCCGGCCCGGTCTGCCGCTGTGGCAACCGCGGCTGCCTGGAGACCTTCGCTGCCGCGCGCTATGTGCTGCCGCTCCTCCAGTCCAGCCACGGCACCGATCTGACCATGGAAGGGGTCGTACGGCTGGCGAGGGACGGGGATCCGGGCTGCCGTCGGGTGATCGCCGACGTCGGCCGACACATCGGAAGTGGAGTCGCCAATCTCTGCAATCTGTTGAACCCGAGCCGCGTGGTCCTCGGTGGCGATCTCGCCGAGGCCGGAGAGCTGGTTCTCGGACCCATAAGGGAGTCGGTCGGCCGGTACGCGATCCCGAGTGCCGCACGTCAACTCTCAGTGCTGCCAGGGGCACTTGGTGGCCGTGCCGAGGTCCTCGGGGCCCTGGCGCTGGCCCTCAGTGAGATGGGTGATTCGACCCTTTTGGACGGGACCCTCTCCGCGGCAACCCCTGTCTTCACTTAGAGAACGAAACACGCCGTTGCCAACCCGTTAAGGATTTACTTCTTGACGTCGCACGTGTGGCCGAGTTGACTTCCAGCCACCTCGGCCGCAGCGTTGCGGCCCGTGTCAGGGAGGCACAACCCAAAATGAACGCAACGATGCGTAGAGTCGTGATCGGTGCCACCGCGGTTTCGCTGGCGCTCTCCGTGGCCGCCTGTGGCAAGGCCGGCGACGACAACGACTCGGACAGCGGCAGCACCGGTGGCGGCGACAGCAAGACGATCGGTCTGCTCCTGCCCGACAACGTCACCGCGCGCTACGAGAAGTTCGACCGTCCGTACTTCGAGGACAAGGTCAAGGAACTCTGCGACGACTGCACGGTCGAGTACGCGAACGCGGCCGCCGACCCCACCAAGCAGGCTCAGCAGATGAGCACCATGGTGACCAAGGGCGTCAAGGTCATCGTCGTCTCCGCCCAGGACTCCGCCGCCATCAAGTCCTCCATCCAGTCCGCGGTGGACAAGGGCGTGAAGGTCATCGCCTACGACCGTCTGGCCCAGGGCCCGGTCTCGGCCTACGTCTCCTTCGACAACGTGAAGGTCGGCGAGCTGCAGGGCGAGGCCCTCATCGCCGCCCTCGGCGACAAGGCGACCCCCAAGGCCAAGGTCGTCATGATCAACGGTGACGACGCCGACCCGAACGCCGGTCAGTTCAAGGAGGGCGCGCACAAGGCCCTCGACGGCAAGGTCGACATCGCCTACGAGCAGTCCGGCCTCTGGAAGGACACCGTCGCCGCCCAGAAGATGTCCGCGGCCATCACCCAGCTGGGCGCCAAGAACATCGCCGGCGTCTACGCCGCCAACGACGGCATGGCCGGTGGCATCGCCAACACCCTCAAGGGTGCGAAGATCAGCGGCATCCCGCTGACCGGCCAGGACGCCGAGCTCGCGGCCATCCAGCGGATCGTCGCCGGCACGCAGTCCTCCACGGTCTACAAGGCCTACAAGCCGGAGGCCGACACGGCCGCCGAGCTCGCGGTCAACCTGCTGGAGGGCAAGGACATCAAGTCCCTGGCCGACACCGAGGTGACCAGCGGTTCCGGTGACAAGGTCCAGGCGAAGCTGCTGGTCCCGGTCTCCGTGACCAAGGACAACATCAAGGACACGGTGGTCAAGGACGGCCTCTACACGGTCGCCGACATCTGCACCCCCGAGTTCGCGAAGGCCTGCAAGGAGGCCGGCCTCGAGTAGTCGCTCGGGCCCTCGGCCGCGCGGGGTCGTCCCTGGGACGACCCCCGCGGTCCCGTAGAACCTGTCCGGCGCCCGCCCCGACTTCAGACCCCGCTTCCGGGGCGGGCGTCGGACGGAACCGCTGCCGACAGAGCAGCGGACTTCACATGTTCACCTTGTAAGCCTTGTGCGTCGGTCCCCATCCCGGGGCCGGGCACATTCCTCCGCGCTGGTCCCAAGCGCGGCATCCCCGCCGGTCAGGCGGCGAAGGAGATGGTTCACGTGTCCGCTACGCCCGTGCTGGCGTTGCGCGGAGTCTCCAAGCGATTCGGTGCGGTGCAGGCACTCACCGACGTCGAGCTGGAGGTCCACGCCGGTGAAGTGGTCGCCCTGGTGGGCGACAACGGCGCAGGAAAGTCCACCCTGGTCAAGACCATCGCGGGTGTCCACCCCATCGATGAGGGCGTCATCGAGTGGCAGGGTGACCCGGTCAGGATCAACAAGCCGCACGACGCCCAGGGCCTCGGTGTCGCGACGGTCTACCAGGACCTCGCGCTCTGCGACAACCTCGACGTCGTCGGCAACCTCTACCTCGGCCGCGAGCTGCTGCACCGGGGCGTCATCGACGAGGTGACGATGGAGAAGAACTCCCGGGAGCTGCTGTCCACGCTCTCCATCCGGATCCCGAGCGTACGGATCCCGATCGCGAGCCTCTCCGGCGGTCAGCGCCAGGTCGTCGCCATCGCCCGCGCCCTCATCGGTGACCCCAAGCTCGTCATCCTGGACGAGCCCACCGCCGCCCTCGGCGTCGAGCAGACCGCGCAGGTCCTCGACCTGGTCGAACGGCTGCGTGAGCGCGACCTCGCCGTCATCCTCATCAGCCACAACATGGCCGATGTCAAGGCGGTCGCGGACACCGTCGCGGTTCTGCGCCTGGGCAAGAACAACGGCTCCTTCTCCGTGAAGGACACCAGCCACGAAGAGATCATCGCCGCGATCACCGGTGCCACGGACAACGCCGTGACCCGTCGCGCGGAGCGGCGCACCACGGAGGCGGCAAAGTGAGTGACACGTCCAAGACCGTGAAGAGCGATTCCGCGACCGTCGGCGAGGGCCAGACCACGGTCGCCCCCGCCGACGACCCCACGGCGGCGCCGGTCACCGTCGTCGACCCGCGTCTGCTGGTCCGCGAAGAGGGCCTCAAGGGCTATGTCACCGAGTTCAAGCGCAAGGTGAAGGGCGGCGAGCTGGGCTCGCTGCCGGTGGTCATCGGTCTGATCGTCATCTGGACGATCTTCCAGCTTCAGAACGATCGTTTCCTCAGTGCCGACAACCTCTCGAACATCAGCTACTTCCTCTCGGCCACCGGCATGCTCGCCATCGGCCTGGTGTTCGTGCTGCTGCTCGGCGAGATCGACCTGTCCGTGGGTTCGGTCAGCGGCCTGGCCTCGACCCTGTTCGCCGTGTTCGCGGTGAACGAGGGCATGAACTCCTGGTTGGCACTGGTCCTCGCGGTCATCACCGGTCTCGCCATCGGCGCGCTGCACGGCTGGTTCTTCGCCAAGATCGGCGTACCCGCGTTCGTCGTCACCCTGGCCGGCTTCCTCGGCTGGAACGGTCTGATGCTGTGGCTGCTGGGTGAGAGCGGCACCATCAACATCCCCTCCGACGAGGGCCCGGTCCGTCTGCTCGGCCAGAGCTCCTTCTTCATGGACCAGGCCATCATCGGCGCGTACATCCTGGCGGGCCTCGCCGTGGCGCTCTCCCTCGTCGGCAACGTCAACGAGCAGCGCCGTCGTCGGGCCGCGGGTGTGCCGTTCCGGCCGACCAGCGAGATCCTGCTGCGCGTCGGCGCGCTCGCGCTGGTCTCCTTCGCCGGCGCCGCCGTGCTCAACAACGCGTCCGGTGTCTCCAACGCGCTGGTGATCTTCCTCGCGGCGCTGGTGATCGTGGACTTCGTCCTGCGGCGTACGACGTACGGCCGTCAGGTGTTCGCGGTCGGCGGTGGCATCGAGGCGGCCCGCCGGGCCGGTATCAATGTGCCGATGATCCGGATCACCGTGTTCGCCATCTCCGGTGGCTTCGCGGCGATCGGCGGTATGTTCTTCGCCGGCCAGACCGCGAGCGCGACGCTGTCCGCCGGTGGCGGCAACACGCTGATGCTCGCGATCGCTGCGGCCGTCATCGGCGGCACCAGCCTCTTCGGCGGGCGCGGGTCGGTGTGGTCGGCGCTGCTGGGCATGCTGGTGATCCAGTCGATCCAGACCGGTCTCGACCTGCTGAACATGAACACCTCGATCCAGTACATGATCACGGGCGCGGTGCTGCTGGGTGCGGTGGTCATCGACTCCGTCAGCCGCAGGAGCCAGAAAGCGGCGGGGCGCGCGTAGCCGTTTTGCGGAGGGGCGCCGTTGGGGGGCCTGTCCGTTGCCGGCCGCGGGTCGTTCGTGGCTGGTCGCGCCCACGCGGCGGAGCCGCATATCGAAACAGCCCCGCGCCCCTTCGGGGCGCGAATGTGCCCGGTGCCTTCAAGGCGCCGGGCACTTCCGCTTGTTGTCGGACGTTTCGTACGGGTACGTCTGCGCAGGATGGTCTACGGCCGTTCGTGTGACACGGGACCCGACCGCCCGGCGGTCGGCCCGGTGCGCGGAAGATTAGACTTCGACGAGCCCGGTAACGCTCGAACAGCACTATCGCAAGGAGGCACGGGTGCCGCTGCTGACCCGCATCAGGGGACCGCGCGATCTGGACCGGCTCAGCCTGGAGGAGTTGGACCAGCTGGCGGAGGAGATCCGGACCTTCCTCGTCGAGGCGGTGTCGAAGACCGGCGGTCACCTCGGCCCCAACCTCGGCGTGGTCGAGCTCACCATCGCCCTGCACCGGGTCTTCGACTCGCCCAAGGACAAGGTGCTGTGGGACACGGGTCACCAGTCCTACGTCCACAAGCTGCTGACCGGCCGCCAGGACTTCTCCAAGCTGAAGATGAAGGGCGGCCTGTCCGGCTACCCCTCGCAGGCCGAGTCCGAGCACGACGTCATCGAGAACAGCCACGCCTCCACGGTGCTGGGCTGGGCCGACGGCCTCGCGAAGGCCAACCAGGTGCTCGAACGCGACGACCACGTGGTCGCGGTCATCGGTGACGGCGCGCTGACCGGCGGTATGGCCTGGGAGGCGCTCAACAACATCGCCGACGCCAAGGACCGCCCCCTGGTCATCGTCGTCAACGACAACGAGCGCTCGTACGCGCCTACCATCGGCGGCCTCGCCAACCACCTGGCCACGCTGCGGACGACGGACGGCTACGAGCGTTTCCTCGCCCGCGGCAAGGACCTGCTGGAGCGCACCCCGGTCGTCGGCCGGCCGCTCTACGAGACGCTGCACGGCGCCAAGAAGGGCCTGAAGGACTTCATCGCCCCCCAGGGCATGTTCGAGGACCTCGGCCTGAAGTACGTCGGTCCGATCGACGGGCACGACATCGAGGCCCTGGAGTCCGCGCTCTCCCGCGCCAAGCGCTTCGGCGGGCCGGTCATCGTGCACTGCCTCACCGAGAAGGGCCGCGGCTACCAGCCCGCCCTCCAGGACGAGGCCGACCGCTTCCACGCCGTCGGCAAGATCCACCCGGACACCGGTCTGCCCATCACCTCCTCCGGCGCCGACTGGACCTCGGTCTTCGGCGAGGAGATGGTGAAGCTCGGCAAGGAGCGCGAGGACATCGTCGCCATCACGGCGGCCATGCTCCAGCCGGTCGGACTCGACAAGTTCGCCAAGGCCTTCCCCGAACGGGTGTACGACGTCGGCATCGCCGAGCAGCACGGCGCCGTCTCGGCGGCGGGCCTCGCCACGGGCGGACTGCACCCCGTCTTCGCGGTGTACGCAACCTTCCTCAACCGCGCCTTCGACCAGGTCCTGATGGACGTCGCCCTCCACAAGTGCGGTGTGACGTTCGTCCTGGACCGGGCGGGTGTCACCGGCACCGACGGCGCCTCGCACAACGGCATGTGGGACATGTCGATCCTCCAGGTCGTCCCGGGGCTCAGGCTGGCCGCGCCGCGCGACGCCGACCAGGTCCGCGCCCAGCTGCGCGAGGCCGTCGAGGTCACCGACGCGCCGACCGTGGTGCGTTTCTCCAAGGGCGCCGTCGGCCCCGCCGTACCCGCGCTGCGCCGGGTCGGCGGCATGGACGTGCTGCGCGAGCCCGGCACCGACACCCCGGACGTGCTCCTCGTCTCCGTCGGCGCCCTCGCGCCGATGTGCCTGGAGATCGCCGACCTGCTCGACAAGCAGGGCATCACCACGACGGTCGTCGACCCCCGCTGGGTCAAGCCCGTCGACGAGCACATGGCGCCGCTCGCCGACAAGCACCGTGTGGTCGTCACCGTCGAGGACAACTCCCGCGTCGGCGGCGTCGGTTCGGCCGTCGCCCAGGCACTGCGCGACGCCGGCGTGGACATCCCGCTGCGCGACTTCGGCATCCCGCCGCGCTTCCTCGACCACGCCTCCCGCGCCGAGGTCATGGCCGAGATCGGGCTCACCGCGCCCGACATCGCCCGCCAGGTCACCGGGCTGGTCTCCAAGCTCGACGGCCGCCTCGACGGCGCGCCCGCCGAGGCGGAACCGGCGCGCGACTGACCCACCCGTTCAGCCCGAATGGGCCGGTTTCGCCATCCTTTACGGTGGTGAGACCGGCCCATTCGCGTGAAATCGCTCGCGCCGGGGCATACGCTCCCCCAGCTCTCGGCTTCGCTCGACCCGGGGGGACCCCCATCGCCCCCTCTCGATCAGGTCGAGGACGACAAGCGTGGGAGGTACGCCCGTGAGCAGCACACTCTTCCGGACGAAGAAGGTGGAGCAGTCCATCCTCGATACCGAGGAGCCAGAGCACGCGCTCAAGAAATCCCTGTCCGCGCTGGATCTGACCGTCTTCGGCGTCGGTGTCATCATCGGCACCGGCATCTTCGTCCTCACCGGCACGGTGGCCAAGAACAACGCCGGTCCCGCCGTCGCCCTCGCCTTCGTCGTGGCCGGCGTCGTCTGCGCGCTCGCCGCCCTGTGCTACGCGGAGTTCGCCTCCACGGTCCCGGTCGCCGGATCCGCGTACACCTTCTCGTACGCCTCCCTCGGGGAACTGCCCGCCTGGATCATCGGCTGGGACCTGGTCCTGGAGTTCGCGCTGGGGACGGCGGTGGTGGCCGTCGGCTGGTCCGGCTACATCCACTCGCTGATGGACAACGCCGGTTGGGACCTGCCGGCCGCGCTCGGCACGAGGGACGGGGCCGACGGCTTCGGCTTCGACATCCTCGCCGCCGCGCTCGTCCTGATCCTCACCGCCATCCTCGTGGCCGGCACCAAGCTCTCCGCGCGGGTCACCTCGGTCGTCGTCGCCATCAAGGTGACCGTCGTCCTCACCGTGATCATCGCGGGCGCCTTCTTCGTCACCGCCGACAACTACGACCCGTTCATCCCCAAGGCGCAGGAGGTACCGGCGGGCGACAGTCTCCAGTCCCCGCTGATCCAGCTGATGTTCGGCTGGGCGCCCGCCAACTTCGGGGTGATGGGCATCTTCACGGCCGCCTCCGTCGTCTTCTTCGCGTTCATCGGCTTCGACGTCGTCGCCACGGCCGCCGAGGAGACGAGGCACCCGCAGCGCGACATGCCCCGGGGCATCCTCGGCTCCCTGCTGATCTGCACCACGCTGTACGTGGCGGTCTCGATCGTCGTCACCGGCATGCAGCACTACACCGACCTGTCCGTGACCGCGCCGCTCGCCGACGCGTTCAAGGCCACCGGGCATCCGTGGTTCGCCGGCTTCATCAGTTTCGGCGCCGCCGTCGGTCTGACGACCGTGTGCATGATCCTGCTGCTCGGTCAGACCCGGGTGTTCTTCGCGATGAGCCGCGACGGACTGCTGCCGCGCTTCTTCTCCCACGTCCACCCCCGGTTCAAGACCCCGCACCGGCCGACCATCCTTCTCGGTGTGGTCATCGCGATCGTCGCGGGCTTCACCCCGCTGAGCGAGCTGGCCGAGCTGGTGAACATCGGCACGCTGTTCGCCTTCGTGGTCGTCGCGATCGGTGTCGTCATCCTCCGCCGGACCCGGCCCGACCTGCACCGCGCGTTCCGCACGCCCTGGGTGCCGGTCGTCCCGATCCTCTCGGTGTGCGCCTCGCTGTGGCTGATGCTCAACCTGCCCGCCGAGACCTGGCTCCGGTTCGTGGCCTGGATGGCCCTCGGCATCGTCGTCTACTTCGTCTACGGCCGCTCGCACAGCCGGCTCGCACGTCCCGAGAAGACGCCCGCGGGCGGGGTCGGGGGGCCGCCGGGAGGCGGCACCCCGTAGCGACCGCGCGGCCTCGATCCGCTCTCCGGCCTCGTACGTCCCGCTTCCGGCGGGAGGCACGAGGCCGGAGGCGTGCCGTACCAGGGGCGGTTCCTCGACCGACGGACCGACGGACCGACGGACCGACGGACGGCTTGGTCAGGCGTCCCCGCGCACCGTCCGCGGTCCGGCCACCTCGGCGCCCAACTCTCCCACCCTGCGCCGCAGTTCACGGTCGGCGGTGACCACGAGGCAGGGGCGGTCGCGCGCCTCCTCGGCGACGAGTTCCACGATGCGGTCGTCACCGTTGCCGGGCGCCGCCTCGACCCGTACACCGGGCACCGGCTCCACCCCCCGGGCGGCGCCCTCGACGACCATCACGAGCTCGACGGGCCCCTCCCGGCCGGGAACCCCGTCCCGGGCCAGACGGTCGCGCAGCCGCTCCGCCGCGCCGCGCCGGTCGTGCCACCAGCCGTCGGGGACGGAGCCGATGACATTGGCGGCGTCGACGATCACGAGCAGAGGCGCGTCCATGAGGGACAGGGTCGCATGCCGGGCGGCCGGGCCGGGTCGGCGAAACGTTGATCCTATGATGGGGTCCGCTCGGTCTTCCGCCTGTCGTGCGAGAAGGCGGCAGGGGAGCCGCGCCGAGCGTCATCGGAAGGGGCGGGTCACGTCATGCGGACCAGATCCGGGCGCGGTGCTGCCCAGGGGGCGGCGGCCGACAACTCGGCGAGCGGCGCGAGCGCGGGGCACCGGGCCGAGACCACGCTCGACGGTTCCTGGCTGGTCCTCGGCAAGGACGGCAGGCTCACCGCGTACGCCCGTGCCCGCACGGGGCTGTTGCGCTGGACGCAGACACGGCCCGGGGGCGCCGAGTGGACCGCGCCGGACCTCTTCCCCGTGTCGGGGCTGACCGACCTCCACGTCGTGCAGGGCAAGGACACCTATGTGCACTTCCTCGGCCGCCGTGAGGTGCCCAAGGCCGACGGGCCGCCCGCCGTGGACGTCGTGCATGCCATCCAGTACCAGACCGGACGACCCGTCACCGAGTGGCGTTCGCTGGGCAATCCGCACAAGGACGCGGCGAAGGCGGTGCGCTTCGGCAGGCCCACCGGCGCGGTGAGCGCCGGCGGCAACGTCCATGTCCTCGCCCGCAACGCGGGCGGCGGCGTCATGCTGCGCCGGGAGCTGGCGGGCGGCAAGTGGAGCGCCTGGACCGACCTCAAGGGCCGCCTGGTGCGGGACCCGGTGGCCGTGGTCGCGTACGCGTCCGGGCACGTCGAGGCGCTGGCCGGCGGCCAGGACCTGGTCATGCGCTGGACGCAGGAGAAGCCGGACGGGAACTTCGGCCAGGCGCCCACCGTGCCGCTGTCCGTGGCGCCCGGCAGCCTGGTGGGTCTGGAGACCGGGCCCGACCGGGCGACGTACTACTGGACCGACCCGGAGACCGGAGGCGTCGTCGCGTACCGGCCGGGCGGCCCGGTGATCCCGCTCGACGGGGCTCCGGCCGAGGGGCCGGTCGCCGTGCTGCGGGTGCCGCTCGACGGGTACGACTGCACGGTCCTGGCCCGTCGCGGCGGCGAGGGGCGGGCCCTGCTGGCGGCGTGCGGCACGGAGAACGAGGAGGCCGGGGTCTGGTGGGCGCCGACCCGCGAACACTGCATGGGGACGCCGGCGTTGGCCCGGGACGCCCATGGGCGGGTGGTGCTCGGGGTGATCGACCCGGGGGGCGCGTTGCGCATAGCCCGGCAGAACGACGAGACGGGCTTGGCGCTGGCGCCGTCGGTCGCGGTCTGACGGGGCGTTCGCGCCCGCGTATGCGCCCACGCGGTATTGCGACCACGCGTCTGCCGAGGGCGCTGGTTCGGCGGGTGCGGGTGCGGGTGCGGCTGCGGGTTCGTGGAGGGTTGCTCGCGCAGTTCCCCGCGCCCCTTACGGGGCCGGTACGGGAAGAGGGCCCCCGCCCGTAGGCGGAGGCCCTCAGCCGTGTCGATGGGTCACGCGGGGACCGAAGCCACCCCGGGCTCGAGGAACTTCTTGCCGTTGACCCGCTCGCTGACGCCCTCGCGGTCCAGGTACGGCGTGATGCCGCCCAGGTGGAAGGGCCAGCCGGCGCCGGTGATCAGGCAGAGGTCGATGTCCTGCGCCTCGGCGACGACACCCTCGTCGAGCATGAGCCCGATCTCCTGGGCGACGGCGTCGAGCACACGGGCCCGCACCTGCTCCTCGGACAGGACGGAGTCGCCCTGCTTGAGGAGGGCCGCGACCTCGGGGTCCAGCTCCGGCTTGCCGGAGTCGTAGACGTAGAAGCCGCGCTTGCCCCCCTTGACGACGGCCGCGAGGTTGGGGGAGACCGTGAAGCGGTCGGGGAAGGCCCGGTTGAGGGTCTCCGAGACGTGCAGGCCGATGGCCGGGCCGACCAGCTCCAGGAGCACCAGCGGCGACATCGGCAGGCCCAGCGGCTCGACCGCCTTCTCGGCGACCTCGACCGGCGTGCCCTCGTCGATGACGTTCTGGATCTCGCCCATGAAGCGGGTCAGGATGCGGTTCACGACGAACGCCGGGGCGTCCTTCACCAGGACCGCGGTCTTCTTCAGCTTCTTGGCGACGGCGAACGCCGTGGCCAGGGAGGCGTCGTCGGTCTGCTCGCCGCGGACGATCTCCAGGAGCGGGAGGATCGCGACCGGGTTGAAGAAGTGGAAGCCGACGACCCGCTCGGGGTTCTTCAGCTTCGACGCCATCTCGGTCACCGACAGCGAGGAGGTGTTGGTGGCGAGGATCGCGTGCGCCGGGGCGACCGCCTCGACCTCCGCGAACACCTGCTGCTTGACACCGATCTCCTCGAACACGGCCTCGATGATGAAGTCCGCGTCCGCGAAGCCCTCGGCCTTGTCCAGGACACCGGTGACCAGGGCCTTGAGGCGGTTGGCCTTGTCCTGGTTGACCCGGCCCTTGAGCAGCAGCTTGTCGATCTCGGCGTGGACGTAGCCCACACCCTTGTCGACGCGCTCCTGGTCGATGTCGGTCAGCACGACCGGCACCTCCAGGCGGCGCAGGAAGAGCAGCGCGAGCTGGGAGGCCATCAGACCGGCGCCCACGACACCGACCTTGGTGACCGGACGCGCGAGCGACTTGTCCGGGGCGCCGGCCGGGCGCTTGCCGCGCTTCTGCACCAGGTTGAAGGCGTAGATGCCGGCGCGCAGCTCGCCACCCATGATCAGGTCGGCGAGGGCGACGTCCTCGGCGTCGTAGCCCTGCTGGAGGTCGCCGTTCTTCGCGGCGGCGATGATGTCCAGCGCGCGGTACGCGGCCGGGGCCGCCCCGTGCACCTTGGAGTCCGCGATGAACCGGCCCCGGGCGACGGCCTGGTCCCAGGCCTCACCGCGGTCGATCACCGGGCGGTCGATGACGATCTCGCCCTTGAGGACGGACGCCGTCCAGAGGAGCGACTGCTCCAGGAAGTCCGCGCCCTCGAAGATCGCGTCCGCGATGCCGAGGTCGTAGACCTGCTCGCCCTTGAGCTGCTTGTTCTGGTTGAGGCTGTTCTCGATGATCACCGAGACGGCCTTGTCGGCACCGATCAGGTTCGGCAGGATCGTGCAGCCGCCCCAGCCCGGGACCAGGCCCAGGAACACCTCGGGGAGCGAGAACGCCGGGAGGGCCGCGGAGACGGTCCGGTAGGAGCAGTGCAGACCGACCTCGACGCCACCGCCCATGGCGGCACCGTTGTAGTACGCGAAGGTCGGCACGGCGAGCGCGGAGAGGCGCTTGAAGACCTCGTGGCCGCCCTTGCCGATGGCGAGCGCGTGCTCGTGCTCCTTGAGCAGCTCGACGCCCTTGAGGTCGGCGCCGACGGCGAAGATGAACGGCTTGCCGGTGACACCGACACCGACGATCTCGCCGGCCGCGGCCTCCTTCTCGACCTGGTCGATGGCGGTGTTCAGGTTCGCCAGCGACGCCGGGCCGAAGGTGGTCGGCTTGGTGTGGTCGAAGCCGTTGTCCAGCGTGATGAGCGCGAAGCGCCCGGCGCCGAACGGCAGGTCGAGGTGGCGTACGTGCGCGGACGTCACGACCTCGTCGGGGAACAGTTCGGCCGCGCCCTTGAGAAGCTCAGCGGTGGTGCTCACTTGTCGCCTCCGGCGTCCTTGTGGTGCGGGTTCTCCCAGATGACGGTGGCGCCCATGCCGAAGCCGACGCACATGGTGGTGAGGCCGTAGCGGACCTCCGGCTGCTCCTCGAACTGGCGGGCGAGCTGCGTCATCAGACGCACACCCGAGGAGGCCAGCGGGTGACCGAAGGCGATGGCGCCGCCGTACTGGTTGACGCGCGCGTCGTCGTCGGCGATGCCGTAATGCTCCAGGAAGGCCAGCACCTGGACGGCGAAGGCCTCGTTGATCTCGAACAGACCGATGTCGGAGATCGACAGGCCCGCCTGGGCGAGCGCCTTCTCGGTGGCCGGGATCGGGCCGTAGCCCATGACCTCCGGCTCCACACCCGCGAAGGAGTAGGAGACGAGGCGCATCTTCACCGGGAGGTTGTTCTCGCGGGCGAAGTCCTCGGACGCGATGAGCGAGGCGGTGGCGCCGTCGTTCAGACCGGCCGCGTTACCGGCGGTGACCCGGCCGTGGACCCGGAAAGGGGTCTTGAGGCCGGTCAGGTTCTCGATGGTCGTGCCGGGCCGCATCGGCTCGTCGGCGGTGACCAGGCCCCAGCCCGTCTCGCCGGCCTCCGCGTTGGTGCGGCGCACCGAGATCGGCACCAGGTCGGCCTGGATCTTGCCGTTGGCGTACGCCTTGGCGGCCTTCTCCTGCGAGCGCACGGCGTACTCGTCGGCGCGCTGCTTGGTGATCGTCGGGTACCGGTCGTGCAGGTTCTCGGCGGTCATGCCCATGAACAGGGCGGACTCGTCGACCAGCTTCTCGCTGACGAACCGCGGGTTCGGGTCGACGCCCTCACCCATCGGGTGGCGGCCCATGTGCTCGACACCACCGGCGATGGCGACGTCGTAGGCGCCGAAGGCGACGGAACCGGCGACCGAGGTGACGGCGGTCAGGGCGCCGGCGCACATGCGGTCGATGGAGTAACCGGGCACCGACTGCGGCAGACCGGCGAGGATGCCGGCCGTACGGCCGATGGTGAGGCCCTGGTCACCGATCTGCGTGGTCGCGGCGATGGCGACCTCGTCGATCTTCGCGGGCTCCAGACCGGGGTTGCGGCGCAGCAGCTCCCGGATCGCCTTCACGACGAGGTCGTCGGCGCGGGTCTCGTGGTAGATGCCCTTCGGGCCCGCCTTGCCGAACGGGGTGCGGACGCCGTCGACGAAGACGACTTCCTTGACGGTACGAGGCACGATGGCTCTCCTCCAGAGGTGCGGGACGGCACTGCTGCGACGCGCAACCGCTGAGCGCGCGCTCAGGCCCATGCTACTTGCGAGTAACAGTGCTGCCCACCCCTGGGGGAGGGAGCGGCGAAGGTCACACGTGTTCTCCATGTTACCGCCGGTTACATGGAGCGCCCTCAGAGGCGCGAGGCTGTATCGACATGCGGCTCCGCCGCGTGTGCGCGACCGGCCGAAACGAACCCGCGGTCCGTACGGCGCTCAGGGGGCAGTCGCGGTGGACCCTCTCGGAACCAGCACAGGCGTAGCCACCGGATGCGAATCCCCACCCCCACCGATCACCTCGAACAACGTCCGCGCCACCTCCGCCCCGAACCCGTGCACGTCATGACTCATCGCGGACAGCGTCGGCCGCGTCAGCCGGCACAACTGCGAGTCGTCCCACGCCAGCAACGACACCTCCTCCGGCACCCGCACCCCCATCTCCGCCGCCACCGACAACCCCGCCACCGCCATGATGTCGTTGTCGTAGACGATCGCCGTAGGACGATCACCCCCCGCCCCGGTCAGCAGCGACCGCGTCGCCCGCGCCCCCGCCTCCCCGGAGAAGTCGGTCGCCACCTGCCGTGCGCCGGCCAGCCGCAACTCCCGGGCCGCCTGGTCGAACGCCGCCGTACGAATGGCCGTGTGCCCCAGCGCGGCCGCGCCTCCCACCCGCGCGATCCGCCGGTGCCCCAGCGCCGCCAGATACCGCACCGCCTCCGTCACGGCGGTCGCGTCGTCCGTCCACACCGACGTGAGCCCGCCGGTCAGCGAGGGATGCCCGACGGCCACCGCAGGCACCCCCAGCCGCTCCACCGCGGCCACTCTGGGGTCGTCCGCGCGGAAGTCGACGAGGATCGACCCGCTGACCTGCCGCCCCCGCCACCACGCGTCCTGGAGCCCCACCTCCTCCTCCAGGTTCCGCACCAGCCGCAGCAGCAGCGAGCAGGACCGCTCGGTCAGCACGCTCTCCACACCGGAGACGAACTCCATGTAGAACGGTTCGAGCCCGAGCTGCCTGGCGGGCCGGCAGATCGCCAGCCCCACCACGTCGACCCGCTGACTCGACAGAGACCGCGCCGCCAGGTTGGGCGCCCAGCCGAGCTCCCGCGCCGCCGCGAAGATCCGGTCCCGCGTGGCGTCGGACAGCCCCGGCTTCCGGTTGAACGCGAGCGACACCGCCCCCTTGGACACCCCGGCGAGTGCCGCGACGTCCCTGATGGTCACGCGCGGGGTCGGTGCCGGCGGCGGACCGGGCGGCGGTGACGGTGGCGGAGTCGGCGAGGTGCTCATCGGGCGGGCTCCACGCAGTACAGGGCCCGCCGCGCGTCCTCCACGTCCGGCACGGCCTCCAGTCCGCGCACCCCGATGGTCACCCGCTCACCCGGCAGCAGGGTGACCAGTCCGGTGTCGGCCCGCGCCACGGGCCCCAGCCGGTCCGCCTGCAGCAGCAGGTCCCGCACCAGCGTCCGCGCCGTCACGGTCACCCAACCCGGCCCGACCTCGACCTCGAACTCCGGCCTCGCATAAGGCACTTCACGATCCGGCAGGGGGAAGTGCACCGCCCGCAGCGACTTCTCCCCGTCACGCCCGTCGGCCACCAGGAACTCCTTCGCCCCCACGGGCTCCACCTCGCGCGGCACCCGCACCTCGGCCACCGTACGCGCGGCGGCGGACACTTCCACCGCCGCCTCGGCGAGGACGTTCCCCTCCACGGTGATCCGCCGCAACCGCAGACCACCCGGGGCCCACGGCTCACCCGACTGGTTCACCACGGCCAACACCAGTCCCGTGCCTCGCACTTGAAGCGTCAGCAGCCGGTCCGCGTACAGCCGGCGCAGCTCGTGGTACAGCGGCTTCTCCCGCCCGTCCCCGTCGACCGCCGCCCACGAGGTCACCGGCCAGCAGTCGTTGAGCTGCCACACGACCGTGCCCGCGCACACCGGCCAGTGCGACCGCCAGTGCTCGATCCCGGCCGCGATCGCCCGCGCCTGGTTGACCTGCGTCAGATAGTGCCAGCGGTCGAAGTCCCCGTCCGGCACGACGAAATGACGCGCGAGCCCCCGCTGAAGCTTCCCGTTCCCGTCCTCGGCCTTCTGGTGGTGCAGCATGCCGGGGGAATCGGGCGCGAGTTCCTCACCCGGCAGCGCCCGCCGCAAGGTCGCGTACGCGGGCGGCGCCTGCCACCCGAACTCGGCGACGAACCGCGGCACCTCGGACCGGTACTCCGCGTAGTCCTCCCGGTTCCACACCTCCCAGGAGTGGTGCGTGCCGTGCGCCGGGTCGTTCGGATGCCGGTCCCACGACCCCGACCAGGGGCTGCCCGCCGTGTACGGCCGGGTCGGGTCCAGCTCCGCGACCACCCGCGGCAGCAGCCCCAGGTAGTACCCCTCGCCCCACGACTCCCCGGCGAGCCGCTCCTCCCAGCCCCAGTCCCGGAACCCCCACAGGTTCTCGTTGTTGCCGTTCCACAGCACCAGCGAGGGGTGCGGCATCAGCCGTACGACGTTCTCCCGCGCCTCGGCCTCCACCTCGCCCCGCAGCGGCTGCTCCTCCGGGTAGGCCGCGCACGCGAACGGGAAGTCCTGCCAGACCAGCAGCCCCAGCTCGTCGCAGACGTCGTAGAAGTCCTCGCTCTCGTAGATTCCGCCGCCCCAGATCCGTACGAGATCGACACCGGCTCCGGTCGCCTGGCCCAGCCGCTCCCGGTACCGCTCGCGCGTGACGCGGGAGGGAAAGACGTCGTCCGGGATCCAGTTCACCCCGCGCGCGAACAGCCGCTCCCCGTTGACGACGAGCGTGAACGCGGTCCCGTGCTCATCGGCGCCCCGGTCCAGCTCCACAGTCCGGAACCCGACCCGCCGCCGCCAGACATCGAGCGCGTCACTCTCGCCGTAGAGGGTCAACTCGACCTTGTACAGGGGTTGTTCACCGTAGCCGCGGGGCCACCACAGCTCCACGCCCGGCACCTCCAGCCGTACGGTGCCGCTCGTCCCCTCGACCTCCGCGACCGCGGCGACACCCCCCACCCGGGCCTCCAGCCGCAGCCCCGCCTCGACGGCCGCCCGCTCCACGTCGACGAGCAGCTCCACCCGGCCCGTCGTCCCCTCGACGGTCACCAGCGGCCGCACCCGGGCGATCCGGGCGGTGGACCACCGCTCCAGCCGAACGGGCCGCCAGATCCCCGCGGTCACCAGGGTCGGGCCCCAGTCCCAGCCGAAGGAGCAGGCCATCTTCCTGATGAACTGGAACGGCTGCGGATAGGCGTTCGGCCGGTCGCCGAGCCGTTCGCGCACCGCCTCGGCCTCGGCGTACGCGGAGGCGAAGCGCACCGAGAGCAGACCGCTCATACCGGTGACGTCGAAGCGGTACGAGCGATGCATGTTCCGTACCGAGCCGAGGAGCCGTCCGTCGAGCCGGATCTCGGCAGCGGTGTCGAGCCCGTCGAAGACCAGATCGGTCTGGTCGTGCCCGCCGGCCGCGCCGCCCCCGGGCAGCTCGACCTCGTACGTCCACTCGCGGCGCCCCACCCACGCCACCGCGTCCTCGTTCCGGCCGAGGAAGGGATCCGGGATCAGGCCCGCGGCCAGCAGATCCGTGTGCACGCACCCGGGCACCGCGGCGGGCAGTGGTCCCTGGTCGTGCCGGAGGATCCAGCCCTCGGCGAGCGGTGTGGCGTCCAGCATGCGCACTCCCTAAACCGGTCCAGTCAGTGAGCCGACACAGTCGCGAAATCTTTCGGCAGCCTTGGCGAAATAGGGACTTTACCGGTTCAGTGACGGGCTGCCAGAGTGCCGAACCAGCCATCCCACCCGTGCTCGTCCGTCCCGAACGGAGCTGGTGCACATGAACCACCGGAAGACGCTCACCGGAACACTGCTGGCGGCCGCGCTCCTCGCGTCGGGCTGCACCGGCGGCGGAGGAAGCGCGAAGGGCGCCGACGCCGAGGCGGCCGACGACCCGGCACAGGTGTCCGGATCCATCACGGTCCTCACCCACCGGACGGACCTCGTGCAGGACGGCACGATGAAGAAGTACGCCGAGGACTTCAACAAGACCTATCCGAAGGTGAAGGTCACGTTCGACGGGATCACCGACTACGAGGCCGAAGTCAAGATCCGGATGAACACCGACAACTACGGCGACGTCCTCATGATCCCGTCCGTGATCCAGAAGAACGACTACCCGAAGTTCTTCGCCTCGCTCGGTACCCAGAAGGAACTGAGCGAGAAGTACCGCTTCACCGGCTTCACCGCGGTCGACGGCAAGGTCTACGGACAGAGCCCGATGGGCGCGACCCCGGGCTTCCTCTACAACAAGCGGATCTGGACCGAGGCCGGAGTCACCGAATGGCCCACCACCCCGGCGGAGTTCCTCACCGCCCTGAAGGCCGTCAAGGCCAAGACCGACGCCGTCCCGTACTACACCAACTTCGCCGCCCAGTGGCCGCTGACCCAGTGGACGTACGTCAACGGCTCGGTCAGCTGCGACACCGAGGCCACCACCCGCCTCGCCGAGGGCAACCCCTGGGGTGAGGACGGCGAACTACGCGTGGCCGACCGGCTGTTGTACGACATCGTCGACCAGGGCCTGATCGAGAAGGACCCGGCGACCACCAACTGGGAGAACTCCAAACCCCAGTTGGCCAAGGGGGAGATCGCCACGGCCTGGCTCGGCAGCTGGGCGGTCATCCAGTTCCGGCAGGCGGCCGAGAAGGCCGGGGCCGACCCCGACGACATCGGCTTCATGCCCTTCCCCGCCCGGGTCGACGGCAAGGCCTGCGCGACCGCCAACCCCGACTACAACCAGGCCGTCAGCATCCACTCCGGGCACAAGGAGGCCGCCCGCGCCTGGGTCGACTGGTTCACCGAGAAGTCGGGCTACGCGGCGGACAACCTCTCCATCTCCACACTGAAGGACGCCCCGCTGCCCGAGGTGCTCAAGCCCTACGAGGAGCAGGGCGTCGAACTGATCGAACTGGACGACACCGCGGGCGGCAAGGTCAAGGCCATCGACAGCGCCTCCGAGGTCGGCATCAACGGCCCCGCCTACCGCCAGGAACTGGTCGACATCGCCCGCGACGCCAAGGACGGCGACATCGACGACTTCCTCGACGACCTCGGCAAGCGCTGGACCGAGGCAGCGAAGACCGTGGGGTCCTGATGCCCCAGGCGCGTACGACACACCCCTCGCACGCGACGGAGAGGGCGGCGCGGCCCCAGGCGGCTGCGCCCCGGCCCCCCACGCCCCGGCGCGCCCCTCGCGGGGCGCGCCTGCGGCGCGGGCTCACCCCCTGGCTCTTCCTGGCCGTCCCGCTGGCCCTGCTGATCACCTTCACCTACGCGCCGGTCGCCAACATGCTGGCGTACAGCTTCACCGACTGGGACGGCGTCAGCCCCGAGTTGCACTACACCGGCACCGACAACTACGTCGAGATCTTCACCCGCCCCGAGCTGTTCCGGGTCTTCCTCGTCAGCGGCTACTACCTGGCCGCGTCGGCCGTGCAGATAGCGCTCGCCCTGTACTTCGCGACGATCCTCAGCTTCGACGTCCGCTTCCGGAATCTCTTCAAGGGCGTCCTGTTCTTCCCGTACCTGATCAACGGCGTCGCGATCGGCTTCGTCTTCCTCTACTTCTTCCAGGACGGCGGCACCCTCGACTCGGTCCTCGCCCTCTTCGGCCACGAGCCGGACCGCGCCTGGCTGGGCACGGAGACCTCCGCGAACGTCTCCCTCGCCGGCGTCTCGGTGTGGCGCTACCTGGGCCTGAACTTCGTGCTCTTCCTCGGCGCGATCCAGTCGATCCCGGGGGAGCTGTACGAGGCGGCCGAACTCGACGGCGCGAGCCGCTGGCACCGGTTCCGGTACATCATCGCGCCCGGCATCCGACCGGTCCTGAGCCTGAGCGTGATCCTGTCGATCTCCGGCTCGCTCTCGGTCTTCGAGATCCCGTACATCATGACGGGCGGCGCCACCGGCACCGAGACGTTCGTGATCCAGACCGTCAAGCTCGCCTTCCAGTTCAACAAGACGGGCCTCGCGTCAGCCGCCGCGGTCGTCCTGCTGCTGATCATCCTGGCGGTGACGTGGCTGCAACGCCGACTGGTCCCCGATGACAGGGTGGACCTCGTATGACGACGCCGACACCCGTGCTGCGCAGGCGAGTCGCCCGCTCGCTCACCTATCTGTCCCTGGTCGGCGCGTCGGCCGTGGTCCTGCTGCCGCTGCTGGTGGTCCTGCTGACCTCGCTGAAGACGGAACGGGAGATGGCGGCCGGCGACGGCGCCCTCACCCTGCCGGACAACTTCCTGAACCTGGAGAACTACGTCACGGCCTTCCGCGACGGCGAGATGCTCGCCGCCTTCGGCAACACGGCCTTCATCCTCTTCTTCGCCATCACCGGAACGGTCCTCATCGGCTCGATGGCGGCCTACGCGATCGACCGTTTCACCTTCCGCTTCCGGAAACTGGTCGTCGCGCTCTTCCTGGTCGCCACCCTCGTCCCCGGTGTCACCACCCAGGTCGCCACCTTCCAGATCGTCGACAGCTTCGGCATGTTCGACACCCTCTGGGCGCCGATCGCCCTCTACATGGGCACCGACATCGTCTCGATCTACATCTTCCTGCAGTTCGTGCGGGCGATCCCGGTCTCCCTGGACGAGGCCGCCCGCCTGGACGGCGCCAACGCCTTCACGATCTACCGCAGGATCATCCTGCCCCTGCTCAAACCGGCGATCGCCACGGTCGTCATCGTCAAGGGGATCACGGTCTACAACGACTTCTACATCCCGTTCCTCTACCTGCCGTCCGACGACCGAGGCGTCATCTCCACGTCCCTGTTCCGCTTCAAGGGCCCCTTCGGAGCCCACTGGGAGACGATCTCGGCAGGAGCGGTCCTGGTGATCCTGCCGACCCTGATCGCCTTCCTGCTGCTCCAGAGATTCATCTACAACGGCTTCATGAGGGGAGCGACGAAGTAAGGGTGCCTGGACAGCCGCCGGAACCCCTGAGGGGCGCGGGGCTGTTTCGACATGCGGCTCCGCATGCGGCTCCGCCGCGTGGGCGCGACCAGCCACGGCGGCTCCGCATGCGGCTCCGCCGCGTGGGCGCGACCAGCCACGAATTACCCGCACCCGCCGAACAACGCAACCTCTACGGCGACTAGGCACCCTTGGTCTTCGCCACCGCCGCCATCGCCCCCACCAACACCGGCGTCACCAACTCCACCTGCCAGGCCCGAGCCCCGTATCCCGCCAGCGCCGCGGAGATCGACTCGGCGTCAGCCGTGGCCGGCGGCTCCCAGCACAACCGCCGCACCGTGTCCGGAGTGATCAGATTCTCCTGCGGCATGGTGAGCTGCTCCGCCAGCGCGGACACCCCGGCCCGCGCCGCGGACAGCCGCGCCGCCGCCGCAGGGTCCTTGTCGGCCCACGCCTTCGGCGGCGGCGGCCCCGTCACCGGCTGCCCGTGCGCCGGCAGCGCGGAGTCCGGCAGGGCCCTGGCCCGGTCCACCGCGGCCTGCCACTGCTCCAGCTGCCGTCGTCCCATCCGGTGTCCGAACCCGGGCAGCGCGGCCAGCGCGTGCGCGTTGACCGGCAGGGCCAGCGCCGCCTCGACGATCGCCGCGTCGCTCAGCACCTTCCCCGGCGACACGTCGCGCCGCCGGGCGATGCGGTCCCGCGCCTCCCACATCTCCCGGACGACCGCCATCTGCCGGCGCCGCCGCACCTTGTGCATGCCGGACGTCCGCCGCCAGGGGTCCTTGCGGGGTTCGGCGGGCGGCGCGGAGGCGATCGCGTCGAACTCCTGCCGCGCCCACTCCAGCTTCCCCTGCCGGTCCAGCTCCTTCTCCAGGGCGTCCCGCAGGTCCACCAGGAGTTCCACGTCGAGCGCGGCGTAGCGCAGCCACGGCTCGGGCAGCGGGCGGGTGGACCAGTCGACCGCGGAGTGGCCCTTCTCCAGGACGTAGCCGAGGACGCCCTCGACCATCGCGCCGAGACCGACCCGGGGGAAGCCCGCGAGCCGCCCGGCCAGCTCGGTGTCGAAGATCTGCGTCGGCACCATGTCTATCTCGCGCAGACAGGGCAGGTCCTGGGTGGCCGCGTGCAGCACCCACTCCACGCCGGAGAGCGCCTCGCCGAGGCCGGAGAGGTCGGGGCAGGCGACGGGGTCGATGAGCGCGGTGCCCGCGCCCTCGCGGCGCAGCTGCACCAGATAGGCCCGCTGACCATAGCGGTAACCGGACGCGCGTTCGGCGTCCACGGCGACGGGGCCGGAGCCGGCGGCGAAGGCGGCGATCACCGCGGCGAGCGAGGATTCGTCGGCGATCACGGCCGGAATGCCCTCCCTCGGCTCCAGCAAAGGGATCGGCGCCCCCGCTTCAGAGGATCCGCCGTCGTCCGGAGGGGCGCCTCCGGTGGTTCGCAGGGTCCTGTCTGCTGCGGTCTCTTGGGCGTCGGTCACCTGTCAAGGGTATCCGTGTATGGACATGGCCCGCCGACGGAACGTTCCGCCGACGGGCCTTGTGGGGTCGTAAACCAGTCACGTGTCACACGTGTCAGTGAATGTTCCCGGCGAACCGGGAGGGACTGGATATATGGGGGAAATGCCGTCCTCTCGCCGCTTCGGAGGTCCCGGTGTCAGTGGATGATCCCGGTGCGCAGGGCCACCGCCACCATTCCGGCACGGTCACCGGTGCCGAGCTTGCGTGCGATTCGGGCCAAGTGGCTCTTGACCGTGAGCGCGGACAGGCCCATGGAGACGCCGATCGCCTTGTTCGACTGGCCCTCCGCGACCAGGCGCAGCACCTCGACCTCGCGTCCCGACAGCTCCCGGTAGCCGCCCGGGTGGCTCGGGGCGCCCGGGGGGCGGCGGTGCATACGGGCGGCGGAGCCGATGGGGGCGGCACCGGGGCGGGTGGGCAGTCCGATGTTGGTGCGGGTGCCGGTGACGACGTATCCCTTGACGCCGCCGGCGAGGGCGTTGCGGACGGCGCCGATGTCGTCGGCGGCGGAGAGGGCGAGGCCGTTGGGCCACCCCGCCGCGCGGGTCTCGGAGAGGAGGGTGAGGCCGGAACCGTCCGGCAGGTGAACGTCTGCGACGCAGATGTCACGCGGGTTGCCGACGCGGGGACGGGCCTCGGCGATGGACGAGGCCTCGATCACGTCGCGGACCCCGAGGGCCCACAAGTGCCTGGTGACGGTGGACCGGACCCGGGGATCCGCCACCACCACCATGGCGGTCGGCTTGTTCGGACGGTAGGCGACCAGGCTTGCGGGCTGCTCGAGGAGAACGGACACCAGGCCTCCTGGGGTGCGGGACGGGGGCCGGCTCGCTGGGCTCGTGGGGTCGAAGCCGGGACGAACCGTGCTTTCAAGGTCACAGAGGTCTTCGGCATCAAACCTCTGCTCCTTTAGAGAATGATCACGATTTGGTGAGTAACAATACGTGCAATTAGGACAAATCTTCGATCATTCGAAGACCGAACGGTGTCGCTTCATGTCGATACAAGGCCGAAAGTGGCCGTATCGACAAAGTGATGGTTTCGATCGGCGTGGTGGCTCGCACGCGAAAGGACCGTGCTCCGGCGGAGCACGGTCCTTCGAGGCGGGAAGGGTTCAGCGGGACTGCGGGCCCCGCCGTTGCGGCAGCGACACCACCGCCGCGTCCCCGGGGTCGACCGCCGGAGGCAGGCCCGCGATCTGGGCGAGCAGGTCGCACCAGGAGGCGAGGTGCGCGGCGGTGTCGGGCACCCCGCCCAGGACCTCGCGCGGGGTCCACGACGCCCGGATCTCGATCTGCGACGCGGCCGGCCGCGTCGCCAGCCCGCCGAAGTAGTGCGAGCTCGCCCGCGTCACCGTCCCGCTCGGCTCCCCGTACGACAGCCCCCGGGACTGCAGCGCGCCGGTCAGCCACGACCAGCACACCTCCGGCAGCAGCGGATCGGCGGCCATCTCGGGCTCCAACTCCGCACGGACCAGGGTCACCAGGCGGAACGTGCCCTGCCAGGCGTCGTGGCCCGCCGGGTCGTGCAGCAGCACCAGCCGGCCGTCGGCCAGGTCCTCGTCGCCCTCGACGACCGCGGCCTCCAGGGCATACGCGTACGGCGCGAGCCGCTGGGGCGGCTTGGTCGACTCGATCTCGATCTCCGGCCGCAGCCGTGGGGCCCGCAGCGCTTCGACGGCGGAGCGGAACGGCAGCGGTGCCGTCTCCCTCGCATCGCGCTCCCCCTCCCTCGCGTCGTCCATCCCGCCAGCGTCGTCCGACAGTCGTCCCTGAGCCGCAGCCATGCCGGAACATTAAGGGGAACGGGGCCCGGGCGCAGGGCAAGACACCCGTGCGCTGGGTCACGGTCGCATCGCGCTGAGCGAACGCGGGCCGCGCCGACCCGTCGTCCACGGGGCGGGCCGTCGCTGTCAAGCGGGCGTGCGAGACTTTGCCTCGTGAGTGCCAACGCCAGCCCCTCGGGCCACCAGCCGACCGCCACGTACAACTCAGCCTTCCTGAAGGCGTGCAGGCGCGAGCCCGTGCCGCACACACCGGTGTGGTTCATGCGGCAGGCCGGGCGCTCGCTCCCCGAGTACCTGAAGGCGCGCGAGGGCATCCCGATGCTGGAGTCGTGCATGCGGCCCGAGCTGGTCACGGAGATCACCCTCCAGCCGGTCCGCCGGCACCGGGTGGACGCGGCGATCTACTTCAGCGACATCGTCGTCCCGCTCAAGGCCATCGGCATCGACCTCGACATCAAGCCCGGCGTCGGACCGGTCGTCGAGAAGCCGATCCGCAGCCGCGCCGACCTCGCCCAGCTGCGCGACCTGACCCCCGAGGACGTCTCCTACGTCACCGAGGCCATCGGGCTGCTCACCGCCGAACTCGGCGAGACCCCCCTCATCGGTTTCGCGGGGGCCCCGTTCACCCTCGCCAGCTACCTCGTCGAGGGCGGCCCGTCCCGCACGTACGAGAACGCCAAGGCGATGATGTACGGCGACCCCGAGCTCTGGGCCGACCTGCTGGACCGCCTCGCCGACATCACGTCCGCGTTCCTCAGGGTGCAGATCGAGGCGGGCGCCTCCGCCGTCCAGCTCTTCGACTCCTGGGCCGGAGCGCTGGCCCCGGCGGACTACCGCCGCTCGGTGCTGCCCGCCTCCGCGAAGGTCTTCCGGGCCGTCGAGTCCTACGGCGTCCCCCGCATCCACTTCGGCGTCGGCACCGGCGAACTGCTGGGCCTCATGGGCGAGGCCGGCGCGGACGTCGTCGGCGTCGACTGGCGCGTCCCGCTCGACGAGGCCGCCCGCCGCGTCGGCCCCGGCAAGGCGCTCCAGGGCAACCTCGACCCGACCGTCCTGTTCGCCGGCACGAAGGCCGTCGAGGCCAAGACCCGCGAGGTCCTCGACACCGCCGCCGGCCTGGAGGGCCACGTCTTCAACCTCGGCCACGGCGTCATGCCCAGCACCGACCCGGACGCCCTGACCCGCCTCGTGGAGTACGTCCACACGCGGACGGCCCGCTAGGCGGTCACCCCTCGCGCCCGGGCCTCACCACCCCGGCCGCGCCCGTCTGCCGAAGAGCAGGCCGCGTGGCTCGGGCGGGGGTGGGGTGCCGGGGCGCAGGGGCCAGGCGAGGAGCATGCCGGCGACGAAGCCGACCAGGTGGGCCGCGTAGGCCACCGTGCCGATGTCGGAGACGCTCTCGCCGGACGAGTACACGGCCTGGAGCACGAACCAGGAGCCCAGCACCAGCCACGCGGGCAGTCTCAGCGGCAGGAAGACCAGGAACGGGACGAGGACCCAGACCCTTGCCTTCGGGTAGAGGACGAGATAGGCGCCGAGGACCCCCGCGATCGCACCTGAGGCGCCGATCAGGGGCTCACCGGAGTCGGCGTTGAGGAGGGCGTAGCCGTACGACGCCGCGTACCCGCAGGCCACGTAGAACAGGGCGAACCGTATGTGGCCCAGCCGGTCCTCGATGTTGTTGCCGAAGATCAGCAGGAACAGCATGTTGCCCAGCAGGTGCAGCCAGCCGCCGTGCAGGAACAGGGCGGTGAGGACGGACAGCGCGGGCGACTTGTCGTAGCCCGGCGGGCCGAGCGCGCAGCCGCCCGACGGGGCGAGCTCGCCGGTGGGCACCAGCCGCGGCAGCTGATGGCGGATCAACTCCTGGGGTATCGCCGCGTACTGCTCCAGGAACGCCTGCGTATGGCACAGCCGGGCCACTTCGCTGTCGCCCGGCACGGAGCCGGCTAGACCCGGCATGAAGACGAAGACGAAGACGTTCGCGGCGATCAGGGCGTAGGTCACGTAGGGCGTGCGGCCCGCGGGGTTCACGTCATGGACGGGGATGACCACACCGGACTTGTGCCCCGGATATGCGGCCGGAATCAGCATCTCGGGGGTGGTGCGGGCCGGGCGTGGGATCGGTGTCGGCGCCGGTGAACATGCGGGGCGGGCGGTGCGTATGACTTCTCAACCGCGGATCTACGTATCTACGTGAGGAACAGGCGATGAACGACCGAGTTACTCCGCCGATGCACGCCACCCCCGATGGTGAGGCCGAGATCTCGTTGGTGGTGCGGCTGCCCTGGGAAGACGTGGCCGCGCTCGGCCAGGAGGCCGGGCGGCTGGCCGCGCGGATGCAACGGCCGGTGACGCTGGACGAGGCCGTGAGCCATCGGTTGCGGTCGGCCCGGCCGGCGGCGCACGCGAAGCCAGCCGCGGCCGCGGCCGCGGCGGCGCAGACGACGCCGGCTGCGGTGACCTCCGCTGTGACGTCGGCGGCGTCGGTGTCCTCGTTGCCCTCGCGTCCGCCGGCGGATCAGGCTCGGCAGGCCATAGATCGGATCACCGGTACGTCGGCCATGTGACGGGGGGTGGGAAGACGGGGGATCGCCGTAGGGGTGCTGTGTGTTGCCGGGTGCGGGCTCGTCGTGGCTGGTCGCGCAGTTCCCCGCGCCCCTCGAAGGCCTGCGGCTCGGCCCCTGATGCCAGGCGCCCATATCGTGGGGCAGTCCCTCATCAGGAGGCACCCCTCCTCACCGCCGTCGTCGCCTTTCTCGCCGCTACCAGGATCGGGTCCCAGACCGGGGAGAAGGGCGGCGCGTAGCCGAGGTCCAGTGCGGTCATCTGTTCCACCGTCATGCCCGCGGTGAGGGCCACCGCCGCGATGTCGACGCGCTTGCCCGCGCCCTCCCGGCCGACGATCTGGACGCCCAGGAGACGGCCGGTGCGGCGTTCTGCGAGCATCTTCACCGTCATGGGGGCGGCGCCGGGGTAGTAGCCCGCACGGCTCGTGGACTCGACGGTGACGCTGACGTACTGGAGGCCGGCCCGGTCGGCGTCCTTCTCCCGCAGGCCGGTGCGGGCGATCTCCAGGTCGCAGACCTTGCTGACGGCGGTGCCGACGACACCGGGGAACGTGGCGTAGCCGCCGCCGACGTTGGCGCCGATGATCTGGCCGTGCTTGTTGGCGTGGGTGCCGAGCGGGATGTGCCGCTCGCGGCCCGAGACCAGGTCCAGGACCTCCACGCAGTCGCCGCCGGCCCAGATGTTCGCGTGGCCCCGCACGCGCAGGGCGAGATCGGTGAGCAGCCCGCCGTGGTCGCCCAGGGGCAGTCCTGCCGCCTTCGCCAGGGTCGTCTCGGGGCGTACGCCGATGCCCAGCACCACCACGTCCGCCGGGTACTCGGCGTCCTCGGTGGCGACCGCGCGGACGCGGCCGTCGTCGTCGGTGCGCAGGGCGGTGACCTCGGCGTCGTCGACCATGGTGATGCCCAGGCCCTCCATGGCCTTGTGCACCAGCCGGCCCATGTCCGGGTCCAGGGTGGACATCGGCTCCTTGCCGCGGTTGACGACCGTGACCTCGTACCCCCGGTTGATGAGCGCCTCGGCCATCTCCACACCGATGTATCCCGCGCCGACGACCACCGCGCGACGGCCCTCGGTGGCGGTGAGCGTGTCCAGCAGGGCCTGACCGTCGTCCAGGGTCTGCACCCCGTGCACCCCGGTCGCGTCGACGCCGGGCAGGTCGGGGCGGATCGGGCGGGCGCCGGTCGCGATGACGAGCTTGTCGTACGCGGTCCAGGACTCGGTGCCCGTGTCGAGGTCCCGCGCCCGCACGCGGGAGCCCTCGACGTCGATCTCCACGACCTCCGTACGCATCCGCAGGTCGATGTCCCGGGCCCGGTGCTCCTCGGGCGAGCGGGCGATGAGCCGGTCGCGGTCGGGGACGTCACCGCCCACCCAGTAGGGGATGCCGCACGCCGAATAGGAGGTGAAGTGGCCCCGTTCGAACGCCACGATCTCCAGGGCGTCGGGGCCCTTCAGCCGGCGGGCCTGCGACGCGGCGGACATGCCCGCCGCGTCGCCTCCGACGACCACCAGGCGTTCCCTCGAACGTTCTTCAGCGCGGCTCGTGTTCATGGGAACAACGCTACGGGGGTCCCGCGTCCGGGGCCCGCGTCACCCCCGCTCCTGCCGCTCCTCGCGCTCCTCCTCGTCCGGCGCGGAGGCCGGGAGCGAGGCGGCCGCGCCGGCCGTGGCCGCCGCCGGCGCGGGCCGGCGGGAACGGGCGAGGCGGTACCACACGAGCAGCAGGAGCGCCGCGGCCACCGCGAAGGGCAGGACGGCGGCGAGCGCCAGGCCCAGCCAGCGGAAGACGGCGACGAACGCGTTCCACCCGCCGGCCAGGGCGTCCGCGAAGCCGGGGTCGTCGTCGACGGCGGCCTTCTTCACCGCGGTCTCGGACAGGGAGAGCGTGATCGTGGCCAGGCTGGTGCGGTCCTTCAGGGACTTCTGCTGGGCCAGCAGGGACTCCAGGTCGGCCTGACGAGTGCTCAACTCGCCCTCCAGGGTGACCACGTCGCCGAGTTTGGTCGCCTTGTCCATCAGTTCGCGGATCCGGGTCACACTCGCCCGCTGCGTCTTGATGCGGCTCTCCACGTCGACGACCTGGTCGGTGACGTCCTCGGCGTTCGTCCTCCGCTCGATCAGCTTGCCGGTGCCCTCCAGTTCGGTGAGGACCTCCTCGTACTTCTCGGCGGGCACCCTCAGGACGACCCTGGTGCGCTCGCGGTCCTTGCCGTCCCGGGTCGTGGACTCGCTGCCGACGAACCCGCCCGCGCCCTCGACGGCGGTGCGGGCCTCGTCCAGGGCCTTCGGCACGTCCTTGACCCGCACGGTCAGGGTGGCGGTACGGATGATGTGGCTCGGGCTGACGTTCGGTATGTCGGAGCCCTTGCCCTTGCCGGTGTAGTCGCTGCTGCCGCTCTGCTCGGAGAGGGCACCCTCCTGGCGGGCCGCGCCGTCGTCGGCCGCGGATTTGGCCTGGCCGCTCGTGGCGTCACCGCGGTCGCCGGAGCAGCCCGTCACTGCCAGGGCGGCGGCGAGGAACAAAGCCGCCAGGGCCGCCGCGGGCCGCCGGGAACGTCGTCCGTGTGCCTCTGCCATTGATCCGTGCGTCTCTGCCATTGAGATGTGCCCCCGAGGGTCGAGAAATCGCCTGTCTGCCTTGCTGACGGTCCTTTGACGCCGGAGCGGGCCGGAACGTTGGGCATGGGTCGTCGCGAAGCGGTCACGGTCGGGACTCGGCGGGGCCACGGCCGAGCCCCCGGTGGGCGGGACCGGCGCCATGGCTGTCGGTGACGTCTGAGAGGGTGGGAGCATGAGCGGATCACGTACGGACGTCGGGCGCGACGCCGGGCACGTCGTCGTCATCGGGGCGGGGATCGCGGGGCTGGCCGCCGCGCACGGGCTGCTGGACCGGGGCGCGAGAGTGACCGTCCTGGAGGCCTCGGACCGGGTCGGCGGCAAGCTGCTGCCGGGCGAGATCGCGGGCGCCCGCGTCGACCTCGGCGCCGAGTCGATCCTGGCCCGCCGGCCCGAGGCGGTCGCCCTCGCCCGGGAGGTCGGCCTCGCCGGCCGGCTCCAGCCGCCCGCCACCGCCACCGCCTCTCTGTGGACCCGGGGCGCCCTGCGCCCCATGCCCAAGGGGCACGTCATGGGCGTCCCCGGCACCGCGTCCGCCCTGGCCGGGGTCCTCTCCGAGGAGGGCCTGGCGCGCGTCGAGCGCGACGCCGACCTGCCGCGCACGGAGATCGGCGACGACGTGGCGGTGGGGGAGTACGTGGCCGCCCGCCTCGGCCGCGAGGTCGTCGACCGCCTCGTGGAGCCGCTGCTCGGCGGGGTCTACGCGGGCGACGCATACCGCATCTCGATGCGTTCGGCCGTCCCGCAGCTCTTCGAGGCCGCGCGGAACCACACCTCCCTGACCGAGGCCGTCCGGGGCATCCAGGAGCGGGCGGCCGCCGCCCGGCAGACCGGCCCGGTCTTCATGGGCATCGAGGGCGGCGTGGGGCAACTGCCGCTCGCGGTCGCCGAGTCGGTACGGGCCCGCGGCGCCGAGATCCTCACCCGCGCCCCCGTCACGGAACTGCGTCGGCGGTCATCGGGCGGCTGGCGCGTCGTCGCCGGAGGCGGCCCGGGCACGGGAGGCGCCGCGGACTCCGACGCCCGTGTCCTGCACGCCGACGCCGTCGTCGTGGCCGTCCCCGCGCCGGTCGCCGCCGGTCTGCTGCGCGCCGAGGCGCCCGAGGCCGCCACCGAGCTCGGGGCCGTCGAGTACGCCTCGATAGCCCTGGTCACCCTCGCCTACCGCCGCGCCGACGTCACCCTGCCCGAGGGCAGCGGCTTCCTGGTGCCGCCGGTCGACGGCCGCACCATCAAGGCGTCCACCTTCGCCTCCCAGAAGTGGGGCTGGATCGCCGACGAGAACCCGGACCTGCTGGTCCTGCGCACCTCGGTCGGTAGGTACGGCGAGACGGCGATCCTGGAGCACGACGACGCCCACCTGGTGGAGGTGTCGAGAACCGACCTGCGCGAGGCCACCGGCCTGACCGCCGCCCCCCTGGAGACCCGCGTCACCCGCTGGGACGACGGCCTGCCGCAGTACCCGGTCGGCCACCACGCGCGCGTGGCCCGCCTCCGCGAGCACCTCGGCAAGCTGCCCGGGCTCGCGGTCTGCGGCGCGGCGTACGACGGCGTCGGCATCCCGGCGTGCGTCGCGAGCGCCGCCGCCGCGGTCGACCAGATCCACGGTGACCTGCGGGCCGTGCGGCACCTCACGGCCCACCCGGTGCAGAGCCTGCACGGCGGAGCGGGAGAATGAGACCCATGAGCGACGACGCCCCCACCACCGAGTCCGGCCGGATCCCGAACAAGGGCAAGCTGGCCAAGGACCTCAACGAGGTCATCCGTTACACGCTGTGGTCCGTCTTCAAGCTGAAGGACGTGCTGCCGGAGGACCGCGCCGGTTACGCCGACGAGGTCCAGGAGCTGTTCGACCAGCTCGCCGCCAAGGACGTGACCATTCGCGGTACGTACGACGTGTCGGGTCTGCGCGCCGACGCCGACGTCATGATCTGGTGGCACGCCGAGACCAGCGACCAGCTCCAGGAGGCGTACAACCTCTTCCGCCGCACCCGGCTGGGCCGCGCGCTGACCCCGGTGTGGTCGAACATGGCGCTGCACCGCCCCGCCGAGTTCAACCGCTCGCACATTCCGGCGTTCCTCGCCGACGAGACGCCCCGCGACTACGTCAGCGTCTACCCCTTCGTGCGCTCCTACGACTGGTACCTGCTGCCCGACGAGGACCGCCGCCGGATGCTCGCCGACCACGGCAAGATGGCCCGCGGCTACCCCGACGTCCGGGCCAACACGGTCGCCTCGTTCTCGCTCGGCGACTACGAGTGGATCCTCGCCTTCGAGGCCGACGAGCTGTACCGCATCGTCGACCTGATGCGGCACCTGCGTGCCTCGGAGGCCCGGATGCACGTCCGCGAGGAGGTCCCGTTCTACACCGGCCGCCGCAAGTCGGTGGCGGAACTGGTCGCGGGCCTCGCGTAGCCCGGCCTCGTGCAGAAGACCGGCCTCGCGTGGACCGTCTCCCGCGCCCCTGCTCGTTCTCAGGGGCGCGGGGAACCGCGCGATCAGCCTCTGAGGGCCCGCAGCTCCGGGACGGCCGCTCCGCCCCGCACGGCTCTCGGCTCCTGTTCGGGCCGCGCGGCGCACGCCGCCCTCCGTTCCGGCAGCCGCCCCCGCAGCAGGTACGCCTCCAGGTACCGGTTGACGCAGGTGTTGGACCCGCCCGCGACGCCGTGGTTGCCCGCGTCCCGCTCGGTCACCAGCACCGCGCCCCACAGCCGCCGGTGCAGCTCGATCGCCCCGTCGTACGGCGCGGCGGCGTCCCGCTCGGCCGCCAGGATCAGCGTCGGCGGCAGCTCCCCGGGCCCGGTCCGTACGTCGAGCGGCTGCTGCCGTGGGCCCTCCCAGTAGGCGCACGGCAGGTTGGTCCACACGTTGTCCCAGGTCTCGAAGGGCGCGGTCCGCGCGAGCCGGGTGTTGTCGCGGTTCCAGTCCTTCCACCGCGTCGGCCAGGGCGCGTCGTTGCACTCCACGGCCGTGTAGACGGCCTTCGTGTTCTCCTGCTCGGCGGCGGCCTCCGGGTACGGACCGGCGATCTGGATCAGCGGCTTCGGGTCGCCCTTCAGATACGCGGAGAGCGCCAGGGCACGCTGCGGCCAGTGGTCGTCGTAGTACGCGGCCTGGAGGAACGCGCCCTGCAACTGGCCCGGGCCCACCGTGCCGCCGGCGGGCCGGGCGGCCAGCCGCGCCGACGCCCGCTCGTAGCTGCGCAGCACCTTCCGGGGGGTGTCGCCCAGCCCGTAGACCCGGTGGTGCTTGGCCACCCAGGCACGGAAGTCCGCCCAGCGCCCCTCGAACGCGGCCGACTGGTCGAGGTTGTTGCGGTACCAGATCTGCTCGGGGGCCGGGTTCACGGCCGAGTCGAAGACCATCCGGCGGACGTGCGAGGGGAAGAGGGAGGCGTACAGCGCCCCGAAGTACGTCCCGTACGACGCCCCCATGAACGTCAGGCGTGGCTCGCCGAGCGCGGCGCGCAGGACGTCCAGGTCACGGGCGTTGTTGAGGGAGTGGTAGTGCCGCAGCGCGCTCCCGCTCCGCCGCGCGCAGCCTCGCGCGTACGCCTTGGCACGCGCGACGCGTTCCTTCTTGTACGACTCCGAGGGGTGCGTCGGCGCCGGTGCGGGCCCCCGGTGCAGGTGCTTCGGGTCCTGGCAGGACAGCGGTGCCGAGCGGCCGACCCCGCGCGGGGCGTAGCCGACGAGGTCGTACGCGGCGCCGATGCGCTTCCAGTCCGGGAGGTGGCCGATCAGGGGGAAGAACATCCCGGAGGCGCCGGGCCCGCCCGGGTTGAACACGAGCGCTCCCTGCCGGGCGACCTTCCTCCCCTTGGCGTCCTTCCCCCGGGCCTCGATCCGGCTGACGGTCAGTGAGATCTGCCGTCCGTCGGGCCGTGCGTAGTCGAGCGGCACCTTGACCGTCCCGCACTGCACCGTGGTCGGCAGCCCCTCCGCCGCCGGGCACTTCCCGAACCGGATGCCCTCGTCCGCGGCCCGCTCGGCCGCGACGGCGACCGCGTCCGCCGCCGTCCGGGTCATGTCCCCCTCGGCGGGCGCGGCGCCGAGGCCGCTCAGCACCACCGCCCCGACAGTCCCGTAGAGCACGGCAGCCCGCATGGCGAATCCCTCCGAAGCACGACAGCGACAAAGGGATGTTTGGCGTTAAACAGGGCGAATGTAAAGGACTGTCAGGGAGTGTCGCCGTCGCTATCGCCGTCGCTATCGCCGTCGCTATCGCCGTCGCTGCTCGAAGGCGGCCCGCAGTTCCGGGGACCCGACCGCCCCCACGCCCCAGACGGCCACGGAGACGAGATCCGCCAGGTCTCCGCCGCCCCGGCCCGCGACGGTCCGCAGCACCCGCGCCCCCTCCGGGGTCGCCCAGCGCGTACCCGGCTGCCTCTCGACCCGCGCGATGACCAGACAGCTGAGCGTCAGCACCAGCGGCAGCGCGAACCACAGCGCGACCAGCACGCGGTGTTCCTCGAACCCCTGCGCGGGCAGCAGCAGTGCCAGCGCCCCGAGTCCGCACACGCTCAGCGCGGCGCCCCGTACCTGGGTGACCGCGTCGGCCACGCTCGTGCGCGCGGCGTCGGGCACGGCCAGCCCTGCCGCGACGAGCCGGTCGGAGAGGCGGCGTACGGAGTCCGCGGCCGCGGCGGTCCGCCGTACGGGCGCTATCCGGGCCTGCCCGCCGGGGCCTATCGCGCCGATGACGGAGCGCTCCAGGTCGTCCCGTCCGTCCGGGTCCACGACCGTCACCCAGCCGGTGTGGGCGAGCAGGAGTCTGCGGTGGCCGGCCATGGAGACCAGGATGAGGTCGGCGACGCGGGCCGGCCCGCCGGACAGGAACGCCGCCTCGTACAGGGTGAGCCGGTGGCAGTGGTGGGCGTGGTCGACGCTGACGTCGGACTCGGCCGCCGCCGCGCGCATCGAGGTCAGACAGAGTCGGGCACAGGACACGCCGGCGGCGGCCCAGGCCAGCAGGAGGAAGAGGACCCAGAGCATGGCGCGTTTCTATGCGGCGGCCCCGGGCCGCACCCCCCGATGTCCGCAATCCGCAAGGAAGACGCCCGCTCTCTTCCGTTTGTTCGCGGCCACGGCCCGCAATTGCCAGGACCGGGCGGTGGCGGGCGGATCGGCGGGAGCGGTGCCGGGGCTCCCGCCTGGCTCAGTCGTCGTCCACCGGGCCGTTGGCCGCAGGGGGCAGGCTGTAGGTCGGTGACGGGTTCGGGCGGGGTGGGGTGGGTGAGGGGGTCACCGGGACCGGGGCGCCGGGGTCGGTCAGCGGGGTCGGCGGTGGGGGGGAGTTGGTGAGGGGCGGGGCGCTCGCGGACGCGGCGTCGCGGGCGATCGCGTCGTAGTCGACGAGCCCGGTGGCCTCCAGGACCTTGATGTGGTCGAGGACGGTGGTGTTGGCGTCTTCGGCGAGGTCACGGACCAGCGAGTTGCGGGTGGTGGCCCGGACCTGGGCAACCACGGAGAAGACCTTGCCGTGCGCCAGACGCAGGATGTTGGCGAACTCGCGGTCGTAGGTCTCGCCCTGCGCCGCCGTCAGCGTCTCCAGCCACTGCTTCTGCTGGTCGCTCGGCTGGTTGGGCAGGGGCACGGCGAGGCGCCCGGCGACATTGCGGACCCGCGCGTCGAGGAAGGCGTGGCCCTCGACGAGATGCTCGCCGGCGGTGCGTACGGCCTGGGTGCCGCCCTTGGTCTGGGCCTGCTGCCCGGCCGGCAGCTCCCACAGCCCCGCCAGTCTGACCTTGGTGATGAAGTCCCGGTCCAGGGCGGACAACGGGCCGTACTGCGTCGTCACGGTGGACGCGTTGAGCACGCTCACGCCGGTCCCGGAGCGGTCCGCGTACGACCAGATCGGGAAGAGCAACGCGACGAGCGTCGCCGTCAGTCCGGCGACGATGAGTCCTGTGCCACTGAACAGTCCTCCTCTGCCGTTGGTGGTTCGCATGGTGCCTCCTGCTCGCGGCACCGCACGCTAGTGCGCAACGGGTGCTGATCGGCCTACACACCGGCATGTTACTGCCCGGTCTACGCCAACTGTCGTATGAGGAGGAACGGCTGAGGAGGGGACAAAGCGCGCTTGATGGGGTACGCGAAGGGGTGGATGAATCACACCAAACGCGACGCACGGGACGGTAAACCCGTGCCGGGGGCACGGGTCTGTTAATCGCAGCACATTCGGGGTCGAACGCCCCGGCTCATCGGCGTAGCAGCACCCTGCGGGTCGCGCGGGCCAGCCGGGCCGTCGGCCGCTGGGAGAGCGGTGTGGGGCCCGAGCGCTCCAGCCACCAGCGACGCACCTCGCGCAGCACGTCCGCGTCGTCGGGGCGGCCCGTGAGCAGCACGTGCTCGGCGAAGGAGAGGGCGTCCCGCCGATAGCCGTCGGTCATCGGGTGGCCCTGCGCGTACGCGACGAAGGTCGATCGGTACGACGATCCGAGAATCTCCGGGAGCTCCGGTGCCACCTTCGCCACCACGTCCGCCCGCTTGGCCGCGAGGGCCCTCGCCTGGACGCCCAGCCGCACCCGGTCGAACCCCTCGGGCACCGGGGTCCCGGCGACCAGCGCGGACAGCAGCGCCGCCTGCGCGAGGCCGAGCCGCTGCCGGGCGGCGGGTTCGGCCTCGGTGACGGGCGTGGTCTTGGTGACGGGCTCGGTCTCGGCGGCGGGCTCGGTCTCCGTGCCTGCCGCCGCCCCGAGCGCGCCCGACTTCCGCCCGGGGCCGCGTACCTCGGCCTTCTCCAGCACCCCCCGGATCGACCCCAGCTCGCGCTCCAGCTCGCCCGGCTCGGGGAAGTTGTCGTCGCGCTCCAGGAGTACGCCCGGCGGGGACACCCGGGAGGCGAGGTCGGCGAGGATGTCGAGGACCTGCTGCGGGACGGGGTGGGCGTGGCTGTCGTGCCAGACCCCGTCGCGCTCGAAGCCGCCCGCGACATGGACGTACGCGATCGCCTCGACCGGCAGCTCGTCGAGCGCCTTCGCGGGGTCCTCGCCCCGGTTGACGTGGTTGGTGTGCAGGTTCGCCACGTCGATGAGGAGCCGGACGCCGGTGCGGTCGACGAGGTCGTACAGGAACTGCCCCTCGGTCATCTCCTCGCCCGGCCAGTTGATGAGCGCCGCGATGTTCTCCAGCGCGAGCGGCACCGGCAGTGTGTCCTGGGCGATCCGGACGTTCTCGCACAGCACGTCCAGGGCGTCCCGGGTGCGCGGCACCGGCAGCAGGTGTCCGGCCTCCAGCAGCGGCGACGCGGTGAGGGCGCCGCCCGCCCGGACGAAGGCGACGTGCTCGGTGACGAGGGGGGCGCCCAGTGCCTCCGCGCGCTCGGCGAGGGAGCGCAGGCGCTGCTCGTCAGGGCGGTCGGCGCCGCCCAGACCGAGGGAGACACCGTGCGGCACGACCGTGACGCCCCGCTCGCGCAGGCGCAGCAACGATTCGGCGATGTGGCCGGGACAGACGTTCTCGGCGACGACCTCGACCCAGTCGACACCGCCGTCCGTACCGGCCATGCGTTCCACGGCGTCGGCGATCTCCGGCCGCCAGCCGATCCCCGTCCCCAACTGTGCGATCTGCTCCATCGTCCCGTCCCCTCCTCGGTCACGTCGGCCACGGCTTCACCAGGACCCTGTGTGTCTCCTTACGGCGGACCTGTGTTCCGGCGTGACGGAGTCATGGCCCCGTCAGCCGGGGCCGAACCCCGTGGAGGGGACCTTCAGAGCAACATTTGAGCTTTCTACTGGACCTGCGGCTGCCCCTGGTCCTTGTTGATCTCCTCCGGGTCCGGACGTCCGGTGGGGACGTTCCCGGACTCGAAGGGCGACGGCTTCGACTGCAGGTCCGGGTTGGTGGACGGCACCGCCGGGGGCGCGGCGGGCGGCACCCGGCCGGGAACGGGCGGCGGCGGGCCGGTGGGGCTCGCGGTACCGCTGACCGAGTTGTCGGCGATCGTCGCGAAGTCGACCTCGCCGGTCTTCTCCAGGATCGTGATGTGGTCCAGCACGGTCTGGTTGGCGTCGGAGGCCAGCTGGCGGATCAGCGTGTTGCGGGTGGAGTTCCGCACGGAGGCGATCGCCGGGAAGATCTTGCCGTGGGCGGCCCGCAACAGGTTCGCCCAGGTCTTGTTGTACTCGGCCTCGGTCTTGCTGGCGGTCATCTGGTCCAGCCAGCCCTGCTGCTCCGCCGTCGGCTGGTTGGGCAGCTCGACGCCCAGCTTCGCCGCGATGACCCGGGACCGCTTGTCGAGGTCGGTGTGGCCCACGATCAGGTGGTCGGCGGCCTCCCTGACGGACTGGCTGCCGCTGCGCTCCAGCGCCTGCTGCCCGGCGGGCAGCTCCCACAGGCCCGCCAGCCGCACACGGATGAGCAGGTCGCGGTCGCCGGGGGTGAGCGGCCCCCACTGCGTGGTCACCGTGTCGCCGGTGAGCGCGGCCGCGGCTGTCGCGTTGCGGTTGGGGTACGAGTAGAAGATGGGGTAGGCGACCGCGGTGAGCGTGCCGGCGATCGCCAGGGCGACGAGGACGGAGCCCTTGGAGCGTCGCAAATGAGCCTCCGGGAGGAAACCAACTGATCGTTGGGGACTGAACTGTTGCTTGGGCGCGGATGGTGTCCGCTGGGATACCGCTGATACCGTTGTGACTGTCCGGTCCCGGGCCGCCGCCCGGGGCGGGGCCGGGGCGGCGTCAGATCGTGCCGTTGGCGATCGCGTCGAAGTCGACCTGGCCGGTCTTCTCCAGCACCGTGATGTGGTCGAGCACGGTCTGGTTGGTGTCCGAGGCCAGCTGGCGCACCAGGGTGTTCTCGGTCTGGTTCCGGATCGCTCCGATGGCCGGGAAGATCTTGCCGTGCGCGGAGCGCAGCAGGTTGGCCCAGACCCGGTCGAACTGGTCGTCGGTCGCGTTGTCCATCTGCGCGAGGAAGCCCACCTGCTGCTCGTTCGGCACGTTCGGCAGCTCGACGCCCAGCTGCGAGGCGACGTTGCGCACCCGCTCGTCGAGGTCCTGGTGACCCACGATCAGGTGGTCGGCGGCCTCCCTGACCTCCGGGCTCTTCGACCGCGCCATCGCCTTCTCGGCGGCGGGCAGCTCCCACAGGCCGGCCAGCCGGACACGGATGATCAGGTCGCGGTCGGCGGCCGTCAGCGGTCCCCACTGGGTGTTCACCGTGCTGGCGGCCATGTTGGCCTGGGCGGTGCCCGAGCGGTCGGCGTAGGACCATACGGGGAACGCCAGCGCGCCGACGGTGACGACGAGAGCCAGGCTGGCGATGACCGAGCCGTTGAGACGCCGCAAAGTGATCCTCCCGGGTGATGCCAACTGGTCGTTGGAGCAGTTGCTTGGCCAGTACCGGGAAGTACGTGCGGGGTGCCTGTGGTGTTCAACGCCCTTTGAACCGGCTGAGGACGGGTGGGGCGCCGGGCGGTGGCCGATCGGCTGGGTGAGGCTTACCGGGGCGGCCCCCTCCGCCGCGCACCGGCGGCGGCCTGCCGCCCGGCGGACGGGGCCTCCCCGGCGGCGTGCCAGAGCGCCGCCGACCGGGCGATCCACGCCGACAGCGCCACCAGGAGCGCGCACAGCGCGAGGGACCACAGCACTGCCGCCGCTCCCGGGACGAGGGGACGATCCGTCAGGACGATGCCGCTCTGGGGCGCGAGCGGCACACCCCCGACCAGCCCGAGACCCAGGCCCACCGTCGGCAGCAGAACCGCCCGGGTGCCACCGCCGAACAGGGCGGCCCGCCAGACACCCAGTCCGATCACGGCGAGGGCGGCGGGCGCACACAGCAGCACGATCGTCCAGCGCGCGTCGAGGGCGTCGATCCGGTTGAACATCAGCCACAGAAGGGTGAGCAGTCCGCTCGCGGCGACCGAGACGGCCAGCCCCGCGGTGAAGCGTTCGGTGAAGCGGAGCCGGAACAACTCCCGCGGCCGGGCGATCTCGGCGGCCCGTGCGGCTGCCGACGGATGCACGGCCAGTGGCCCGAGGCGCCACCGGCAGGCGGGTCGGCCGCGCTCGGTACCGACCACGTCCAGCAGCCCTGGTCCGGCGCCCCAGGCTGCGGCCCGCACGTCGGCCCCGTAATCACGTGGTGGGTCAGGAACGCAACGCGGTGTGGTCCGCGACCACCGTGCAGGAGCCCGGGGCGATCTCCGTGAAGCCCGCGTCCCGTACGACCGGGAGGGCGGCGGTGGTGAGGGTCCGCCAGTGGGCGGGGGTGGCCGCGCGGACGGCGAGGGGGAAGCCCGCGTCACGCCAGGCGGTACGGGCCGCCTCGTCCAGGTCCCACCACGCGAGCTGCGCGCCGTGGCCCGCCTGGGCCATCGCCTTGCCCGCCGACATCGTCACCTCGGGGTTGAGCCACAGCACCGGGGCCGCGGGCTCCGGGCCGGCCGGCGGCTCCGGGTCGTCGAGGTCCGTGCCGGAGACCTGGAGGCGGGCCAGGTCCTTGGGCCAGCCGTCGAGCGGGACCGGTGGGAAGACGCGCACCTCGGCCGACTTGCCCGTCACCGTGATTCCCGGCAGCGCCTCGGCCCGTCGCCACTCCGCGCCGCGCGCCCGCCGGACCACCTTGCGGATCCGGGCGTCCTGCCAGCTCCGCATCGCCTCGGCCCACTCCCCGTCGCCCAACGACCGCGCGTCGCTCAGCATCACCAGCACTGCCCGCGCCGACGTCTCCAACGCGTCCGTACGCGCCGGGGGCGAGGCCTTCTCGATGCGCGCGACCAGCGGCAGCACGAACTGCGGCGCCTCGTCGCGGGAGGTCCGCTCGTCCCGGAAGGGGCTGTCCGGCGTGGGGCTGTCCTGAGGGGTGTCACTGGTGGTCACCCGCCCAGTCTGCCAGGCGGACATCTTGTTCCCGCGCCCCTGCTCGCCCGCCTGTACGGGGACTTGTACGAGGATGGGGGCATGGAACGTGAGTTACTGCTGAGGCTGGAGGGAGTCGGCCGACGGTACGGCTTCCGCGGCGACTGGATCCTGCGCGGCCTCGACCTGGAGATCGCCGCCGGCGCGCTGATCCGGGTGGAGGGCGCGAACGGCACCGGGAAGTCGACACTGCTCCGGGTCCTCGCCGGGCTCGACGCCCCCACCGAGGGCCGGGTGACGGGGCGCCCGCGCACGGCGTACGTCCCCGAGCGCTTCCCCGCCGCCCTGCCGTTCACTGCCGTCGAGTACCTCACCCACCTCGGTGCCGTGCACGGCCTGGACCGCCCCTCCGCCGCCCGGGCCGCCCATGCTTGGCTGGAGCGCTTCGGGGCCGCCGAGTACGCCCGTACGCCGATGGCGGAGCTCTCCAAGGGCAGCAGCCAGAAGGTCGCCGTGGCCCAGGCGCTGCTGGCCGAACCGGAGTTGCTCGTCCTCGACGAGGCGTGGACCGGCCTGGACTCCGACGCCCGCGAGGAGATGGAGCGGGTGGTGGTGGAGCGGACCGCCGCCGGTGCCGCGGTGGTCTTCGTCGACCACGACCCCCGGCGGCTGGTCGGGGCGCCGGACGCGACGTACGCGGTGGTGGGAGGGGCGCTCGAACCCCGGGTCCCGCAGGGCGCCGCCCCCTCGGTCTCCGTGGTCGTCGAGGGACGGAGCCCAGTGGACACACAAGTCCCGGAGGCCGTGGGGAAGTTGGCGACGGTCGTCGAGGAAATGGTCCACGGCACGCACCGGTTCACGGTCCCGCAAGCCCGATCCGACGAGCTGCTGCGGGCGTTGCTGGACGCCCGACCGCCGTGGCACGTGGTGAGCGTGACGCCGAAATCCGCACCCCTGCCCGAAGCGCGACCGGAAGCGACGCCGGAACCCGAACTGGAAAGCTCCTGATGACCGCCCTCCTCCGCTACCAGGCGGCCCTCCTCGTCCGCTCCCAGCGCTGGCTGCCGCCCGTCATCCTGTACGCGGCGTTCCTCGCCATCGGTGTGCAGCGCGGACAGCCCGTGCTCGACTCGCTCGGCTACACGGCCGCCGCGCTGCTGCCGGTATCCGCCTGGCTGATGCGGATCTGCGTCACCAACGAGCCGCCCGCGGCCCGCAGTTGTACCGGTGCGGCGGCCGGTCCCGGGCGCGCGCACCTGGCCTGTGTCCTGGTCGCGTTCTCGGCGGCCGCGCTCCTCGGGACGGCGGCCACGGTCCTCGTCACGTTCATCAGTGCCCCCACGAGCACGGACCACCAGACGCGGGTCGAGGCGCTCCCGGCGGGCGGCGCCGGACTCCTCGCGGCCCTCGTCTGCGCCCTCCTCGGCACGGCCGTCGGCGCCCTCACGAACTGGCCACTGCTGCGTTCACCGGGCCGGGCCGTCCCCGCGCTCCTGCTCGGCGCACTGCTCGCGCTGGTGATGGCCGGCTCCCCGGCCAGGGCGGCGGTCACGGCCCTGGTCGACGGCTCGCGGCACGCGACGATCCCGGTTCCCGTCCTGCCCCTGCTCGCGGCCGGGCTCCTCACGGCGGCCGCGACCGCCGTGGCGTGCGCCCTGACCAGACGCCGCTCAGCCTGAACAGGCGATCCGCTCGGCCTCCCGCCACTCGCAGACCGGGCACAGAGTGATCCCCTTGTGGGACTCCGGGTACTCGGTGGGCTTCCGGCACAGGACGCACTCGGCGAGGGCGCCGCTGTGGTCGTGGTCGCTCATGCGTCCAGCGTAGAGCGGCCTCGCCCGGACCCGAACAGACCTGTGCGGGCCTACGCGGGCCCGCTCAGGGCGCCGCCACCGCCTTCGCCGCCGTCGTCCCCACCAGCTCCGACACCTTCACGAACCGGAAACCGCGCTCCCGCAGCGCCGGCACGATCTTCCGCACGGCCCGCTCTGTGACCGGTGCGGCGCTGCGCGTGCAGTGCATGACCACGACGGACCCAGGCCGCACCCCGTCCAGCACCTCCCGCACCACCTCGTCCGCGTCCGTCGCGAACGCGTCGCCGCTCGCCACGTCCCACTGCACCGCCGTCACCCCGGACGCGCTGAGCCTGCGCAGCGCGCGGCTGTCGTAGCAGCCGCCGGGGAACCGGAAGTACGGCATCGGATCCCGGACCCCGGCCTCGCGGAACACCCGGTACGCCCGCTCCAGGTCCGCCCGCATGCGCGCGGGTGCCATGGTAGGCAGGCCGTAGCAGTTCTCCGTGAAGGCGTGATGGCTGTACGAGTGGTTCGCGACCTCGAACAGGGGGTCCCGTCCGATGGACCGCGCCTGGATCGGGTACTCCTCGACCCACCGCCCCGTCATGAACAGCGTGGCCGGGACCTTCAGCTGACGCAGCGCGGCGATCAGCTCCGGATTGTCGAACCGTTCGCCCGCGGCGGCTCGCCCGCCCTGATCCGCGGTCATGTCCGCGTCGAAGGTGAGCGCAACTGTCTTGTCAGTGCGGCTGCGCAGACCGTGCTCGAACACCGGGGTCAGCCCTGCCGGACCCGGCGCGAGTGTCGGCGGCCGGGACGCCGTCGCCACCGAGGGGCTGGCGGTGGCGTTGACGATGCGCGTCGAGGCGTGCGGGGTGCCGCAGGCGGCGAGGGCGGCACCGAGCGCGCCGAGTGCGCAGAGCGCGGTGATGCTACGTACGGGACTGATCACCGCACGAAAGTACGGCGATGGGGTCAGCGGACAGTCGTTTCAACTGCCCAACGCGGGGGAGTCCGCACCGAAGTCACCCGCCTGGGCGATGAAGGGGGCCCAGGCGGCGGCGGAGAGGGTGAGCGCGGGCCCGCCGGGCCGCGTGGAGTCCCGGACGCGGACGGCGGAGGGGAGGGGGGCGACTTCTACGCAGTCGTCGCCCTGATCGCTGCTGTAGCTGCTTTTGAACCAGGCCGGTGCGGCGGTGCTCATAGCGCTCCTCGCATTCGCTCCAACAGGCCCATGGAGTCCTGCGGAGAGAGGGCCTGCGAACGCAGTCTCGCATAGCGCATCCCGAGTGCGGCGACGTCTTTCCGGTCAGTGATCAGGCGTCCGGTCTCCTGCCCCTCGGAGTACGCGTAGCGCTTGCCGTCCGGGGTTTCGAGCAGGCGGATGGGGCCGGCCAGACCCGCGTGGTGCGTGCTGTTCGCAGGCATGATCTGGAGGGTGACGTTGCGGAGTTCGCCGACCGACAGCACGTGGTCGAACAGGCTGCGGGTGGCGTCCCGCCCACCCAGGCGCCGCATGAACACGGCCTCCTCGATGATGAAGTCGAAGGTGGTGTGCGGCCGTTCGCGGAGGAGCCGCTGCCTGTCCGTGCGGGCCGCCAGCCGACTCTCCAACTCGGTGTCGGAGAGCGGCGGGACACGGTTGCCGAAGAGATCGCGCGCGTACGTCTCCGTCTGCAGCAGTCCTGGGATCAGACGGCACTCGTACGTGCACAGGCTCACCGCGTGCCGCTCCAGCTGAGCCCAGCGGCGGAACCACGACGCCAGCCCCGGTTGTCGCGAGACGTGCTTCGCAGCCCTCAGCAACGCGCCCGTGTTGCCCAGCACACGATCCGCCCGCTCCACGAACACCTCATCCGCCATCCGCCTGCCCAGCTCGATGGAGGCCACGGTGTGCACGCTGAAGCTCACCAGCGGAGCGAACTGCTCCCGCGTGAAGCCGTGATGCTCGCGCAGCGCCTGCACGAACGCCCCGAACGTCTTCAGGCTGTCGGACGGGTCCGGCTCCCAGTCGACACCCATGCTCGGCCACCTCCAGATGAGTCGGATCTCCCCACGATCAACTCACCCAGAGTCACGAACGGTTACGCGTACTGCCCATCGAACAGGCGTGTACGGCCCGGAGCCGTACATGTTGGCCGCGCGCCACGTCTACCAGTCGGTGAGGTCCACCAGGAGATCGCAGTGCGGGTCGTCGGGGCTGGGCCGGTGCCGTTCCTCCTCCTCCACGAGTGAGGCGAGTGAGGCGATGAGGGCGGTGAGGGCGTCGGTGAGACGGATGTCGGCGCCGATGACACGCCGGCCGTCGGGGTGCCGCACGTAGAGCCGCAGCAGGCCGTCGCCCCGCATCAGGAAGCCGATCAGGAAGGGGTCCTCGTCGTCGCCGGGGTCCGACAGGGCGCGCAGCACGCCGAGAACCCGGTCCGGCTCGGACTCGGGGGCGGAGGTGATCCGCTCCGGGCGGAGGCGGATCAGCGTCATCCCCATGACGTCGCCGATGTCGTCGCTGCTGTAGAGCTGGGTTCCGGCCAGAGTGGTGCGCAGGATGCCGGGGATGTACGCGGGGGCCACGACATCGTGGGGGATCTCGTAGAGGAAGGTGATGCCGTCCTCGTCGTCGCCGGCGCGGACGGCGATCCGGACGGCGCCCGGGGCGGGCAGCACGCCGAGCAGGCGGCAGCCTTCGGAGAGGGGAGCGTTCAGGTAGTACAGCAGCAGACGACTGACAGCCGCCTGCTGCTCCCGGTCCTCATTTTCGGAGTGCGTCACCTCTTCAGCATGCGGGGTGGGACGAGCCGGCGGGTGTCGTCAGCGGCGCCACGGCCCCGTGACCGCGAAGGTCGTGCCCGGGGTGTAGCAGTTGACGTACATCGTGTCGCCGTCGGGGGAGAAGGTGACGCCCGCGAACTCGCCCCATTCGGGCTCTTCGGGGGTGCCGATGTCCTGGGCGTTGCGGGCCATGGCGTAGACCTCGCCGCGGCGCGTGACGCCGTAGACGTGCTGGGCGCCGTTGCCGTCCTCGCAGACCATGAGGCCGCCGGAGGGGGCGAGGCAGATGTTGTCCGGGGATTCGCCGGGGAGTTGGAGGTCGGTGTCGGGGCCGAAGGCGATGACCAGGGTCAGGGTGCGGTGGTCGGGGTCGTAACGCCAGATCTGGCCGTAGTGGTCGGCGGCCGAGCCGTCCGAGCTGCGGGCGAAGGAGGAGACGAAGTAGACGCAGCGACCGCCCCAGTAGCAGCCTTCCAGCTTCTGGGCGTGGGTGATGCCCTTGGGGCCGAAGTCCTGGTGGCGGATGGCGGTCTGGGCGGCCAGGGGGTCGGGGACGTCGACCCATTCGATGCCGTCGAAGCAGGCGCCGGGCTCTTGGACGGGGGAGAGGTCGGGGACGCCCGGGACGCGCATCGCCTGCAGTCGGCCGCCCGCGCGCAGTGAACCGAGGCCGCCCTTGGGCTTGTTGGGGAGGAAGCGGTAGAAGAGGCCGAAGGGGCGCTCGAAGGCGTCCTCCGTCTCGTAGACGACTCCCCGCTGCGGGTCCACCGCGATCGCCTCGTGCTGGAAGCGGCCCATCGCGGTGAGGGGCACGGCTCCCGAGCGCCGCGGGTCGGCCGCATCGACCTCGAAGATGAAGCCGTGGTCCTTGGTGTAGCCGTTGGTGCCGGCCTTGTCCTCGTTCTCCTCGCAGGTCAGCCAGGTGCCCCAAGGGGTGGGCCCGCCCGCGCAGTTGACCGCCGTGCCGGCGATGGCGACCTGCTCCGAGAGCACCTTGCCCCGGGCGTCGATCGTGAGGGACGTACAGCCGCCCTTGGCCGCCGGGTCGTAGGTGAGGCCCTGGATCGTGGGGACCGGGATACGGCCGTTGTGGCGGTTCTCGTGGTTGCGGACGAGGTGGACACGGCCGTGTCTGCCGGGGAAGGCGGACATGCCGTCGTGGTTGCTGGGCACCGGGCCCTCGCCCGACCTGAGGGGGTCGCCCTCACGGGAGAGGATCCGATAGCGGAAACCTTTCGGCAGGTCGAGCAGGCCGTTCGGGTCGGGGATCAGGGGGCCGTAGCCGGAGTGGCCGAGGGTGCTCTGCGCGGTGGCCGTGCCGACGAAGAGCTCGGAGAGGGCTCCGGTGAACGCGATGCCTGCGATACCGGCGCCCGAGCGGGCGAGGGCCTGACGGCGGGTCACTGACACGGGGGACAACCTTCCTGCTGGCGGACAGGATGTGACCCGCCCGTGTGTATCACGTGGTCAGCGCCACGTGAACCACGCGCGTAGAGGTCGAGCGCGGAGTCGTCCTTCGTGTCACTCGGTCGGAGGGGGTGGGAAAGGTGGGGCGGAGGGAGGTGGGGGAGGGGTCTGAGGGCGCGAGGGCGGGGGGGGGGGGGGGGGGGGTCGGCGAGGGGCCCGCCTGGGAGCGTTCCAGGAAGCGGAGGAGTTCCACGGGGAAGGGCAGGACCAGGGTGGAGTTCTTCTCGGCGGCCACCGCCACCACCGTCTGCAGCAGGCGGAGTTGGAGGGCGGAGGGGGTGTCGGCCATCTCCTTCGCCGCCTCGGCCAGCTTTCTCGACGCCTGCAGTTCCGCGTCCGCGTTGATGATGCGGGCGCGGCGTTCCCGGTCGGCCTCGGCCTGGCGGGCCATGGAGCGTTTCATGGTGTCGGGGAGGGAGACGTCCTTGATCTCGACGCGGTCGATGGTGACGCCCCACTCCACGGCGGGGCTGTCGATCATCAGTTCCAGGCCCTGGTTGAGCTTCTCGCGGTTGGAGAGGAGGTCGTCGAGGTCGCTCTTGCCGATGATGGAGCGCAGGGAGGTCTGGGCCATCTGGGAGACGGCGAAGCGGTAGTCCTCGACCCGTACGACCGCGTTCGCCGGGTCGACGACCTTGAAGTAGACGACCGCGTCGACACGGACGGTGACGTTGTCGCGGGTGATGCCCTCCTGGGCCGGGACCGGCATCGTCACGATCTGCATGTTGACCTTGCGGATGTGGTCGAGGCCGGGGACGACCATGGTGAAGCCGGGGGTTCTGGGGGCGCCGCGCAGTCGGCCCAGGCGGAAGACCACGCCTCGCTCGTACTGCTTGACGACTCGGGCGGCGGCGGCGACGTAGACGACCGCGGCGGAGCCGATCGCCGCGGCGGTGATGAGCAGCGTCTCGACCATGACGACCCCCTTGAGTCGTCCGGTGTGTGTGCGAGTACCACGATATGTCGGAGGCGGGGGGTGGGGCGACTGTCGGTCGGGAGCGGGGCGGGGCTGGAAGTGCTCCGGCGCTGGGGTCGGGCGGGGGTGGGAGTCGCTTGCCGCGCTTACAGGGTGCCGCCTGCGCCCACCCGTGCCGCCCCAGCGGCACGATTGCCCGCAGACGGGGTGAGCCGGTCGGAGCTTGTGGAGGGGGCGGGCCGGAGTCCGCAGGCGGGGTGAGCCGGTCGGAGTTTGTGGAGGGGGCGGGGCGGAGTTTGTGGGGAGGGCGAGTGTGTGGGGGACGAGTCGGCGCCCCGGCCGTCAGGCCGGGGCACCGGGGGCTGGCTGGGTCAGGGTGTGGCTGACGTGGCCTTTTCTGGTTCTGGGACTGTCATGCGTACCGGTTCCGTACCCGTCGCGCTGTGGCGGGCCGCCCAGTTCTCCAGGGCGGTGCGGCAGGCGTGGTCCAGGTGGTGGAGGCCGGTGAGGTGGAGTTCCACCGGGCGGTCCTGTGGGAGGGACTCCAGGTCGTCCAGTATCTTCGGCAGGCGGAGGAAGGTCGCGTTGCCGGAGAGGTAGGCCTGGACCGGGCCGGCGCCCTTGTCTATGACCTCCAGCTTGATGTGAGAGGCATCCCAGGCAGTCTTGGCCACGGAGAGGGCCAGACCGATCAGCACGCCCTCGAACATGTTGACCGCGACGATCGCCACGGCCGTGGCGACCAGGATCAGCGCCTCGCCCCGGTGGCCGCGCCACAGGGAGACGACCCCCCGGAAGGGGATCAGTTTCCAGCCCGCGTGGACGAGGATGCCGGCCAGGGCCGGCAGCGGGATCAGCGCGAGCGCCCCCGGCAGCGCGGCCACGAAGAGCAGCAGCCAGACGCCGTGCAGGACGCGGGACGCCTTCGTCTTCGCACCCGCCTGGAGGTTGGCGGAGCTGCGCACGATCACCGCCGTCATCGGCAGCGCGCCCAGCAGCCCGCACACGGTGTTGCCGGCGCCCTGGGCGATCAGCTCCTTGTCGTACTCGGTGCGCGGACCGTCGTGCATCCGGTCCACGGCCGCCGCGCTGAAGAGGCTCTCGGCGGAGGCGATGAGGGTGAAGGCGAGGATCGTGCCGAGAAGGGCCACGTCGGCGAGCCGGCCGAAGGCGTCCGGGCCGGGCGGCTGGATCACGTCCAGCAGGCCCTTCACCTCGACGTTCGCCACCGGGAGGCTGAAGGCCAGACTGGCGCCGGTGGCCAGCAGGACCGCGGCGAGCGCGCCGGGCACGAGCTGGACCTTCTTCGGCAGGCGCTTCCACAGCACCATCGCGGCGATGGTGCCCGCGCCGACCGCCAGCGAGGCGAGCGCGGTGGTGCTGCCGACGGCATCGACGAAGGCGCCGGGCAGGTCCGCGATCTTGTCGATGCCGGAGGCGGGGGCCTTCAGGCCGGCCGCCGCGTAGAGCTGGCCGGCGATGATCACCAGGCCGATGCCGGCGAGCATGCCCTCGACGACGGAGACGGATATCGCCCGGAACCAACGGCCCAGCTTCAGCGTGCCCATGGCGAGTTGGAGCAGACCGGCGGCGAGCACGATGACTCCGAGGGCGGGCAGCCCGAACTGGCGGACCGCCTCGAAGACCAGCACGGTCAGACCGGCGGCGGGGCCGGAGACCTGGAGGCTGCTGCCGGGCATCATTCCGGCGACGATGCCGCCCACGATGCCGGTGACCAGGCCGAGTTCGGCCGGTACCCCGGAGGCGACGGCGACGCCGACGCACAGCGGGAGGGCGACCAGGAACACGACGAGCGAGGCGCCGAAGTCCTGTCGCAGATGGGGAAACCTGGAGGACGGGGACGGGGGAGAGGTCGGGGAGTTCACCTCGGACACCTGGCCGCCGGTCACAGGGTCTCGAACTTGTCGGAGTCCACGCGGTGTTCGCGCACGGCACCCGTGTGGACCTCGTAGTACCAGCCGCGCAACCGCAGCCGACCGTCCGCGAGGCGCTTCTCCACGCACGGGTAGGAGCGCAGGCGCAGCAGCTGGCTGAGGACGTGGTTCTGCACGCCGTCGGCGACCGTCGGGTCCTCGACCGCCCCTGCCGGGCGGGGGGTGGCGCTGGTCAGCCAGTCGCGTACGGCCGGTACGGCGTCCAGGTCGTCGCCGCGCACCAGGGCGCCCACGGCGCCGCAGTGCGAGTGTCCGCAGACCACGATGTCGGTGACGCCGAGGACCTCCACGGCGTACTCGATGGTGGCCGTCTCGCCGGTGGGGCGGTCGGCGGTGTACGGGGGGACGATATTCCCGGCGGTGCGCAGTTCGAAGAGCTCGCCGGGGCGGGCGCCCGTGATCAGGGCCGGGACGACCCGCGAGTCGGAGCAGGTGATGAACAGGACCTCGGGGGACTGGCCTTCGGCCAGCCTGGCGAACTCCTCAGGGCGCTGTCCGAACGTACGGGCGTTGTCGATGAGGGGCTGCATGATGTGGTGACTCCTCCTGGCGCGCCTCGTGGCGCGTCGGGCTTGCACGACAGAGTGGGGGGAACAGGCGCTCCGCGGCTCAGCAGCGGAAGACCTGGAGAGCGGCCGGGGTGTGGGCCGTGAGGGGTCTCGACGCCCGGTGGTGCGGGGCCGAGGGCCGTTCGGGTGAGCTCGCGGCCGCCGGGTTCTCCCCCAGCGGCGGACGCGCGGGCGTTTCGGGAACGGTGTGCGTGGTGAGGCGATGCCGGTCGCGTGTGCGATGTGGACCGGTCGGGTCCTGTGAGGGTGCGCATGTGCGGTGGGTGGCCGCGGTGTCACGCAACGGCTTCGCGGTGGGGGTGTTTCCGGGCTCGGCTTTGGCCTTGGCGTGACCAGGTGTGTGCGCGGCTGCGAAGGATGTGGTGGGAGCGAAGAACGCCAGGGTGAGCAGGACGGCGGCTAGGGCCGAAAGGACGGTCCGGGTCGTCGCACCTCGCAATATGAGCCTCCTCGCTGGCAGTTCCGGGTGTCTCCCATGCGTCGACACTTGCTCGACTTGGTCAACCGATGGTCAACCACTGGTCAAGAAACACGTTAACCCTGCAAAGTTGTTTGCAGGGTTAACTTAACGTTGCGAGCTGAAGAGAGCCTGAAAAGCGAGGGCGGGTTGGCTGGAAACAGCCCTTGACCTGGGGGAGTTCCGCTGGGTCGGGCTACGGCCGTTGGTGGTGCGCTCAGTGCTTCACGAGTCGCTCGGCGTCGCGCGCGAGGGCGGTGAGGCGGGAGATGGCGCGGAAGTACTTCTTGCGGTAGCCGCCGTTCAGCATCTCCTCGCTGAACAGCCGGTCGAAGGGCAGCCCGGACGCGAGCACGGGTACCTCGCGGTCGTACAGCCGGTCGGCGAGCACCACCAGCCGCAGCGCCGTGGACTGGTCCGGCACCGGCTCGACGTCCGTCAGGCAGACCGCCTTCAGACCGTCCGTCAGGGCGCCGTACCGGCTGGGGTGGACGCGCGCGAGGTGGCCCAGCAGGTGCGGGAAGTCGTCGAGCGAGGCGCCCTCGGTGGCGTACGCCGCCTTGGTGACCTCCTCGTCGGAGTACGGAGCCGGGGCCTCGGGCAGACCGCGGTGGCGGTAGTCCTCGCCGTCGATGCGCAGGGAGCGGAAGTGGGCCGACAGGCCCTGGATCTCGCGCAGGAAGTCGACCGACGCGAACCGGCCCTCGCCGAGCTTGCCCGGCAGTGTGTTCGAGGTGGCGGCCAGTGCCACGCCCGCGACGACCAGCTTGCCGAGCAGGGTCGACACCAGGACCGTGTCGCCCGGGTCGTCCAGCTCGAACTCGTCGATGCACAGCAGGCGGTGCCCGGAGAGGGTCTGGACCGTCTTCTGGAAACCGAGGGCGCCGACCAGGTTCGTCAGCTCCACGAACGTGCCGAAGGCCTTCAGGGAGGGCTCGGCCGGGGTGGCGTGCCAGAGGGAGGCGAGCAGGTGCGTCTTGCCGACGCCGTATCCGCCGTCCAGATAGACGCCGCGGGGGCCCGCCGGGACCTTGGCCTTCGCCTTGCCGAGGCCGAAGAAGCCGCGTCGGCCGGCGCCGGTCGCGTGCGCGCCGCCGAGCCCCGCCGCGAAACCGCTCAGGACACGGACGGCCTCGGTCTGGCTGGGCTGGTTCGGGTCCGGGATGTAGGTGTCGAAGCGCACCGAGTCGAAGCGGGGCGGCGGCACCATCTCGGCGACGAGCCGGTCCGCGGGGACATGGGGCTCGCGGGTGCACAGGGACGCGGGAGCCGCTTCGGGTATCGAACCGAATCCGGACACGGTGGCTGAGGACGACGACACGGTTACCGAGTCTAAGGGTCGTGCCACACTGCACGACATGCGACGCCTGTTCCCTGTGACCGAAGAGACAGCGGCCCGGACACCGGAAGCGACCGGTGGGGCGATTGCGGCCGAGGCGCCGACGGCGGTCGGCGGTGAGGGCCCGGCGGGCGCCCGGACGCGGGGCGCGGGCGACGGCCGGCCCTCGGCGGCCGGGGCACCGGCGGACGGGGCGTCGGACCTCGTCGAGCGGGAGTGGAGCCTCGACGAACTGGCGGCCGCGTACGCCTACCCCGAGCCCGCGCCCGGCGGGCGGGAGCCCTGGCTGCGGGCCAACATGGTGTCCACCCTCGACGGCGCCGCCCAGCACGACGGGCGCTCGCAGCCGATCTCCAGCGAGGCCGACATGCGGATCTTCGGCACGCTGCGAGGGCTCGCGGACGTGGTGATCGTCGGCGCGGAAACGGTAAGGCAGGAGGGGTACCGTCCGGCACGCGCGCGGGAGGCGTTCGCCGAGGCGCGCCGGGCGGCCGGACAGACGCCCGCGCCCGCCGTCGCCGTGGTGAGCGCGAGCCTTGACCTGGACTTCTCGCTGCCGCTGTTCACCTCGCCGCTGACGCCCACGCTGCTGCTCACCGGTGCCGCCGCGGCCCCGGACCGGGTCGCCACCGCCGAGAAGGCGGGGGTCCGCGTGGTGGTCGCCGGGGACGGGATGGGCGTCGACCCGGCCCGTGCCGTACGCGCCCTCGCCGACCTGGGGCTGACCCGGCTGCTCACCGAGGGCGGCCCGCGGGTCCTGGGTCAGCTCGTCGCCGCCGACGTCCTCGACGAGCTCTGTCTGACGGTGTCGCCGATGCTCACGGCCGGGGACGCGCAACGGATCGCCGGGGGACCCTCGGTGGCGGTGCCCAAGCGCTTCGCCCTGGTGTCGCTGTTGGAGGAGTCCGGGTTCCTGTTCGGTCGTTACCGTCGTACGTGAACGTGGGTCGGTCGTACGTGAAAGCGGGCGGAATCTACCGTTCCGTTTAGCTTTCGCCGGGCACACTAGAACTCTGAGGAGTGAGGGCCCCCGGGGCCCTCCGAGGAGAAGGGCGCCTGTGGTGTCGTTCACGAGCGTATTGATGATCGAGAAGGCTCTGACGTCGGCGGACGTCGAGTTCGTCACGACCCTGCACGGCGACGAGCGGGCCTCCTTCCACGTGCTGCTCCAGCCGCGCGGAAATCAGGCCGACCGGTTGCTGCGGGCCATCGACGACCTCGCCCTCGGTGAGCTGGACGAGGCGGCGCGGGAGGGGGAGACGCCGGAGGGGGAGCAGGCGATGGACGCCGGGGAACGGGCCCTGGAAGTGTCCTTGCAGGCACTGCGGGGGGCCGGGAGCACGGCGCAGGGGCGGTTGATCGAGGATCATCCGCTGGACGCGTTGAAGTCGCTGGTGGAGGAGGTCTCGGCCGATGAGGTGTTGGTGCTGACCGATCCGCATTACGTGGAGGAGTTCTTTCACCGGGACTGGGCCTCGCGGGCTCGGCACAAGGTGGGGGTGCCGGTGTTGAAGTTGTTCTCTCATGCTCGGGTGTGAGGCCGGGGGTGCCGTAGGGGTTGCCGTGTTCTGTCGGGTGCGCGTGCGTCGTGGCTGGTCGCGCAGTTCCCCGCGCCCCTGGCTGCGCCGCCGGCCAGGGGCGCGGTCCGTGGGCGGCTGCTGTACGGGCCTCCGTACAGCAGGCAATAGGCTGGGGGCGTCCGTCGGCTTCGTACGTCACCTGGAGAACACGCATGGCACCCGGCCTTCCCAGCGCCATGGAACGACCGCACTTCATCGGGATCGGTGGGGCCGGGATGTCGGGGATCGCGAAGATCCTCGCGCAGCGAGGGGCGAAGGTCGCCGGGAGTGATGCCAAGGAGTCGGAGACGGCTCAGGCGTTGCGGGCGCTGGGGGCCACCGTGCACATCGGGCACGCGGCGGAGCATCTCGCGGACGACGCGACCTGCGTGGTCGTGTCCTCGGCGATCCGGGCCGACAATCCCGAGCTGGCCCGCGCCGCCGAGCTCGGGATCCCTGTCGTCCACCGGTCGGACGCGCTCGCCCGGCTGATGGACGGGCTGCGGCCGATCGCCGTCGCCGGGACGCACGGCAAGACCACGACGACGTCCATGCTGGCCGTGTCGCTCGGTGAGCTGGGGCTGCGGCCGTCGTACGCCATCGGCGGCGACCTCGACGTACCCGGGTCGAACGCGCTGCACGGCGACGGGGAGATCTTCGTCGCCGAGGCCGACGAGAGCGACCGGAGCTTCCACAAGTATGCGCCCGAGGTGGCGATCGTCCTCAACGTGGAGCTCGACCACCACGCCAACTACGCGTCCATGGACGAGATCTACGAGTCCTTCGAGACGTTCGCCGGGAAGATCGTGCCCGGGGGCACACTGGTGATCTCCGCCGACCACGAGGGCGCGCGGGAACTGACCTCCCGGCTGTCCGGGGTGCGCACGGTGACCTACGGCGAGCGCGAGGACGCGGACGTCCGCGTTCTGTCGGTCGTGGCGCAGGGGCTGAAGAGCGAGGTCACCGTTCTGCTCGACGGGCAGGAGATCGTCTTCACGGTGTCCGTGCCCGGGCGGCACTACGCCCACAACGCCGTCGCCGCGCTCGCGGCCGGTGTCGCGCTCGGTGTACCGGCGGACGCGCTGGCGCCCGCGCTGGCGGCGTACACCGGTGTGAAGCGGCGCCTGCAGCTGAAGGGCGAGGCGCGGGGCGTACAGATCATCGACTCCTACGCGCACCACCCGACCGAGATGACCGCCGACCTGGAGGCCATGCGGGCCGCCGCCGGGGACGCGCGGATCCTGGTCGTCTTCCAGCCGCACCTGTTCTCCCGCACCCAGGAACTGGGCACCGAGATGGGGCAGTCCCTGGCGCTCGCGGACGCGTCGGTCGTCCTCGACATCTACCCGGCCCGCGAGGACCCGATCCCGGGGGTCACCAGCGAGCTGATCATCGACGCGGCCCGGACCGCGGGCGCGGACGTCACCGCCCTGCACGACAAGGCCGAGGTGCCCGCCGCGATCGCGGGAATGGCGAGGCCCGGTGATCTCGTTCTCACCATGGGCGCGGGTGATGTGACGGACCTGGGCCCGCGGATCCTGGACCGTCTTTCGAGCTGAGGGGCTGAGGTGCATGTCGTACGACGTCGAGAAGCCGGACGAGCAGTGGCGTGCGGAGCTGACGCCGGCCGAGTACGCCGTGCTGCGGCAGGCCGGCACGGAGCCCGCGTTCGTCGGTGAGTACACCGACACCAAGACCAAGGGCGTCTACTCCTGTCGCGCCTGCGGTGCCGAACTCTTCACCTCCGACACGAAGTTCGAGTCGCACTGCGGCTGGCCGTCCTTCTACGACCCGAAGGACAGCGACGCGGTGGAGCTGCTGCAGGACCGGTCGCACGGGATGGTGCGCACGGAGGTGCGGTGCGCCCGGTGCGGGTCGCACCTCGGGCACGTCTTCGAGGGTGAGGGGTACGCCACCCCCACCGACCAGCGGTACTGCATCAACAGCATCTCGCTGAGGCTGACCGCCGACGAGAGCTGATCGTAGGCGGTACCGGGGTTGACTACGTGACTACTGTGTGAAGGGTGTTGACGCGAGAGGTCTCTCGGACCGAGCCGGGGGGCCTACCGTGAACGGACTGGTGTACTTTCTGGCGGCCGCCACCCTGTGGACCGGCTTCGCCGCCCAGATGCCCAGCCTGTGGCGCGACCGGCGTGATCCGATGAAACGCGCGCTCTGCGCCGTGATCTTCCTCGCCGGATTCTGCTTCGCCCTCGGCGCCCCGCCCACCGTCGGCCTCGTCAACCGCCTCGTCGGCGTCCCCAACGCCGCCGCCTGCCTCGCCTACGGCGCGGTGAACGCCTTCTCCGCCGCGTCCCTCGTACTGATCGTGCACTGGCGGGGTGCCGACGACCCCGCCCGGCTGCGACGGGTCTCCCGCCGGTGGCTGCTCGCCTATGCCGTGGTCATCGCGGCGCAGACGGCACTCTTCGCCGTCGGGGACGCGCCCGTCGAGCGCCTCGCCGACTTCGACACCTACTACGCGGACACTCCGTTCATCCGCGAGATGATCGTCCTCTATCTGGTGGCCCACCTGGCGGCCGCCCTCACCACCACGTTCCTCTGCTGGCGCTGGACCTTCCAGCTCAGCGGCTGGACACGGCGGGCTCTGGCCGTGCTGGCCGTCGGGTGGCTGTGCACCAGCGCGTACGGCGTGCTCAAGATGGTGGCCGTCGTGGGCCGCTGGACCGGGCAGCACTGGGACCCGCTGAGCACGCGGCTCGCGCCGATGCTGGTCACCGTCGGCGCGGTCCTCACCTCGGCCGGCTATGTCCTGCCGCTGCTCGGACCGCGCGTCGACAGCCTGGTCGCCTTCCTGCGGCTCGGGCCGCTGTTCCGGCTCGTCGGCTCCGGGAGCGCCAGCCGCATCGGGCGGAACGTGCTGCTGTCCTGGCGTTCCCTCGGCGACGTCGAACTGCGGCTGACGCACCGGACGACGGCCATACGGGACGGACTGCGGGACGTGTCCGTCCACTTCGACGAGGCGGTCCGTGAGCGGGCCTACCGGCAGGCGCTGTCCCTCGGCTCCAGTGCGGGTGAGGCGGAGGCCATCGGGGACGCGGCGATGGTGGCCGTGGCCGTGATGGCGGGGACGCGGGAACGGGTCGGGGGGCCGCGTCAGGGAGGCATTCAGGGGGGCTTGGATTTCGCCGCTCTGGACGTGCTCGTGGGGATCGCTGGGGGGCACGTGGGGCCTGCGGGTGCGGGTGCGGGTGCGACGGCCGGGGGGCAGGGGCTGGATACGGGACAGTCGGCGTTGATCCGGATGTCTCGGGCGGTGCGGGCGGGGGTTGTCGAGGGGGCGGTACGCGCGGAGCGGGCGAGGGGCTGGTAGAGAATTGTTCTTCGGCTGCGGGCCGGTGGGCCCTCTCGCGCCCACGCGGCGGAGCCGCATGTCGATACAGCCCCGCGCCCCTTACCGGGCGGGGGTGTTGAGGTTGTTCAGGATGTCCCGTTCCTTCGGGGTGAGAGGCGGGCCTGACAGCGGGGGGAGCAACGGGCCCAGGGCCGTGGACAGGAGGAGGGTGGGGTGGAGCAGGTGGAGGGCGTCCGCCTGGAGGGTGGTCACTCTGCACATCGCCGCCGAGACCCGGTACGAACCGGTGGCCACGCGCGTCATGCGGCCGGTGTAGGCGGACAGCAGACGGTCGGCGAGCGTGGGGGACTTGCCCCGCACCCCCGGGAACCACTGGTCCTGGCCGACCGACATGGTCCACGCCGCGTTCACCACCTTCGCGGCGGCCCGCTGCACCCGCCGGGCCAGACCGGCGGCCCCGACACCGGTCCGGTCCAGCTCCCGGCCCAGCTCGCGCGCGCCCAGCGCGGCCACCGACATGCCCTGCCCGTAGACCGGGTTGTAGGTGGCGACGGCGTCCCCGAGTGCCACCAGCCCCTCGGGCCACCGCTCGGACTTCTCGAAGTAGCGGCGTTCGTTGCGGGTGCTGCGGCTGAGGGTCACGTCGGTCAGGGGTTCGGCGCCCGCGATCAGCCGGCCCACGAGGGGGTGGCGCAGGCCCAGGGCGAAGGGGACGAAGTCCTCCGGTGAGGCGGTGGGTTCGCCGCCCCGCGTGCCGGCGAGGCTGACCAGCCAGCGGTCGCCCTCGATCGGCAGGAGCAGCCCCGACCGGCCGGGCCGGCCGCCCGCCGGGTCCGCCGTCACCTGTGCCGGAGGGAAGTCCGCAGCGCCGACGGGGGTGCGGTAGAGGCGGGTCGCGTAGACGAGCCCGGAGTCGACCACGTCCTTGCGGATGCCCGTGATGCCGAGGTCCGCGAGCCAGTGCTCGACACGGGTGCCGCGTCCGCTCGCGTCGACGACCAGGTCCGCGCGCAGACGCTCCTCGGGTGCGCTCGTCCGCGTGCCCCCGCTCCGCTCTCCCCCGGCCGTGAACCGGACGCCGGTGACGCGCTCGGCGGTGCCGAGGAGGCCGGTGGCCGAGGCGCGCCGGACGCCGACGCGGGTGGTGCTCGCGAGAACGGCCTCCCGTACGGTCCGGTCGATCAGGTCGCGGCCGGCGATGAGCAGGGGGTGGGTGTCGTGGTGGCGGGAGCGGCGGTACCAGCCCTGCGGGCCCAGGGCGACCAGGCCGGAGGTGAGACCGCGCTCCCGGGCACCCGCCGCCAGCAGCCGTTCGCGGACCTTGCCGCCCGGCACGAGTTCGTCGATGGCGTCACGGCCGCTGGGCAGGAGGATGTGGGCATGGCGGCCCTGCGGAAGCCCTCGGCGCGGTCGGGGTTCGTCCGGAAGCTCGTCGCGCTCCAGCACGATCACCTCGTCGACGGACCGGGCCAGAGCCGCGGCGGCGAGCATGCCGCCCATGCTCGCCCCGATGACGACCGCGGTACGCGGCATGGGGTCCCCCTGCCCTCGACTGTGCCTGCCCGCACTCGACGGAAGCCTCAGCGGGCGCCCGTGTCGCTGCGGGCCCTGGAAGCGTCCTGAAGATCTTGAAAATGCGCCCGGCTTGCCCTACTTGATGGCGATTGACGTTTACCGGCAATCCAGGGTGAGTCGGGCGGCCAGAGCAAGATCTTCAGGACGCTTCTAGGCCCTGTCGTCACATTCCCGCCTGCCCCGCGACGCCATGCACGTGCTTCTCGACGCACCGGGCACCGACCCGAGTACGTCCGGTACGCGGGTCAGTGCCCGGCACGCCGAGAGCACGCTCCCCCGGTCTCGGCTGCGCTCGACCGGGAGGTACCCCCACGACGCCGCCAGGCCGCCCTTCGGGCGACGGCGGGAATGTGACGACAGGGCCTAGAAGATCAGTCCAACCGTGCTCCGCACAAGGGGAGTCGATGTGCGGCAGGGCCCGCCCGCGGGTGTCCGTGGGCGGGCCCTGGTTCTGCGGGCCTGGCTGTTCCGCTCGTCAGGCGGTGGCGCGTACCGCCTCGCGGATCACCGCCGCGACCTCCTTGGGGCGGGAGACCGCCACGGCGTGCGAGGCGCCCTCCAGTTCGGTGACGGTGGCGCCGGCGCGCTTGGCGCCGAAGCGCTGCACGTCGGGGTTGATGGCCTCGTCCGCGTCGGCGACGACTGCCCAGGACGGCTTGGTCCGCCAGGCGGCGGTGGCGGCCGTCTCCGTGAACACCGAGGTCGAGAGCGGGCGTTGGGAGACGGCGAGGATCTCGGTGACCTCGGTCGGGACGTCGGCGGCGAAGATGCCGGGGAACGCCTCGGGCTTGATGGTGACCTCCACGGCGGGGTCCGCGCCCTCGACGGGGTAGGTCCGTTCGTCGAGGTTGGCGACCAGCGGGGACAGCGGGAAGCGGTCCTGCAACTCGCCGAGGCTCTCGCCCTGTTCGGGGACGTACGCGGCGACGTAGACCAGGCCGACGACGTTCTCCGCCGTGCCCGCCACGGTGATGATCGCGCCGCCGTAGGAGTGGCCGACGAGGACGACGGGGCCGTCGACCTGGGCCGCCGCCGACGCGACGTACGCGGCGTCCGAGGCCAGACCGCGCAGCGGGTTCGCCAGCGCGCGGACCGGGATGTCCTGGCCGCGCAGCTCCTCGACGACGCCGGCCCAGCTGGACGCGTCGGCGAAGGCGCCGTGCACGAGGAGGACGGTGGGGGTGGGGGACATGGGAGGGTCTCTCCGTTCTGTGGGCCCACCGGTCGACCGCGTGATGTCGGCTGTGTGCCGGGCGACCGTGGGCAGTTGGGCAGTGCAGCTGTCGGACTGCGAGGCTGAGGGCAGTCGGTCTGCGGTCCGCGGCCTGCGGACCGCGTGGCTACTTGGCGTGCAGGGCGGTGCGCAGGGTCGTCGTGGCCAGGGTGATCGCGGCCTCGGCGGCGTGGGTCTCGCGCAGCGCGTTCAGCATGACGAAGTCGTGGATGATCCCCTGGAAGCGCACGGCGGTCACCGCCACACCGGCCTCGCGCAGCTTGTTCGCGTAGGCTTCGCCCTCGTCGCGCAGGACGTCGGCCTCACCGGTGATCACGAGGGCCGGGGGCAGGTCCTTGAGCTGGTCGGCGCTCGCCCGCAGCGGGGACGCGGTGATCTGCGCGCGCTCGGCCTCGTCGGTCGTGTACTGGTCCCAGAACCACTGCATGCCGTCACGCCGCAGGAAGTAGCCCGTGGCGAACTGGTGGTAGGAGCCCGTGTCGAAGGCCGCGTCCGTCACCGGGTAGAACAGCACCTGCTGGACCAGCGGGACGTCACCGCGCTGCTTGGCCATCAGGGTCAGCGCGGCGGTCATGTTGCCGCCGACCGAGTCACCGGCCACCGCCAGCCGGGCCCCGTCCAGGTCCTTGGAGGAGCCCTGCTCGACGACCCACTTCGCGACCGCGTAGTTCTGCTCGACGGCGACCGGGTAGCGGGCCTCGGGGGAGAGGTCGTACTCGGGGAAGACGACCGCGGCCCCCGCGCCCACGGCCAGCTCGCGCACCAGCCGGTCGTGGGTGTGGGCGTTGCCGAACACCCAGCCCGCGCCGTGGATGTAGAGGATCACGGGCAGGACGCCCTCGGCCCCGGCGGGCCGGACGATCCGGGCCCGGACACTGCCCGTGGGACCGCCGGAGACGGTGATCCACTCCTCGTCGATCTCCGGCTTTGCGATCTCGCCCGACTGCACCTCGTCGACCGCCTTCCGGCCTTCGGCGGGCGGCAGTTCGAAGAGGAAGGGCGGGTTGGCGGTGGCCTCGGCGAAGGCGGCGGCCGCCGGTTCCAGGACCGGGCGGGTCGGTTCGGGGGTGTCGGACATGTGGTTCTCCCGATGGGTCGTGATGACGTGCGGGCGCGCTCGCTTCGAGGCGTCGTACGGGCTGCGCTCGGTTCGGTGGCGCACGCCGGCGGCGCGCGGTCGTGGGTCGCACGGGCGGCGCCACGGCCAGCACGCTAGGCCGGGAGGCGGCCGCGGAATGGCCCGCCAGCGCACCGAAGTCGGTCCGGGAGCGCACGACATGGGCGGTCTCGGGGCCCCGTGCGCTGTGAGGACGAACGAGGTGCGCCGCCGGACCAGGGGGAGACGACCGACCCGCCTAGCTTTCCGGCATCGCCCGGCGATCCGCGTCGGCGGACGCCCTTTTCGGAAGGCATGCCCATGGCTCACATCGACACTGGCACTGGCATCGACATCGATGCCGTCACCGCCACTCCCGGTCCCGACCTGCTCACCCCCGACAACTGCGCGGTCCTGTTCGTGGACCACCAGCCGCAGATGTTCTTCGGCACCGGCAGCGGTGACCGCACCGCGATCATCAACGCGACCGTGGGGCTGGCCAAGGCCGCCAAGGTCTTCGACGTGCCGGTGGTGCTGAGCACGGTGGCCGCCGAGTCCTTCTCCGGGCCGCTCCTCCCGCAGCTCGCGGACGCCTTCCCCGACCGCAAGACCGTCGACCGCACGACGATGAACGCCTGGGAGGACGTCGCCTTCGTCGAGGCGGTGAAGGCGACGGGCCGCCGGAAACTCGTCATCGCCGGTCTGTGGACCGAGGTCTGCGTGGTCATGCCCGCCCTGTCCGCACTCGCCCAGGGCTATGAGGTCTACGTCGTCACCGACGCGTCCGGCGGTGTCAGCCCGCAGGCCCACGAGCACGCCGTGCAGCGGATGATCCAGGCCGGCGCCGTACCGGTCACCTGGGTGCAGGTGCTCCTGGAGTTCCAGCGCGACTGGGCCCGTACGGAGACGTACGGGCCCACCACCGAGGTGGTCAAGGAGCACGGTGGCGCCTACGGCCTCGGGATCGTCTACGCCCAGGCCGTCATCGGCGAGCACGCGGCGGGCTGAGCCAGGTCCGGTCCCGTCGGCGCGGGCGGGGCTAACGGTCGTGGAGCCGTGTGCCCCGCCGAGTCCCGCCACTCGCTCGGCGACATGCCGTACGCCGCCCGGAACACCCGGCTGAAGTGGGTCGCGCTGAGGAAGCCCCAGCGGCCGGCGACCGAGGCGATGGTCCGGCGGTTGCGGACGCCGAGCACGAGGTCGCGCCGGCACTCCTCCAGGCGGCGGCGCTGGACCCAGCGGCCCACGGACATCCCCTCGTCCTGGAAGAGCCGGTGCAGATAGCGCACCGAGATGTGGTGGGCCCCCGCGATCACCTCGGGCGACAGGTCCGCGTCGGCGAGATGCGCGTCGATGTACCGCAGGACTCGCGCCATCAGCGGCGAACGGCCGACCGGTGTGTCCCCCCGGTCGCCGCCTTGCGCACCGGTGCGGGCCCGGCCCAACTGCTCCGCTGCCAGCGTGGCCAACAGGTTCACGGCGTTCCGGGCGAGCATCTCGCCGACCGGGGGCTCCGCCGAGATCGCCGAGACCGCCGTGTCGGCCAGCTCGGACAGGAACGGCGACAGCAGGGTTCCCAGCCGGGTGGACCGGGCCACCGGTTGCGCGACGACGCGCCGCAGGTCGTCGCCGCCGTCCTCCAGCCCGAGCTCCTCGCGCGCGACCAGGAAGACCTTGAGGCGGCAGTGCTCGGGGAAGTCCAGCAACGGCGGGTGGTTCGCGTCGTAGAAGCAGATGTCGCCCGGGTGGAGCGAGAGGTCCGGGATCCGGGCGGCCGACGGCTCCCGGGTCCCGCGCAGCCCCACGAACAGGTACGTGCCCCCGGCCCGCGCGGTCAGCCGGTACGCCCCGGCTTCCGGCCGTCCCTCCCCGGGCAGCTCGGCGGCGTTCCCGCCGAGGATGCTGATGCGGAGACCCGCCGGGGTGATGGTGCGGAGACTGGTCGGGGCGATGGTGCCGATGTCGGACCTCGTCATCTGTGCCTACCTCCAAGGCCGTTCGAGCACACCGTGCAGTGACTTCACCCGGAGCCTAGGAAGGGGGATGTGAAAAAAGAGTGACCGTGAAGTGACGGCGGTCGGCACCGGTTGCTAGGGACTGCCGTACGCGTCGGTCAACTCGGCGGAGAGGGCGCGCAGCAGCTCGTGCTGGGTGTAGCGGCCGGGCGTGCGTTCTACGACGAGGTGCGCGTCGGCCAGGCCGTCAAGGATCTGCCGGGCCGACCGGATCGGGAGTCCGGCCAGAGCCGCCGCCGTCTCGGCGTCCAGATCGGGGCCCGGGTGCAGGGACAGCAGACGGAACAGGCGGGCGTGCTCCGGCGGTAGGCGACGGTAGGAGCGGGTGAGGACGGCGCGGAGGTCGGGTGTGCCGCCGGGTGAGATGAACGCGTCGAGTCCGCGCGGGGTTTGTCGTAGTTCGGCGACGAGGTTCGTGAGGTTCGCGAGGGGGAGGACGGGTGCGGATTCGGGGGAAGGGCGCGGCCGGTGGGTGGCGCGGGCCGCGATGATTGCCAGGGCGAGTGGCAGTCGGCCGCACCGGCTCACGATCTCGTCGACCGCCTCCGCCTCCGCCTCCGCCCCCGCCCCCGTCTCCGTCTCCGGTTCCGGTCCGGCCGGTGGGCCGGTGGGGCCGAGGTGGGCCGTCAAGGCGGTTCGGGCGTCCGCTGTCGGCGGCAGGTCCAGGCGGAGGGGGTGGGCGCCCGAAGCGATGAGGCCGGAGAGGCCGTTGCGGCTGGTGACCAGGGTCAGCGAGCCGGGCGACGCGGGCAGCAGCGGCCGTACCTGCTCGGTGTCGGCCGCGTCGTCCAGCACCACCAGCAGGCGCCGGCCGGTCAGCAGGCTCCGGTACAGCCCGGCGAGCGAGTCCGTGCCGCTCGGCAGACGCGCGGGCGGCACCCCGAGCGCGGTGAGGAGCGCGCGCAGTGCCGCGGCCGGCTCCAGCGGGGGCTCCACCGGGTCGAAGCCCCGCAGCCCGAGGTGGAGTCGGCCGTCCGGGAAGCGCTCGGCGACCGTGTGTGCCCAGCGCACCGCGAGTGCCGTCTTGCCGATCCCGGGCATCCCGCTGATCAGCACGGTGGTCGGCGCCCTTCCGGAAGGTCCGGCCGGTCGTGTGGTTTCCTCGCCGGTCTCCTCAACGGCCGTGAGTTCCGCCAGACGACGGAGTTCTGCCCGTCTGCCGACGAAGACGGGGGGAGGGGGCGGCAGTCGCGTGAGTGGTACGTCCGGATCGGCCGGCGGCGATCCGGCTGCCGACCATGGTGGGGCGGGCGGTTCAGGCTGCGTGGTAGGTGGTGGAGGTGTGGGGGAGTGAGGCGGAGGCCGGTCTGGCGTGGTCCACTCCTGTCGGAGCATCCTCGTGTGGGCCGAGGTCAGGTGCGTGCCCGGTGTCACGCCCAACTCCTCGGCCAGCAGGCGTCGTACGCGCTCGTAGGCGGCCAGTGCCTCCGCCTGGAGACCCGACGCGGCCAGGGCCATGACGAGCGCGGCGTGCAACGACTCGTCCAGGGGGTCCAGTTCGAGGGCCTGGCGCAGTCGGGGCAGCACCTGCTCGCTCCTCCCGCACAGGAGCGCCGCGTCGGCGGCCATCCTGGTCGTGCGGAGCAACTCGCGTTCCACTTCGCCGAACACGGCATGCTCCCGGACGGCGGCCGGGATCCCTCTGGCCACCGGCCCCCGCCACTCGCGCAGCGCGTCCACGAAGTACCCCGCCGCAGCCTCCGACCGCCCGGTGGCCGCGGCCCGCTTGCCCCGATTGGTGAGCGCGCGGAAACGCAGCAGGTCGACGGCGTCCTCGTCGGCCTCCAGCAGATAGCCCCCGGCGCGGCGCAGCAATCGCCGTCCGGGTGCGCGGGGCGGCAGCCCGGGTTCGAGCAGGCGCCGCAGCGAACCGGCGTACCGGCGCACCACGTTCCGCGCACTCGTCGGCGCCCGTCGCGGCCACAGGACGTCGACCGCGTCATGCAAAGGCACCACTTGGCCCACGCGTACGACCAACAGGCCGAGCAACGCTCGCTGTTGGGGGAATCCGAGGTCGAGTTCCTCCTCACCTCGACGCACCCGGAGCGGCCCCAGCACGTCGAACCTCAGCGATCCGGCCTGTGGGCCGAGGGGGCGGTGTCGCACGGCGTCGGTCACGTGGTGCGCTCGCTCGTGGTGAGCAGGGCCCGGACCTGGTCGGCGTCCGGGTGGCCGAGGGTGATGAGGACGGTGAGAGCCTGCTGCCGTACCTCGAAGGCGCCGGCGTGGTCGCCCATCGCGGCATGGGTGTCACCGATGTGGACGAGCGTGCAGGCCTCCAGGTAGGGCACACCCAACTCCCGGTAGAGGGCGAGCGCGTGGCCGTAGCCGAGGAGGGCGTTCGGGTGGCGCCCCAGGTGGTGGTGGGCGTACGCGATGGTGTGCCAGGTCGCGGCCTCGCCGTAGCGGTCGCCGAGTTCCTGGAGCAGGGCCAGGGCCCGATGGCAGTGGCTCAGCGCCTCCTGGTGCTCGCCGAGCAGCGCGTGGTACCAGCCGACGGAGTTGAGGACGCTCGCGTACGCGGCGCGGCGGCCGCTGTCCCGGAAGAGCTCCATGGCCAGCCGGTTGTGACGGAGGGCGCCGGGCAGGTCCCCCTCCTGGTCGTGGGTCCAGCCGAGGCTGCGATGGGTGTCGGCCCGCCCGACGGTGTCGCCCGCGTCGGTGAAGAGCGCCAGCGCGCGGTCCAGACGGAGCCGGGCCGACCCGTGCAGACCGAGCCGGCTCTCCGCCCGGGCCAGCGCGCGCAGACCCCTGGCCTCCCACACGGGGTCCGCCGTCCGCAGCGCCGCGTCGAGCGCGATCCGTTGGACGGTCGTCCAGTCGTGCCAGTGCCCTCGCCGGTCGAAGTACGGCTCCAGCGACCAGGCGAGCAGGCACGCCACCTGGTCGCGGCCGGACCTGGCCGCCGCCCCGACGACGGCCAGCAGCGTCGGGTACTCGGCCGTCAGCCAGGCCAGCGCCTGCGGATGGTCGGCCAGCGGTTCGGCGCGGACGCCGGGCGGCGGCGGACCCGGCGGCATGGGATCCGCGTGCGGGGCGAGCAGCGGCTCGGCGGCGTGCGCGGTGTGCAGGTAGTACGCGTACAGTCGCTCGGTGGCCGCCTCCCGCGTGTCCGCCGGGTGCCCGGCCTGGGCATCTTCCTCCGACTGCACGGCCTGGTGAGGTACCTCCGGGTGTCCGGCCGGGTGAGGTGCCTCCGAGAGTTCGGTCGGGTGCTGCTCCTCCAGGAGTTCGGTCGCGTGGGCCCGCAGCAGGTCGTGCAGGGCGTAACGGCCTGGCGCGGGCTCACCCACGAGGTGGACGTCGGCCAGTTCGGCGAGGAGCGACCGGGCGCGGCGCACGGACAGCCGGGCGAGCGACGCCGTCGCCGCCGCCGAGAAGTCCGGGCCGGGATGCAGCGCGAGCAGCGGGAAGAGGAGCGCCGCCTCGGCCGACACTGCTCCCAACGACCACGAGAACACCGCCCCGACGTTCGCGGCCGCGTCCGTCCGGCTGAACGCGTCCAGACTGCCGTGCGCCGCGCGCAGCTCCGCCGCGATCGCCGACAGCGGGAAGTCCGGGTGCGTGGCGGCCCGTGCCGCGACACAGGCCAGCGCCAGCGGCAGTCCTCCGCACAGTGCCGCGATCTCCGCCGCCGCCCGTGTCTCGCCCGCGAGGCGCCCGGCCCCCAGCCTGCGTTCGAGGAACGACCGGGCCTGCGTGGCGTCCAGCGGACGCAACGCCAGCGTGTGCGCGCCGTGCGCGGAGACCAGGCCCGTGAGCTGGTTGCGGCTGGTCACGATGGTCAGGCAGCCGGGCGTCCCGGGCAGCAACGGCCGTACCTGCTCGGTGTCGCGGGCGTTGTCCAGCAGTACCAGGAACCGCCGTCCCGCCAACAGGCCCCGGTACAGCGCCGCCTGGGCGTCGACACCGTGCGGCACGCGTTCCGGCGGTACGCCCAACGCGTCGAGGAAGATCCGCACGGCTTCCCCGGCGCTCATCACCCCGCCCGAGGGCGCGAACCCCCTGAGGTTGACGTAGAGCTGCCCGTCCGGGAAACGGTCCGCGACCCGATGGGCCCAGTGCACGGCGAGCGTGGTCTTCCCGATGCCGGCCATCCCGCCGATGGCGCTGATCACGACGGTGCCGGCGGGGTGCGCGTGACCACCGCCGGTGCCGCTGTCGCCGCCGGCGCCGCCCCCGCTGTCGGTACCGTTGTCACTGTCGGCGGTTCTGTCGCTGTCGGTACCGCTGTCGCCGTCCCCCGTGAGGAGTGCCAGGACCTGGTCCAGCTCGGCGCGACGGCCGGTGAATGTCGGTAGATCGTGGGGGAGTTGGGCGGGGACGGTGGTCGGGGCCGTCTGTGGGGCCGAGGTCGAGGTCGGCGTCTGGGTCGGGGGCGCGGCTGGGACTGGGGTGGGGGCCTGGGCCACGGGTGCGGGGGAGGGCGACGGCTGGGGGCCGGTGAGGGCGGCGGCGCCCTCGGCGCCGGAGGAAGGGGGAGCTGCCTTCGGCGAACTACCGCCGTGCGCAACGGAGTTGTTCTGACCGTCGCCTTCGCGTGGCACCTCCTCGCCGGGCTCGTCCTCCGGCCGCGCAGCGGCGTGCGGACCGTCCGCGTCCCCGCCCCCGGCACGCCGACGGCCGCCGTACGACGCCTCCTCCCGCCGAGGTCCCACGTACGACGTGCCCTCGACCAGCCCGGTGCCGTCCAGGACGGCCCGGTGTGCGTCGCGGAGTTCGGGCCCCGGGTCGATGCCCAACTCCTCGGCGAGCTTCGCGCGGGCGGCCCGATAGGTGCTCAGCGCCCGCTCCTCGTACCCGGTGGCGGCCAGCGTGCGGACGAGTCGGGCCAGCAGCGGTTCGTCCAGCGGTGCGTCGCGCACGGCCTCCTGGAGCAGGGGCAGTACGACGGCCGGGGTGCCGGCCCGGAGCGCCGCGTCGGCCGCCTCCCGCACGGCCACCGTCCGTTCACGGTCGACCGCCGCGAAACCGGCGCGCTCCCGGACCTCGGCGGGCAGCCCGACTCCGGCCGGTCCCCGCCACAGTGCCAGGGCATCCGTGAGCAGTTCCACGACGCGTGCCGCCGACCCACGCGGGTCGGCCGCGACCCGACGGGCCTCGTCCCGCAGTTCGCGGAACCGCAGCAGATCGAGGGAGTCGGCGTCGACCAGGAGCCGGTATCCGCCGGCGTCCCGTATCAGCCACCGCCCGGCGGCACGGTTGGGCAGCCCCGGCTCCAACAGTCGCCGCAGCGACCCCACATGACGGCGGACCACGTTCACCGCGCTGGCCGGCGGTCGACCGCCCCACAGCACGTCGACGATCTCACTCACCGTGACCGGCTGTCCCGCCCGCACGAGCAACAGCCCCAGCAGCGCCCGCTCTTGAGGAGGGCCCAGTGCCGGTTCCACCCCCGCCCGCTCCACGCGGACCGACCCCAGCACCGCGAACCGGACCGGCTCCAGCGCCAACTGCCCCTCCCGATATCTCGTATCTCGTATCTTTTCTTTCTCGCGCCCCATGACCATACGTGAGGCCGCGAGTTACCTAGAGTTGCACGAGAGTTCCGGCTTCGACTCGACCCTTGACTCCCGTGGAAAGCGCTTGCCACACTCGCGGCCCGCCCTAGGAATCGCCTGCCGAAACGAGTTCGACGAGAAGGACGCGACGGACGGTGAGCGCGTGGCAGGCGGGCCGAACCCCCCACAGGAGAAGCCGAGATGGGACGCAGAGCCGTAGCCCCCACGACCACGCCCACGCCCACGCCCACGCCCACGACCACGCCCACAGCCCCCACCGCCGTCGGCGCTTTCGGTGACGCCGCACGTCCGACCCCCCGCCGCACCCACACTCGCACCCGATCCCGCGCCCTCGTCACCGCCGCGTGTGCGACCGCCCTGCTCACCGGTGCCGCCGCGCTGGCCGGGCCCGCGAGTCCGGCCCAGGAACTGGAGGCGGCCCCGGCCGCCGAGGCGCGGGTCGCGGCGGCGTGCGGCGAGGGTTCGTACCAGGCCGAGGCCGTGCTCAGCGGCGGTACCTGGACCGCTCGGCGCGGCAGCACGGTCACGTACACCGGAACCGACATGCGCGCGGCGATGCAGGCCGCCGTCAACAGCCTCACCTCCGGGCGCACTTCGAAGGAACGGGTCGTCGTGCGCGGCTCCGGGTCCATCGGGGCGGGCTCCCGGGTCTCGCTGCCGAGCTACACCGTGCTCGACGTGTGCGGCACGATCAACGTCACGGGCACGGGCTCGGGCGACCAGGCGCCGGTCTACTCCCGGGGCACCCGTGACATCGAGGTCCAGCACCTCAACCTCACCGGTACCCCGCTGTACGGGATCTTCCTGCGCAACGTCCAGAACGTCGTCCTCGGCCAGCTCGACATGCGTCTATCGCGCGGCCTCGGCGTACGGATCGACAACCGGGGCGACACCAGCCAGTGGACGCGCAACGTCAGGATCGACAACGTGTACGTGGCGGGCGCGAGCAGCCACGCGGTCGAGACGTATGGCGTCGACGGGCTCACCGTCGGGACGGTGACCGCCCGGAACGTGGGCGAGTCCGGGCTGCTCCTCAACCAGACGATCAACGCCACGGTCACCAAGGTGGACGCGGACGGGGCGGGCGCCGGCACCGGGTACGCGGCGTTCCGCATGGCCAACCGCAACGGCCGGGTGGGCAGCGCGTATCCGACCAACATCCGGGTCGGTGAGGTGGTCGCGCGCGGCGGCGGACGCGGTGTCTTCTGTGTCTCCGAGAGCGGTGGCGCGGTCATCGACCGGATCAACCTCACCAACACCGGCAACAACGCGATCCTGATCGAGAACTGCTACAACGTGAACCTCGTGGCCCAGAGCGGCACGGTCTCCGGCGGGGGTGAGATCCGGCTCGCGGCACGGTCGGAGTTCGCCAACAACCGTGACATCACCGTGCAGAACCTGACGGTCACCAACTCGTCCATCAGGGAGAGCCCCTGCGGCGAGAACACCACCTTCCGCAACAACCGCCTGGTCAACAGCGCCCAGACGATCTGCTGACCGGCCCCACCGCAGGGCGCGCCCGGCACCCGCTCCCGGGCGCGTCCACCCCTCCGCTCCGGGCCGACGGGAGCGGGGGGAGTGCAGGGACGAGGGCGCGATCAGGGTGCCGCCGCGTAACAGCGGACGGCCACCGTCTGGTCCGGGCCCCACCGCTGTTCGACCGTGGCCAGCAGTCGCCAGCCGAGCCGTTCGTACAGGGCCGCCGCCGCGGTGTCGGACGCCACCACGTCGAGCACCGGGTGCAGTCCGCGCTCCCGCGCCTCGGAGGCCGCGCGGGTGAGGAGCGTCGCCCCGAGCCCCCGGCCACGGGCCGACGGCGCGACGAAGAGACGGCTGATCACGGCGATCCGGTCGGCTCCCGTCCCCGTCCGGGCACTCCACAGCCCTGGCGCGGCATCGCCCGCGTCGCTCCGGGACAGACCGACGTGACCGGCGATCCGGCCGCCCTGTTCCACCACCCAGGAGGCGACGAGCGAGGGCGGCGACAGCCACTCGGCGGGTCGTTCGGGCCAGTTCACCGGGTAGCCGTCGCGTGCGTGGACCTCCGCGAGCACACGGACACAGTCCCCGAGGTCGCCACCGGCGCGAAGTCGCACACGCCGGTCCGGATTCTGGGGGCGCGCGTCAGCGTCGGACGCGTTCTCGGCGGGTGCGTCGGCGCTGGGCGTGCGCTCGGCGGATGTGTCGGCGTCGGATGCGTTCGCGGTCAGTGGGTCGGCGCCGGGTGAGTCGTCACCGGACACGTTCCCGTCGGCCGCGTCGCCGCCGGGCACCTTCTCGCCGGACACGTTCTCCCCAACTGCCTTCTCGCTCTTCACCGCGGCATGGAAGCACGTGGCCGACTCCGGCGACCACCCGCTTTTACTCGGGCCCCGGCGGAACGCGCGTGCGTCCCGCCTCGCTACCACCGGCCTCCCTCAGGCCCCGCCCGATGCGCCCGCACCGCTCGTCACCCAGGCTCGCGGGCAATCTTGACGTTGGTGATGTTACCGGTAACACTGCCAGTGGCCCAGTCACGGAGAGGCGGAGTCCCGCGTGCCCGACACACCGACCGCGCGAGAGGTGAAGCACATCCGACCGGCCCCGGAGACGAGGGTGTTCAACCCTGCGGCCGTGGTCGCGTCCTGTGTCGGCTTCGTCCTCATCGGCGCGCTGCAGGCGCTGTACGGCCCCGCCATCCCCGCCTTCCGCGACGCCCACGACCTGTCGCCGTCGGCTGCCGGGCTGGGGCTGAGCGCCCACTTCATCGGCGGTGTCGTCGGCGTGCTGCTCTTCGACCGGCTCTTCGGCCGCATGGGCAACCGCCGGATCCTCGGCGCCTCCTACCTGCTGATGGCCCTCGGCGCGGCGGGCTTCGCGCTCGCCCCGAACTGGCCCGCCGGACTGGTGGCCGCCCTGCTCGCCGGACTCGGGTTCGGCGGCATCGACTACGGCCTCAACCAGCTCTTCGCCGTCGGCTTCGGCCACCGCTCGACCGCCATGCTGAACATCCTCAACGCCCACTTCGGCATCGGCGCGATCCTCGGCCCCGCCCTGATCGCCGCCGTCGGCGCCGAGCACTACCCGGCGCTCTTCCTCGCCTTCGCCGCCGCCAACCTGCCCCTCCTGCTCTGCCTGCGCGGCGTACGCGACCAGGTGTCCCCGCCCGCCTCCGCCGCACCCGCCACGACCACCGCACCCGACGCGGCCCGCGCTCCCGCCACGGCGGCGGGCGGCTCGGTGCTCGGCCGCAGCCTGGGCTCGGTGCTCGCGGTGTTCGTCGCCCTCTACGTCCTGCACGTCGGCATCGAGGCGGGCGTCGGCGGCTGGGAACCCACCCACCTGGAGACGGTCGGATACGGCGCCGGGGCCGCCGCGACCGCCACCGCCGTGTACTGGCTGATGATGACGGTCGGCCGTTTCCTGGTCGCCCCCATCGCCCTGCGCCACTCCCCCCAGACGATCATCACCGTCTCCTGCGCCGGTATGACGGTCTGCCTGCTGCTGGCCTCGGTGCCCTCACTCGCCCCCTACGCCTACGCCGGCGTCGGCCTGTTCATCGCGCCGATCTTCCCCACCGGCCTGCCCTGGCTGAACGCTGCCGCACCCCGCGCCCGCCGGGCCGGAGCGCTCGTCATCGCAGCCTCCATGATCGGCGGAGTGGCGGCCGGCCCGGCGCTCGGCAAGGCCATCGAGTGGTCCGGCGTCCGCGCGGTCCCCCTGCTGCTCGGCGCGGTCTCGGCCGTGTGCCTGGCGGCCACCCTCTGGCTCATCCGGGCCACCCGCTCCAGCTCCGGTTCGCCGTAGCCCAGTCGCTTCCCGCCACCCTGCCCGCACGTCCCAGCCGAAGGGAAACAGCCTTGCGCTCGCCCGCTCTGACCACGTCGTCCGACGGTTTCCTCCTCGACGGTGAACCGTTCCGGATCATCTCCGGCGCGATGCACTACTTCCGCATCCACCCCGACCTGTGGGCGGACCGGCTGCGCAAGGCCCGCCTGATGGGCCTCAACACCGTGGAGACGTACGTCCCCTGGAACCTCCACCAGCCCGACCCCGACAGCGCCCTCGTCCTGGACGGCCTGCTGGACCTGCCCCGCTATCTGCGGCTCGCCCGCGAGGAGGGCCTGCACGTCCTGCTGCGCCCCGGCCCGTACATCTGCGCCGAGTGGGACGGCGGCGGTCTGCCCTCGTGGCTCACCTCGGACACGGACATTCGGCTGCGCTCCAGCGACCCCCGCTTCACCGACGCCCTCGACCGCTACCTCGACATCCTGCTGCCCCCGCTGCTGCCGTACATGGCCGCGAACGGCGGCCCGGTCATCGCCGTCCAGGTGGAGAACGAGTACGGGGCGTACGGCGACGACACCGCCTACCTCAAGCACGTGCACCAGGCGCTGCGGTCGCGCGGGGTCGAGGAACTGCTGTTCACGTGTGACCAGGCGGGCTCCGCCCACCACCTGGCCGCCGGGAGCCTGCCCGGCGTCCTGTCCACCGCCACCTTCGGCGGCAGGATCGACGAGAACCTGAAGGCGCTGCGGGCCCACATGCCCGAAGGGCCGCTGATGTGCTCGGAGTTCTGGATCGGCTGGTTCGACCACTGGGGCGAGGAGCACCACGTGCGGGACGCGGAGAGCGCCGCCGCCGACCTCGACAAGCTGCTGGCCGCCGGGGCCTCCGTCAACATCTACATGTTCCACGGCGGCACCAACTTCGGTTTCACCAACGGCGCCAACCACGACCAGTGCTACGCCCCGATCGTCACCTCCTACGACTACGACGCCGCCCTCACCGAGTCCGGCGACCCGGGCCGCAAGTACCACGCCTTCCGCGAGGTGATCTCCCGCCACGCGCCGGTCCCGGACGAGCCGGTCCCGGCACCCGCGCCCAGACTCTCCGGCCTCACCGTGGAGCTGGACCGCCGGGCACCCCTGCTGCCGTACGCGACCACCCTCGCGGGCGCCGCCGTGGCGCGCAGCGAACACCCGCTCACCATGGAGGAGTTCGGCCAGCGCTCCGGTTACGCCCTGTACCGCACCACGCTCCCCGAGGCGGGCGACGGCCTGCTGCACTTCGCCGGCGGGGTCGGCGACCGTGCCCAGGTCTTCGTGGACGGCGCCCCCGTCGGCGTGCTGGAACGCGAACGGCATGACGAGACGCTGCCGCTGCGCGTCCCGCGCCCCGGCGCCACGCTCGACGTACTGGTCGAGAACATGGGCGGCGTCAACTACGGCCCCCGCATCGGCGCCGCCAAGGGACTCCTCGGCCCGGTCACCTTCAACGGCACCTCCCTGCTCGGCTGGGACACCCACCGCCTCCCGCTGACCGACCTGTCCACGGTCCCCTTCGCAGCCGCCGACGCGACCCCGGTCACCGTCCCCGCCTTCCACCACGGCACCTTCGACGTCGACACCCCCGCCGACACCTTCCTGTCGCTGCCCGGCTGGACCAAGGGCCAGGCCTGGATCAACGGCTTCCACCTCGGCCGCTACTGGAACCGGGGCCCCCAGCGCACCCTGTACGTCCCCGGCCCCGTCCTGCGCCCGGGCAGCAACGACCTGGTCCTGCTGGAGCTCAACGCCACGACCAGCACGCGCGCGGAGTTCACGGACACGCCCGACCTGGGCCCGGTGAAGCCCTGATGACGCGGCCGCACCGCGTGCGCCTCCGAGGGAGCGGCGCCCCCTCGCGGCGGGGCCACCTGCCCTTCGCCGACGCGCCCGGCGTGCCCGACCCCATCGAGGTCGGCAGCCGGGTGCTCACGCGGGGCGGCCGCCCCTGGTTCCCCGTCTCCGGCGAGTTCCACTACTCCCGCTACCCGGCGGGGGAGTGGGAGGAGGAACTGCTGAAGATGAAGGCGGGCGGGGTGACGGTCGTCGCCGCGTACGTCATCTGGATCCACCACGAGGAGCGCGAGGGCCGCGTCCGCTTCGACGGCGATCGTGACCTGCGCCGCTTCGCCGAACTCTGCGCCCGCCACGGCCTGGACTTCGTCCCCCGTATCGGCCCGTGGGTCCACGCCGAGGTACGCAACGGAGGCCTGCCCGACTGGGTGCTGGTCCGCACGGACTCCCCGCGCACCGACGATCCGGCCTACCTCGCCCCCGTCCGCACCTGGTACGCGGCCGTCGCCGAGCAGCTCCGGGGCCTGGGCCGGGCCGACGGCGGCCCGATCGTCGCCATCCAGATCGAGAACGAGCTGTACGACCAGCCGGACCATCTGCTCACCCTGAAGCGCATGGCCCAGGAGGCCGGTCTGGCGGCACCCCTGTGGACGTCGACCGCCTGGGGTGGGGTGCGGCTGCCGCCGGACGAACTCGTCCCCCTCTACGGCGGCTACCCCGAGGCCTTCTGGACCGAGGCGGACGGCGGCTGGCCCGACACCTGCCGCAAGCACTTCTTCTTCACCCACCAGCGGGACGACGAGGGCATCGGCGCGGACCTGCGCCCGACGACGGTGCGGGGCGGCGACCCGGAGGCTTCGGCGGACCGATTCCCCTGGGCCACCTGCGAGTTGGGCGGCGGCATGGCGGTGGCGTACCACCGTCGTCCGCGTGTCGAGGCCGCCGACGTCGGCGCCCTCGGCCTCACCAAGATCGGCTGCGGCTCGGTCTGGCAGGGCTACTACATGTTCCACGGCGGCACCAACCCGCCGGGCGACCTCACCCCCCTTCAGGAATCCCACGCCACCGGCTACCCCAACGACCTCCCCCGCCTCAGCTACGACTTCCAGGCCCCCCTCGGCGAGTACGGCCAGTACCGCCCCTCCTACGACGAACTCCGCCTCCAGCACCTGATGCTGGCGGACTTCGGCGCGCTGATCGCCCCCATGGAGTCCGTCCTGCCCGAGTCGCTCCCCGTGGGCCAGGACGACCGGGGGACACTGCGCTGGGCGGTCCGCGCCGACGACCGCTCCGGCTTCCTCTTCGTCAACAACCACCAGCCGCACGAGCCGCTGCCGGACCACCCGGACACGTCCTTCGAGGTGGAGTTCCCCGGGGACGGTGAGGTGCTGTCGCTGCCGAGCGCACCCGTCACCATCCCCCAAGGGGCCTATTTCTGCTGGCCGTTGCGGCTGGAGGTGGCTGGGCTGCGGCTCGACTGGGCCACCGCGCAACCCGTCTGCACGGTCGACGACGGCCGTGGCCGTACGATCCTGGTCCTGGCCGCGACCGACGGCATCGCCCCCGAACTCGCCCTGGACCTGCGCACCGTGACGACCGTGTCCGCGCCGCCGGGCGCCGAGGTCACGACCGCGGGCGACCGGGCCCTGGTGACGGGGCTGCGCCCCGGCACGGACGCGCTGGTGGAGGTCGACACCGCCGACGGCCGCCGGGTCGGCCTGCTGGTCCTGGACGCGGCGACGGCCCGCACCGCCTACCGGGGGCCCGCCTGGGGTGCCGAGCGGCTGGTCCTGTCGGCCGACGGCGGTGTGGTCTTCGACGCCCACGCGGACGAGATACGCCTCCACTCCGCGGTCGGGGAGCCGTCGTTCGCCGTCCTGCCCGCACCGGAGCGGGCGCCGGTGATGACCGGGGCGACGGTGAAGGAGGCAGTGGACGGGGTGTTCGTCCGCTACACGCTGGTGGTGGCGGAGGAGGACGGGCGACGCGGCTCCGGTGGGGCGGACGGTGCGCTGCCGGTCACGCTGGTCCGCCCTCCCGGTGCGGCACCTCCGGTCACGACGGGTGTACTGGGGCGGGCGAGTGTGCCTGCCGACGAGCATTTCGACACGGTGGCCGCCGAGTACGAGGTCGTCCTGCCGGACGATCCGCCGCCCGGCGCCCTCCTTCGTCTGCACTGGACCGGTGATGTGGCGCGGGCGTACGCGGGGGAGCGTCTCGTCGCCGACCAGTTCTTCTCGGGGCGGGTCTGGGAGATCGGTCTCGACCGGTTGCCCGCGGGGGCGTTGCGGCTGCGGGTGCTGCCGCTGGGGGAGGGGGCGCCGGTGTATGTGCCCGGTCGGGTGGGTGGTTCGCTGGTGCCGGCGGAGGTGCTGGGGGCGGAGTGCGTCACGCCCCGAACCTGGCCCCTCGGCCCGGGCTGACCCCCGGGATTCCCTCGCCCCCGCCGCCCCTACCCGTCCCATCCCCAGGGGCTGCGCCCCTATGACCCCCATCTGCGGGTCCGGTGGGGGCTGGTCGCGCAGTTCCCCGCGCCCCTGCCAAAGCGGGGCTGCGCCCCGGCTCCTCCAGGCCCGCAGGGCCTGGAGTTTTTAGGGGCGCGGGGAACTGCGCGAGAAGCCCCACCGGGCGGACGTCTGGGGGTCGAAGGGGCGCAGCCCCTGGGGATGGGACGGGTAGGGGCGGCGGGGGCGAAACCCTCGGACCTATCCTGTGGCCCCAAACCCCACCCCACCCCGCCCAACCCCCACCCCCCGTCGAAAAGGAAGCAGCCGCATGCCACCAGGCACCACGGACGGCGGTGCGGCCGGAGGCCCCGGCGGAGCCCGCCGCAGCCGCCGTAACTTCGCCGGCTCCCGCCCGGTGATGGACGACGTCGCCCGTCTCGCCGGTGTCTCCAAACAGACTGTCTCCCGCGTCCTCAACGACAACCCGGCGGTCCGGGCGGAGACCCGCGAGGCCGTGCTGGAGGCCATGCGGACGCTCGGCTACCGCCCCAGCCGCAGTGCCCGCTCACTGGCCAGCGGCCGCACCCGAATGCTCGGCGTGATCTCCTTCGACGCGGCCCGCTTCGGCCCCGCCTCCACCCTGACCGCGATCAACACGGCCGCCCAGAGGGCGGGGTACCTCGTCAGCTCCATCGCCCTCGACACGGCCGACCGGGACACCGTCGTGCAGGCGGTGGACCGGCTGTCGGCCGAGGGCGCGGACGGGATCATCGTCATCGCCCCCCAGCGGCCCGTCGCCACCGCGCTCGCGCGGGCCCGCCCGGACACCCCGCTGGTGATGCTGGACAACGGCCTCGGCGACGGCACCCCCGTGGTCTCCTCAGACTTCACGGCGGGCGCCCGGCTGGCGACCCGGCATCTGCTGGACCTCGGCCACCGCACCGTCTGGCACATCGCGGGCCCCACCGGCTGGACGTCCGCCGACCGACGCGCCGCGAGCTGGCGCGAGACCCTGCGGGACGCCGGCGCACGCGTCCACGAGCCCCTGGTCGGGGACTGGAGCGCCGACTCCGGCTACGCGCTGGGCCGGAGCCTCGCGGCCCGCCCGGACGTCACGGCCGTGTTCGTCTCCAACGACCAGATGGCGCTGGGTCTGCTGCGCGCCCTGCACGAGGCGGGACGCCGGGTGCCGGACGACGTGAGCGTGGTCGGCTACGACGACATCCCGGAGGCGGCGCACCTGTTGCCGCCGCTGACGACGATCCGTACGGACTTCTCCGAGATCGGCAGGCGGGCGCTGCGGCTGCTGCTGGCGCAGTTGGACGATCCGGAGGACGTGGGGGAGGGGTTGGAGAGGGAGACGGTGATTCCGGTCGAGCTGATCGTTCGTGACAGTACGGGGACGGCGGGATAGGTTCCGGGCGCCTACGGGGCTGCCATGGTGGGTTTTCGGGCGACCGCGGGTTCGGTGGGGGCTGGTCGCGCAGTTCCCCGCGCCCCGTCAGGGGCCCCTGGCGGGCCCCTGACGGGGCGCGCCCTGGCCCGGGGTGAGAGAGCAGGGCCAGGCGCACGCCGTCCTAGCTCACGGCTTTCTCGCGATCGCGCCGTACATCGCGATGTCCTCGTCGCGGATGTTCTGCTCGCCCGTGCCGTCCGGGTGCCACTTGTGGATCTGGACGATGCCCGGCTCGACGAGTTCCAGGCCCTCGAAGAACTCGTGGGCCTCGTCGATGGTGCGCAGCCGCATCGGCATGTCGCGGGCCGCGTACTCGCGGGCGACCCGGCCCACCTCCTCGGGGGCGAACTCGGCGGTGCCGATCGTCATCGCCAGATAGCTGCCCGAGGGGAGGGGTTCGAGGAGCCGGCGGACGATGCCGACCGCGTCGTCCTCGTCCAGCACGAAGTGGACGATCGCGATCACGGTGAGCGCGACCGGCTCGTTCAGGTCGAGGGTCTCCCGGAACTCGGGAGAGCCGAGGACGGTCTCCGGGTCCTGGAAGTCCGCCTCGATGTAAGCGGTCCTGCCCTCGGGGGTGCTGGCCAGTAACCCCTGGGACAGCGTAAGGACGATCGGGTCGTTGTCCACGTAGACGACCCGGGACTCGGGGGCCACCGACTGGGCTATCTCGTGGAGGTTGGGGGAGGTGGGGATGCCGGTTCCGATGTCGAGGAACTGGCGCATGCCCGCCTTCTCGGCGAGCCAGCGCACCGCGCGGTTCATCCAGTCGCGGTTGGCGCGCATGTGGACCGGCAGCGCCGGCCACTCGTGCGCCATCGCGTCACCGGCCTCCTTGTCGGCCGGGTAGTAGTCCTTGCCGCCGAGGATGTAGTCGTAGATACGCGCGGAGTGCGCGTGCTCGGTGTCGATCCGGTCGGCCGGCCATCCGTTGTCGGGCAACGCCGTCCCTCCCATCAAGTTGTTCTGTCCAGGTGCACGATCGGGCAGGCCCCGGGGGTTCGACAAGTGCCGGAACCCCCGGATCCACAAACAGGTGGTGCGTCAACGAGGCGTGAGAGCAAGAAAGTTGTGCGGTTCAGAGCAGGAAGTCGGCCTCGCCCGCCTTCACGCCGGCCAGGAAGGTGGTCATCTCACGGGGGGTGAAGAGCAGCGCGGGGCCGTCCGGGTCGGTCGACTGGCGTACGGCGACCCGGCCGTCGGCGAGCTTCTTCACCTCGACGCAGGCGCCGCCCGCGTCGTCGCTCCACGGCCGGTGCCAGTCCTGGGCGCCGAGGTCGCGGGCGGGCATGCCGTTGCGGACGTCGTTGTGTACTCCGGGGGTCGTTGCCTGGGATATGCGGTGGTGCACGTCAGAGCTCCTTGCGTAGCGCGCCGAGGAGGGCCTCGGTCTTGCGGGCGGGCGCCGACTGGGCGCCCAGCCGGTCCATGGCCTCTCGGTAGACGACGACGTCGTCCCCCTTGTCGAGATACACCGCGCCCACCAGACCGCTGAGGTAGACGATGTCGGGCAACTCGGGAGCCCTGAACCGGAAGAGATGGAACGCACCGGCCCGCATCGCCGGGTGCGGGCCGTTGTGGAACGGCATGAGCTGGACCGTGACATGCGGCAGCCGGTTCAGCTCGATCAGATGGTCGATCTGGGCGCGCATCACGTCCGGTCCGCCGACCGGCCATCTGAGCACCGTCTCGTCCATCACCACCCACAGCCGCGGCGGCCCCGCACGGGTGAGCAGTTCCTGTCGGCGCATCCGCAGCGCCACCCGCCGTTCGGTGTCCTCCGTCGCCGCGTGCGGGTTGCCGGCGCCGAGCAGGGCACGGGCGTACTCCTCGGTCTGGAGCAGGCCGTGCACGAACTGTGCCTCGTACGCGCGGATCTGGAGCGCGGCCTGCTCCAGGCTGAGGTAGGCGGCGAACCAGTCGGGCAGGACGTCGCGGTAGGTGTGCCACCAGCCGCGTTTGTTGGCCTCGCGGACCGACTTCAGGAAGGTCTCGATCTCCTGCTGGTCCCGTACCCCGTAGACCTGGAGCAGTTTCTCGACATCCGGCAGGCGCAACCGGGCGACCTTGGCGGACTCCAGACGTCGGATCGTGGAATGGCTGACACCGATCGCCTCACCCGCCTGCTCGAAGGTCAGGCCGGCGCGCGTGCGCAACTCCTCCAGCTGTCTGCCGAGGATCATGCGTAGGACGGAGGGGGCGCCGCCCCAGTCCGTTTCCGCGGTCACGCCCACCACCCCTCACACCGTGCCACAGAGGTCATGTCGAACTCGATTACGGGTCCTGCGCGCTTTCGTTCAAAGAATGCGCGTTGTTGTGCGAGTCGCTTCGAGAGCGCAGTCTGACACGATCTTGGCTCGATCGGGGGCAGCATGCGACCCACAACTTGCAAATTTCAACTTGCTGGTTGCGAGGTGTTGTTCACGGATGCCACAGTGGACGTACCGTCACGGCCTTGGCGAACACTCGGGCCGCGCGGCCAGGTTGGGGGAGATGTGGCCGCAACTCAGCGCTGTTCGACGCGAGTTGCCAGAGCTCGTGCCGAGTGGCGAGACGGCCGTGGCACCGGCACTCCACCGGTGCGAAGGGCCAACGAAAGGCATACGGCGATGGCTCCGCCCACCCTCCCCCAGTCCCCGGACCGGTTAGCCCCGACCATGTACCCACCCCTTGGCACAGAGGCGTACGAACCCCACCGCGCGGGCGTGTTCGGACTGCCCGCGGTGCCCGCCTCCGCGGGCGAGGCGCGCAGAATCGTGCGCGAGCTGCTCGACGAGTGGGAGGTGCGTCCGGAGATCCGTGAGGACGTGCTCCTGATCACCTCCGAGTTGGTCACCAACGCGTTGACCCACACGGACAGCGAGTGGATCGTGTGCCGGCTGCACTTCACCGGCCGTCGGCTGCGGATCGAGGTGGAGGATCAGAACAGCGGTCACGCACAGCCTGCCCGGCGCCGTCCGGGCCCCGACGACCAGAATGGGCGCGGACTCATGCTGGTCGGCATGCTCAGCAGCGACTGGGGGGTGCGCGACACCCCACAACGGTCCGGTCGTGTCGTCTGGGCGGAACTGCCGTCGGAGGGCCGGGAAACCGCCGAGCCCGCCCCTCCGACGGCCTCGCACGAGAGCGGAGGGTTTCCGTTGACCGACCCGTCCTGGACGTAGACGCTCCGCCGGGAGAGTCGGATACGGCGCCCTGGGCCCCGCCCTGCCGTCCGCCGAGGCGCGCTGTCCGGGCTAGCTGCCACGCGTCCGCGGGGGCGCGCGTGTCGCCGTTGGTCTGTGGCGTCGTCGTGGCGGGTCGCGTAGTTCCCCGCGCCCCTTTCGGGCGCGGGAGTCCGTCGGACGTACGCTGCCTTCACGTCAGACCGTCGTCGCTGGAGGCGCCGTGCGCAGCGAGTCCGAGATCGATGTTCTTGTGCTGGGCGGGGCGGGCGTGGACACCATCGTCTACGTGCCCGAGCTGCCGCTCCCGTTCGCCGACAGCCATCCGGTGCCGGCCGTCGAGACCCGGGCCCGACAGACCGGCGACTTCATGGCGGTGGCCACGCACGCGCTCGGGCTGCGCACGCACCACTTCGACCTGCTCGGTGACGACCTCCCTCTCGACTGCGCTCGAACCGGGGGGACCCCCATGGAGACCTGGTCCGCGCCCTCCACCGCGACCGGGGCATCCCGCTCACCGAGGCGCCCCTGCCGGGCGGCACCCGGAGCGCGGTGAACCTGGTCGGCCCGGACGGACGCCGCTGCTCGCTCTACGACGGCAGCCGCAGCCAGGAGGTGAACGAGCTGCCCCCGGACACGGTCCGCGCGCTGGCCGGGGCCAGCCACCACGTCCACGTCTCCATCAGCCGGCCGTGCGCGGCCTCGCTGCCCGTTCTGCGCGAGCTGGGGGTCACCGTCTCGACGGATCTGCACGACTGGGACGGCGTCAACCCGTACCACGAGCCGTTCGCCCTCGCCGCCGACCTCGTCTTCCTGTCGGCGGCCGCGCTCCCCGACCCGGAGAAGACCATGCGCCGCGTCAGCGAGCGGGGTCGGGCCCGGACCGTCGTCGCCACGGACGGGGCACGGGGCGGGTACCACCTCGTCGACGGCGAGCTGAGCCATGTTCCGTCGGTGGCCCCGCCGACCCCGGTCGAGGACTCCAACGGGGCGGGCGACGCCTTCGCGGCGGGCTACCTCTTCGGCCGCGTCACCGGCGAACCACCGAGTCGGTGAGCCCTCTTCGGCGCCATCGCGGGCGCGTACGCCTGCACCGTCCCCTCGACCCGCACCGATGCGATCCGCCGGTCCGAACTCCTGTCCAGAGCACCCAAGTTGACCGCCTGACCCGCCGTGCGGGGGTTCAGCCCGGGCGGAGCCCCGCCGCCACCAGGCGGGCCTCCATCCTGCGGCGGGCCGCGCCGAGCACCGCCAGCAGGAGTTCCTTGCTGGAGTGGCGCTGCCGTACGTCGCAGAGCAGGACCGGGACCTCGGGCGACAGGTCGAGTGCCCGGCGGACCTGTTCGACGTCCACCTCACGCTTCCCGTCGAAGCAGTTGACGCCGACCGCGAAGGGGATGTCGCGGGACTCGAAGAAGTCGACCGCGGGGAAACAGGCGTCGAGCTTACGGGTGTCGGCGAGGACGACGGCCCCGAGGGCACCGCTGCACAGGTCGTCCCACATGAACCAGAAGCGGTCCTGTCCCGGCGTGCCGAAGAGATACAGCACCAGCTCGGGGGAGAACGTGATGCGGCCGAAGTCCAGGGCGACGGTGGTCGAGACCTTCTTCTCGACGCCCCTCATGTCGTCCACGCGTCTGCCCGCCGCGGTGATGTGCTCCTCGGTCGCCAGCGGGGTCACCTCGCTCACCGAGCCGACCATCGTGGTCTTGCCGACGCCGAAACCGCCCGCGATGAGGATCTTCAGGGCGGTGGGTACGACCGGCCCGGAGCTGACGGACACCATCCATCACCCTTTCGACGAGTTCCAGGCCCGGCCGCTCGCGCGGTTCACGCGTCCTGCACGTAAGCGGAGGGGGTTTCCGAACGGGGCGCCGCGCTCAGGTATTTGCCGACCTGTTTGACCAAGGTGCCCATCTCGAATGCCATCATGCCGACGTCCACCTCCTCCGAGGCGATCGCGGCGAGCCGCGCGCCCCGCCCCGCGGCGGTGACGAAGAGGAACGCCCGCTCCATCTGGATGACGGTCTGCTGGACCTCGCCGCCCTGGAAGTGACGGGCCACGCCCCTGGCGAGACTGTGCATGCCCGAGCCGACGGCCGACAGGTGCTCCGCGTCGTCGAACCGGATGTCCTTCGACTTGCCGATGAGAAGGCCGTCCCCGGAGAGCACGATGGCACAGTGGATCTCGGGTATGCGTTCCACGAGTCCGTCCAGCAGCCAGTCCAGTTGGGGACCGGGTCGTTCCTGCTCAGTCATGTCGTGCGTGTTCCTCACGGTCGGTCGGCGCCAGGGGCGGCGCCGGGTCGTCGGGGCGCCGGGGCAGCGCCCGTCAGGAGGCCTCGGGACCTGGTCGGGGTGCCGGTCGGCCGTCGGTGCTGTGGATGCCGTGGTCGTCGCGCGGTTCGGCGAGGCGGGCCCGCGTCGAGCCCCGCTGGATCGCCACCATGACGCGGGCCAGGTCCTCGGGGCTGAGCGTGTCCTCGGCGTCGTCGCCGTCGGCTGCGGAGGGGACCTCGGGTGCGTTCTCGTTGGGCCGTGGCGCGGGCGGGGCGTTCCGGGCCCGCCGGGGCAGGCCCTGCGGGAGGGGCGCGGCGCCGGTCCCGCCGCGGGGCGTGTCACCGCTCATCGGGGCCGCCGGTTCGCAGCGCGTGTGGTGCCGGTGGGGGTCCCGCCGCGCGACTCGGTGCGAGCGCGGGGGAGGGTGCCTGGCATCTGATTCCTCGTACGACAGTGAACGTCCGACGGCGGTGGGGGTGCGCCCGCGAGCCGCCCGGCATCCTCTGTGCCCGGCTTGACACACCGTCGGCGGAAGTCGGCGGGCGACGGAACGGTATCAGGACCCGGGGCCCGTCGTCAGCACTTGTCCGGTCCCGGGCCCGCTCGACGGCCCGACCGTAACTCGTCGCGGGGCGGGCGCACTTGGCGCGGGCCCCGAGACGGCCGGAGGGTGCCGGGGACGGAACGGCGGAGCAGAAGGTTCCGGAGGGCTCGGGGAAAGCGGACTTGTCGACACGACAGCCCCGCAGGATCGGCACTTCGTGGCCACAACCACCCTCCCGGGGGGTGGCTTGAAATCTATGATGACCTGCTCAAACCCCCACGCGGGGCGCCGCGGTTTGGTATTTGGCGGTGCACAGTGCGAACACGCCTTGCGCTGTAAGGGGTTTGGCTGGTCGCCAGGTCTGCCGTCGCCTGGTCCCGAGTTGAGGCAGTCGTGCAAGTTCGGCTCGGAAAGTATCAAAATGTGGACATCGCTGTACTCGTATCTCACATTTGGGCTCATAATTCAACTGTCAATGTTTCGGCCAAACCCCCTAAACGATCTTGGCGTAAGAGGTTGATTTGTAGACCATGTTCCAGTCGGTCAGACTCGCAACCGAACCATGATCGGCGCACAGCCACCGCGTCTCCCCCGGGCGCGGGTAAACGCCTAGAAGGGCTTGGCGTGGAACACGTCTTCACAACCCAGGATCACGAAGATCTGCGGCATCGCGTACGCGAGTTCGCCGAGCGGGTGGTACGCCCCCTGATACCCGAGATGGAGGCATCCCGCACCGCGCTGGTGGGGCTCTCCCGTCTGATCGCCCAACAGGGCTGGATCGGTGCCACGATCGACCCCGTTCACGGCGGCATGGGCGCGGGCCACCTCGCCAAGACCATCATCATCGAGGAACTGTCCCGGGTGAGCGGCGCGATGGGGGCCATGGTCCAGGCCTCCCAGTTGGGCGTCGCCAAGATCATCCACTTCGGCGACGACAGCCAGAAGCGGCACTGGCTGCCGAAGATCGCCGCGGGAGAGGTGCTGCCCACCATCGCCGTCACCGAGCCGGGGTCGGGGGGCCACGTGGCCGGCATGGAGAGCAGCGCGGTACGGGACGGCGACGACTACATCCTCAACGGCCGCAAGGTCTTCGTCGGCAACAGCCATGTGGGCGACGTGCACGGGGTCGTGGTGCGCACCGGACCGGGCTCGAAGGGCATGACGGCCTTCCTGGTGGAGTCCGACCGTCCCGGCTTCTCCCTGGCGCCCCAGGTGCCCTCCATGGGCCTGCACGGGTTCAGCTTCGGGGAGCTCATCTTCGACAACTGCCGGGTACCGGCCGCCAACCGGCTCGGCGAGGAGGGCGAGGGGCTGGCCGTCGCCTACTCCTCGTCGGTGCTCTACGGCCGCCTCAACCTGACCGCGGTGTCCCTGGGCATCCACCAGGCGGTGTTCGAGGAGACCGCGCGGTACTGCGGGGAGACCCAGCGCTACGGCAAGCCGCTCGGGCACCTGCCCAACATCAAGATCGAGCTGGGGCGGATGCTGCAACGCCTCACTCTCGCCCGGCAGAGCGCCTATCTCGCCGCGCACCTGCTGGACAACGGGCGGCCCTGCGACGTCGAGTTGATGTCCGCGAAGCTCTACAACGTCGAGGCGTCCATCGAGTCGGCCCAGGAGTCCGTCAAGATGCACGCCGCGTGCGGCCTGTTCACCGACCGCCCGTTGGAGCGCTATCTGCGCGACGCCTTCCACATCTACGCGCCCGCCGGCACCTCCGAGATCCAGGGCCTGCGGCTGGGCGAGTTCGCGCTCGGCGAGAACAAGGGCGAGTGGTCCGAACGGCTCGCCGAGCTGGTCCGTACGCCACAGGCCGATGAGCGGCAACAGGAACCGGTCCCGGTCGGAGAACTGGTCTGAGAACCGGCCGAAACGATTTCCGCGGGTCCGGGCGCGGCACCGCGCCCCGCAAGGGGCGCGGGGAACCGCGCGAGAAGCTCCACCGACCCGCAGGTCGTGACGGCGGTCACACCCGGCGTGCGGAAACGCAGAGAACCGCGGACACGACGACGTGTCCGCGGCTTTCGTCTCCCGGGGGCCGGAACCCCCCGGCCCGTCTCTCCTCGACCGGGACGGACCGGCGGCGCCGGATCGGCCTCAGTGGCCGCCGGCGATGGCCTGGATCCGGTCGGACATCTCCTGGGCCATGTGCTTGATGATCTCCAGTCGCTGCCGTCCCCACGTACGGGAGTCGGTGTCGACGACGCAGATCGTGCCGAGGTTCATGCCGCCCAGCGTGTCGACCAGCGGCGCCCCCATGTAGGAGCGGATGCCGATCTCGTCGACGACCGGGTTGCCCGCGAACCGCGGGTAGTCGCAGACGTCGTCGAGCACCAGGGCCGCCGTCCGCTTGACGGTGTGCGGGCAGAAACCGTGGTCCAGGCGCATCTCCCGGCTCATCGAGGTCTCGGCCGCCTGCCCCTGCGCGATGTTCACGGGGCCGGCGTCCGGCGTGTAGAGCCCGGCGAAGAACTGACGCCGGTCGTCGACGAAGTTGACCATCGCGTACGGTGCGTCCAGCTCCAGGGCCAGCCGGCGCGCGAACGCGTCGAACTCGGCCCGGGGGGTGTCGGCGAGCCCCAGCTGGGCGAGCCTCGCGGCACGCTGCGGCGCCCCCGGATCCTCGGGGGTGAGGAGCAGGCGGTCGAGCGGTGGCTCATAGGCGGAATAGGGGCTGTTCATCAGAACTCCGTTCGAGATCGGCCGAGTTGAGCGGGTGTCAACGCAGCGCGGGCGGCTGGTGCGAAGCCACGGGTGGGGTCATGGCGAGCAGATGCTGCACGAGTTCGACGAGCACGCCCGTACCGGAGCTGCAGTGCCGGGCGTCGCAGAACACGATCGGTGCATGGGACTTCAGGCCGATGGCGTCCCGGACCTCCTCGACGGAGTACTGGTAGGCGCCGTCGAACTCGTTCACCCCCACGACGAACGGGATGCCGCGCACCTCGAAGAAGTCCACCGCGGGGAAGCACGCGTCGAGCCGACGGGTGTCGGCGAGCACCACCGCGCCCAGCGCCCCGTCGGAGAGCTCGTCCCACATGAACCAGAAGCGTTCCTGCCCCGGCGTGCCGAACAGGTACAGGACATGGTCCGAGCCGAGGGTGATCCGGCCGAAGTCGAGGGCCACCGTGGTGGTGGACTTCTCCTCGATCCCGGCGAGGCTGTCCGTGCCGGCGCTGGCCGTGGTGATGACCTCCTCGGTGCTCAGCGGCGCGATCTCGCTGACCGCCCCCACGAAGGTCGTTTTGCCCACCCCGAATCCGCCCGCCACGAGGATCTTCAGGGCGGTCGGGAACGGGTCAGAGTCGTGCGCGTAGGCCATCAAGCACCGCCTCCAGAACTTCTCGGTTGGCGGCGGAGGCCGCCTCTACGGCACGGGGCGCCCGTGCGGTGAGCGCCTCGTGCTGCACCAGGTCGGACAACAGGACTTTGGTGACCGCGATCGGCAGGTTCATCCGCGCGGCCACCTCGACCACCGGCACTGGCCTGACGCACAGCCCGAGCACCATGTCGTGATCGGGGCCGAGGTCTGCGAGCGGCCGGACACCGGTGGCCATCACCAGAGTGAGCAGGTCGAAGGATGTCGAGGGTCGAGTGCGCCCGTTGCTGACGGTGAACGGCCGGACTAAGCGTCCGGCCTCCTCGTCCAGGAACAGCTCGTCCGTCATCGCGTCACATCCCCGCGCCGGACGGCGCGATGGTCGAGCGGCGGGCAGGCGTGGCCAGGAACGGCTGCACGGCCCGGATGAGCATGCCCATCTCGTAGCCGAGCGTCTCGGTGTGCGTCGACGCGTCCGCGGTGACCGCCAGCACGGCGCCGTGGCCCGCGGAGGCCACGATGAGGATGCCGTTGTGCAGCTCCACGATGACCTGGCGCACGGTGCCGCCGTTGCCCAGCACCCTGTCGTGACCGAAGGAACGGCCCAGGGAGTTGAGCCCGGAGGCTATCGCGGCCAGCCGGTCGGCGTCGTCGGTGCTCAGATCCACATGTGCCTTGCTCAAGCCGTCGGACGAGAGCAACAGGACCTGCCGGGTACCGGGAACGGTCTTCTTGAGGTTGTCCAGCAGCCAGTCGATGTTCTGCCCGGTGGGGTGGCTATCGCTCACCATGGTGGGGTTCTTCTCCTTGCGGTTGGGGCGAGGCCCAGCGCGCGTCGTCGACGGGGATCGCGTCGGAGGTCGCGCCGGCGAGACCGAAGCCTCGATTGATTCCGGCCAGGAGGCCGGGGCTGAAGTTCAGCTCCTGCTCGGTGGTGTCGGGACGTGGCAGGGGGCCCTGGCGGAGTTCGGGCGCCAGGTGCTCCATCGCACGCCGCTTGGGCAGGTTCGGCCTGCCGGACCCGCCGGATCCGCGCGGTGCGGCCGCCGGGCGGTCGTACCCGGAGGGGCGGTACTCCGACCGTACGTCGGAGACGGGCTGGGCCCGCTCGTGCCGGGCGGCCGCCGGGGGCGGCGCGGGCGCGGCCGACCGCTGCGGCATGCCCGGCGGGGGACCGGCCTGGGAGGCGGTGTGGGCCGGGGGAGCCGCGTGCGCGTGCGACGGTGCGGCGGCCGGAGGAGCCGCGTGCGGTGGTGAGGGCTGCCAGGCGGGCGGGGGCGTCTGAGCCGGCCGGGGGGCGGCGGGCGGCCGTGCCTGGACCGGGGCCTGCACGGGTGCCTGCCCCTCCTCGTCGCCCAGCAGCCCCTGCGGGAGCACCAGGATCGCCTGCACACCGCCGTAGATGTTGCCCTGCAGCTGGACCGCGATGCCGTGCCGACGGGCCAGCGAGGAGACCACGAACAGACCGATCCGGCCGTCGGCGAGCAGCTTGGCGACGTCGATGCGGGCCGGGTCGGCGAGCAGGGTGTTGATCCGGTCCTGGTCCTCCTGGGGTATGCCCAGGCCGCGGTCCTCCACCTCGATGGCGATGCCGGCGGTCACCCGGCGGGAGCGCAGGAGGATCTGGGTGTCGGGGTGGGAGAACATCGTGGCGTTCTCGACCAGCTCGGCCAGCAGGTGGATGACGTCGGCGACCGCGTGGCCGCGCAGCGTGCCCTCGATGGGCGGCACCAGTTTGACGCGGGAGTACTGCTCGACCTCGGCGATGGAGGAGCGCAGCACCTCGGTCAGGGTCACCGGGTTCGTCCACTGGCGCCGGGAGACCGCCCCGCCGAGCACCGCGAGGTTCTCGGCGTGCCGGCGTATTCGGGTGGCCAGGTGGTCGATGCCGAAGATCCGGCGGAGCAGGTCCGGGTCCTCGACCTGGTTCTCCAGGTCGTCCAGTTCACGGATGGTGCGGTGCACCAGCGACTGGAGCCTGCGGGCCAGGTTGACGAAGACCTCGACCTTGTCGCTGTTGTCGTCGGAGGCCGCCTGGAAGTAGCTCGCCGCCCAGACGAGGGCCTCCCGGGCCCGGTGCTGGGCCTCGGTGACGTCGTACTCCAGCTTCTGGTACGGGTCCTCGCCACGTGGGGCCTGGTAGGCGAAGCCGCGCGAGAGCAGCTGTTCGCCGCGCTTGAGGCGGGTCAGGTCCTCGTCGAGCGCCCAGTTGCCGTTGGTGATGGCCTGGCGCAGCGACTCGGCGCGCCGTGCGTCCGACCTCGCCCGCTTCCTGGCCGACAGCACGGCTCCGGCCAGACAGCCGCAGCCCAGGACCGCACCGCCCGCCAGCACTCCCCAGGTGGCGGCGTCGGCCGTACCGTCCTGGAGCCGCAGGACCGTGCCCGTGACGGCGGTGGATATTCCGGCCATGAATGCGGCCGGAAGAACGGCGAGCCGTGTCAGTCGGGACTGTGCTGCGGAGGAGTTCGCGGAATCCGACACCCCGGGCTTTCCGTGCCGGTGACGGGACGGGGGAGTGGTGGTGTCCCGCCGACCGTGATCCGGGGTCGTTGCGAAGGGTGGGGGTTCAGGCATCGGAGTCCTCTCGATCAGCCAGTACGCGACAGAGTAGCGAAGAACGTCAACTATCTGACCAGCGGTCCTAGACCCTCAGGGGAGGCCTGCCACCTGAGGTGCCGTCAGCGCGGCAAGGGTCCGCGACGCCTTTCTACCGTCTCCGCGCAAGGCGGCGCCGGTGCAGTTCTTCACACCTCCGTCACGACGTCGCGCCAGCTGTGAAAGAGGGGCTGCCGGGAGGGGGGTCACCTGCGGATTCGGCCGTTCCTGGCGTCGTTCCCGGCTGTGGCGAACGCATGATTCTCGCCATCAGGCGGTGCGTTGCCTCGTGTCAACGACCGCCCGGACGAGCGGAGTCGGGCGCGAAAGAGGCGAGGTCGCACACCGTGGGCACGACGCACTCCAGGAACATTCACACCACGAGGGCCGGAAAGCGACCAGGGGTCGATGGTCGGCCATGCTTTGATCAAAATTTAGACTTCAACGGAACGATACGGAAGTCCGGTGTGAGAACCTACTCACACGTGGCTCCAGTTGTCCCGATCCCGTCCGAACTCCCTGATCACGACGCGAAGTTGAGTCAGCGTATGCTCTGGCGCATCTCCCGGGGGCTGACGCCGTAGCGTCGCCGGAAGGCCGTGCTCAAGGCGCTCGCCGAGGAGAATCCCGCGGCGTAGGCGAGGTCGGTTATCGTCAGGTGCTCGCACTCCGCGCACAGCAAGCGGTCCCGGACCAGGCGCAGCCGCTCCTCCCGGATCAGCTCACGGGGCGTGGTGCCCGCTTGCTGCAGGGCCAGTTGGATCTGGCGCAGCGACCAGCCGAGGGCGCGCGCCACCGCCGTACCCGTGAGATTCGGATCCGCCGCGTGGTCGCGCACATAGCGGCGGACCATCGTCTCCACCTCGCCCAGCTGCCCGGGGACGTCGGGGCGGTCGTCGCCTGCGGCCAGCATGCACACCAGCTCCACCACCCGGTCGGAGACGGCGTTGAACTCCGGGTCGGTGAGGTGCTCGCGCTCCTCGTGCAGCTCCGTCAGCATCGAGCCGACGATACGGCCGAGACCGGTCGCGAGGTTCAGTCCGCTGGCCACCGGCGACCTGGTGTTGAGCCGGCCGTCCACCTCACGGGCCGGGATGGTGAAGATGAACGCGTCGATGGCGTCGCTCTGCAGGCACTGGAACGGTGAGGCGAAGGTGACCAGCGCGGCCGTGCCCGGGGTCAGCCGGGCCTCCTCGCCCTCCTGCCGCAGCACGATCTCACCGCTCATCGGCAGCAGCAGCCGGTAGTCCTCGTCGGGATCCTGGCGTACCTGACGCATCGTGCGGGTGTACTCGATCTCGTCGGACCGGTACTTCACCAACTGATACGTGTCGGTGCGCTGCCGGAGCGTCTCGCCGCGGAAGTTCTCCGCCCGCGCGTATCTGAAGCCCATCCGGGACTGGTACGAGCCGATCTGCTCGGTCCAGAAGTCGGCACGCTCGCGCGGGGCCAGCTCCTCGGTGGTCAGCGCCTCGACGCTGTAACTTCCCGCGGGCAACGCTCTCCCTCCTTGGTGCCGGGCACCCGACGATGTCCTCGTTGTCTTTCACGGTCCCCCGTACGAAAATCTTCAACTTCTGCTTGATCAAAGACAGTTACCGTACGGTCGGACACGGAGGGCACCCTAGCGTGGCAAGCGGTTGCCGTGCCGCCCGGCCGATTGGCTGAATATGCCTTTGGGAACCTCTCCCTGCGCATCACGCCCCTTGCGCCACTCCTGCGCCCTGTGACAACTTCCCTGCGCGTCACGGAAAGTGCCCGTGCGGTGGCGCCGCTAGCGTCGTGCGCTCCGTCAACTCCCGCCGGCGTCCCGGGACCCTCCGACGCCGGGGGACTTGAGGACGTTAGGACTCGTACTTCATGACCGAACCGATATCGCAGGCGGTGATCTGGGCCCTCGCGGCAGCCCTGTTCGCCACCGCCGTACTCCTGCTGCGCCAGCACGGGATCACCAGGCGACAGCGCGGAAGGAACGCCGATCTGGCCGATGACGTGCGGGCCCGGGACGAGGAGCTGCGCCATCTGGTCACGGTCCGCCTGCCGGCCCTCGCCGACCACCCCGGCCAGAGCGTGCCCGGCGTCGGACCGCTCGACGGCCGTCTGGCCGGTACGGACTTCGGCAAGGGCCTCGACGAGGTGCTCGCCCGCTTCTCCGGCGCCGTCGAGCACGCGCAGCACCGGGCCGACCAGTCCGCCAAGGCCGCGCTCAAGGCGTCCATGCGCTCCATCCAGGCCCTCGCCAACGAGCAGCAGATGTCCATCTCCGAGATGCAGGAGCGGCACGACGACCCCGACGTGCTGCGCGACCTCCTCGAAGTCGACCACACCAACGCGCAGTTCGGGCGGCGCGCCCAGGCCATCGCCGTCCTCTGCGGCTCCTGGCCGGGCCGGCAGCGGGCCACCTCCCCGCTCGTCGAGGTCGTCCGGGGCGCCACCTCGCGCATCCGCGACTACCGGCGCGTCCGCGTCCACGGCCAGGTCGACCTCGCGGTGGAGAGCCGCGCCGTGGAACCGGTCGTCCTCGCGCTCGCCGAGCTCCTCGACAACGCCGCCCGGCACTCCCAGCCCAACACCACCGTCGAGGTCAACGTCCAGACCGTGCACAACGGCGCCTGCGTGATCGTCGACGACGCCGGTGTCGGTATGGACGCCCACGGCGTGCGGCGCGCCACCCTGCTGCTCTCCGGCGACGCCGAGGTGGACGTCACCCGCCTCGACGACCCGCCCCAGTTCGGCTTCGCCGTCATCGGGATGCTCGCCCGGCGCTACGGATTCACCGTCTCCGTGGACACGCGCTCCCCGTACGGCGGTGTCCGCGCCGTTGCCTTCCTGCCCACCGCGCTGCTCACCCACGTGGAGGCCCCCGCCCCGGAGCCGCGACTCGCCCGTACGCCCGTGACCGAGGCCGCCCCCGGCCCCCGCCAATCGACCGTCGAGACCGCCCCCGCCGCGACCACCGAGGGCGGACTGCCCAAGCGCCGTCGACGCACCCCCAGGCGGACCGCCGCCCCTGAACCGGAGCCCGTGGCACGGCCCGAGGAGCCCCCCGGCCGCTCTCCCGAGGAGAACGCCCGCCTCATGGGCGCCTTCGCCCGCGGCACCCGGTTCGGCCGCGCGGCGGGACGCATCCTCGACGAGGAGGAGTACGTGCCGGACCGCGACGGTGACCACGACCGCGACGGTGACCGCGACGGTGACCGTGACCGAGACGGTGATCGCGCCGCGGCGCCCACCTCCCACCAGAACGAAGGGACCCCCCACGCATGATCGAGCCCACGAACAACGAGCTGGGCTGGATGCTCGACGACGTGCTGAAGGTTCCCGAGGCGCGGCACGCCATCCTGCTCTCCGCCGACGGCATGCTCCGTGCCCACTCCGCCGACATCGACCGCGACGACGCCGAGCGCCTCGCCGCCGGGCTCTCGGGGCTGCAGTCCATCAGCCGCAGCACCTCCGAGTTCTGCGGGCCCGCCGACCGCCCGTGGCGACAGACCCTGATCGAGTTCGGACACGGTTTCGTCTTCCTCGTCGCGGCCGGCGAGGGCGCCTATCTCGCGGTCTCCACCGGCGACGAGGTCGACATGGAGGCGGTGACGTACCGCATGCACAAGCTCGTCGACCGCCTCGGCAAGGAACTGACCAGCCCGGCACGGCTGGACACGGGCAGCAGGGCATGACCCCCCGCCGGCCACGGGGGCGGCTGGTGCGGTCGTACGTCGTCACCGACGGCCGCGCCCATCCGACCCGCAACACCCTGGACCTGGTCACGCTGCTGGTCGCCGCGACCGATCTGCCGCTGACCGGGCTCAGTCCGGAGAAGCGCCGGGTGATGGACCTGTGCCGGCCCGGCTCGCTCTCCCTGGCCGAGGTGGCGAGCCGTCTGGAACTGCCGGTCAGCGTGACCAAGGTGCTGGTCGCCGACCTCATGGACAGCGGTCACGTCGCCACCCGCGCCTCGTCCCCCGCGCTCGAACAGGCTCGCGCGGGTGCCTCCCTCTCGGCCGCCCGGCCGTCCGACGCGAAAATCCTCCAGGAGGTCCTCGATGGGCTCCGCGCCCGCCTCTGACGACGTCTATCTGCGACCCACGGTGAGAACGGCGGCCAAGCTGCTGGTCGTCGGTCACTTCGCGGTCGGCAAGACCACGTTCGTCGGCACGCTCTCCGAGATCCGGCCGCTGCGCACCGAGGAGGTCATGACCGAGGCCGGCGCGCTCGTCGACGACCTCGCCGGCACCCGTGACAAGACCACCACCACGGTCGCCATGGACTTCGGCCGGCTCACCCTCGACGACTCCCTGGTGCTCTACCTGTTCGGCACCCCCGGACAGCAGCGCTTCACCAGGCTCTGGCAGGACATGACCCGCGGCGCCCTCGGCGCGCTGGTCCTCGCCGACACCCGCAGGCTGTCCCACTCCTTCGAGGTGATGGGCGTCCTGGAGGAGCTCGACCTGCCGTACGCCGTCGCCGTCAACGACTTCGACGGCGCGCCCGTGCACGGCCTGGACGAGGTGCGCGAAGCGCTCGACCTGCTGGACGAGACGCCGCTGGTGCGCTGCGACGCCCGTGACCCGGACTCCTCCACCCGGGCGCTGATCGCCCTCGTCGCATACCTCCTGGACCGCAAGACCGAACTGGAGCCCGCGTGACCCCCGCACCGCAGTCCGGTCCCTCCGACCCCCTCGGTCCATCCGGCACATCCGGCCCGTCAGGTCCGTCCGGTCCGCCGCCGGGTTGTCCGGCCCACCAGCCCATGTACGGGCCGGAGTTCGCCGCCGACCCAGCCGCGTTCTACAGGAGGGTGCGCGCGACCGGCCCGACCGCACCCGTCGAGCTGGCCCCCGGCGTACGGGCCACGCTGGTCACCTCCTACGACGCCGCCCTGCACGTGCTGCGCAGCACGGAGACCTTCTCCAAGGACCCACGCCGCTGGAACGACCTCGCGGACGGAACCGTCCCCCCGGACAGCCCTGTCGTCCCGATGATGATGTACCGGCCCAACGCCCTGTTCTCCGACGGGGAGGAGCACCGGCGGCTGCGCGGTGCCATCACCGACAGTCTCGCCCGCGTCGAGCCCAACACCCTGCGCGGCTATGTCGAACGCAGCGCCGACACCCTCATCGACCGGTTCGCGCCCACGGGCGAGGCGGACCTCCTGGGGGAGTACGCCCAGGTGCTGCCCCTGCTGGTCTTCAACCACCTCTTCGGCTGTCCGGCCGAGCTGGGGCTGAAGCTGGTCGAGGGCATGTCCGGCATCTTCGACGGGGTGGACGCCGAGCGCGCGAACGAGCTGCTCACCACCACGCTCTTCGAGCTGGTCACGCTCAAGCGGAAGCAGCCCGGGGCCGACGTGACGTCCTGGCTCACCCTGCACCCGGCGGGACTCACCGACGAGGAGATGATCCACACCCTCGTCGTGCTCATGGGCGCGGGCACCGAGCCGCAGCAGAACCTCATCGCCAACGCGCTGCGGCTGCTGCTCTCCGACGACCGGTTCGCCGGTGATCTGTCCGGGGGCAGCCTCCCCGTGGAGGACGCGCTCGACGAGGTGCTGTGGACCGATCCGCCGATGGCCAACTACGCCGTGCACTACCCGAAGCGGGACGTGGTGTACGAGGGCGCGCTGCTGAGGGCCGGCGATCCGCTGGTCGTCTCGCTGGCGGCGGCCAACACCGACCCGGCTCTGACGAGCAATCAGCGGACGGGCAACCGGGCCCACTTGGCGTGGAGCGCGGGCCCGCACAACTGCCCCGCGCAGAGCGAGGCCCGGCTGATCGCGTCGGTGGCGGTGGAGAAGCTCCTGGACCGGCTGCCCGACGTCGATCTCGCCGCGCCCGTGGAGGCGTTGGAATGGCGTCCGGGCCCCTTCCACCGGGCCCTGGCGGCACTGCCGGTGACCTTCCCGCCGACGACGACGGTGGTCACGCAGCCCCCACGCCCCAGGCCGGCCACCCCGAACCGCCCCCAGGGCCCGAACGGCACCCCCCGCCCCCCCGCCCCCGCCCGCCCGAGAAGCGGCTGGTCCCGCCTACTGGCCTGGTGGCGCGGAGAGTAGGGGGCCGCGCCCCCGGCGGTGGCTCCGGGAAGAGGCGGCAGGGCCGGCGCCGGGCTTCGTCAGGTGCGGCGGACCGGTAGGTGGCGGTGACCGTTGGAGATGAAGGACTCCACGTGACCCAACTGGTCCTCCGTGGCCACCAGTTCCAGTGCCGGGAAGCGGGCGAAGAGTGCCGGGAGTGCGATGCGGGCCTCCAGGCGGCCGAGCGGGGCGCCCAGGCAGTGGTGGACCCCGTGGCCGAAGGCGAGGTGTTCCTTGTCGGCCCGGGTGACGTCGAAGGCGTCGGCCTCCTTCCCGTGCCGCTCGGGGTCGCGTCCGGCGGCGGCGTACGCGGCCAGGATCGGCTCGCCCTTGGCGATCACCACCCCCTCGGGCCCGCCCAGCTCGGCGAGGGCGAGGTCCTCCACGGCGTAGCGCAGCGGCAGGCTCGCCACCGGCGCCTGCGTCCTTAGCGTCTCCTCGATCACGTCGTCCCAGGTCGCCCGGCCCTCCCGGACATGGGCGAGCTGCTCGGGGTGGGCCAGCAGGGCGTGGACGGCCTGGTCGAGGAGGTTGACGGTGGTCTCGTGCCCGGCACTGATCATCAGCACCAGCGTGTCGATGAGTTCCTGCTCGCTGAGCCGGGTCTCGTCCTCGTCGCGGGCGGAGATCAGCCCGGAGGTGAGGTCGTCGCCGGGCGACTCCCGCTTGGCGGCGACGAGTTCGGCCAGCACGGCCTGCAACCGCCCGAACGCGGCGGTCATCTCACCGGGATCGGCGGAGGTGTCGAAGATCCTGTCCACCAACTCGCGCAGTTCCAGGCCCCGTTCCTCGGGCAGCCCGAAGAGTTCGGTGATCACCTGGATCGGCAGCGGATAGCAGAACTCCTCCCGCAGATCGACGGTCCCGGCGCGCAGGAAGCCCTCCTCGATCCGGTCCAGCAGCCCCTTGGTGATCTCCTCGATACGCGGCTGCAGGGCGTTGGTGCGGCGCGCGGTGAACGCCTTGGCGACCAGCGTGCGCAGCCGTTTGTGGTCCCCGCCGTACGCGGTGAACATGTTCTGCACGGCGACCCAGGTGAACAGCGGCCACTCCGGCGTGATCTCACCGGCGGCGAACCGCGGCCAGTGCTGCCGCGCGTCCTTCGACACCCGGGGGTCGGTGAGCAGCCGCTTGAGCAGCTCAGGGCTGCTGACGGCCCAGGCCTCGACGGCCGGCGGCCCCGGCAGCACGACCCGGGTCGCCGGACCCGTCTCGCGGATACGGGCGGCCTCGCCGTGGATGTCACGGCCGGTCGGGTCGATCACTAAGGGGCTCGGGTGGCCCATGGGGGTCCTCCTGGGTCGAAGACGGTCCAACAGCGCAACGTGCAAGCCCGGTCACGCTACGGCTCGACGGCACGGCCGGGCGAGATCGTGTCCCGCGCGCTGCGTACGACGGCAACTTCCCTGCGCGTACTCGCAAGTCGGCCGCGGAGACCGCTCCTAGGATCGGGCCCACCTCCCCCATGAAGAGCCGGTGAGTTCCATGATGGTCAGCAGGGCCCCGCGCTGGATGTGTGCCTACAGTCCCGAAGTACGCACCGTGCCCGCCGGGCGGTGGTGGAACGCCGTACGGGTGCCGGTGGCCCTCGGCGCGCGGGCCCTCGCGTCCCTCGGGGACGAGAGCGGCGCCGTCATCAAGGACGGCTACGGCGGCATCATGTACTGGCTGGTCCCGCCGGGCGACGCGTCCGCCTGGCACCTGCCCGACGTCCAGGTCCTCGGCCGGGGCAGTCACGTGGCCGTCCCGCCGCTACGCCGTACCGCCGGCCCCGGCCTCTACTGGTGCGTCCCGCTCACCCACGACACCTACTGGACGAACACGGCCCGGCTGCACCGGGCGCTGACGACAGCGTCGGCTCCCCTGTAAACGCCGAACCCCGCACCCCCCAGGGGGCACGGGGAACCGCGCGAACCACCACAACGGCCGGTACTCGCCGAACTACCGCGACTACCCGAGCTCTGCGGCGTGCTTCTCCGACTTCTCCGAAGCCGAAGCCGAAGCCGGCGCCTGCGCCGAAGCCCGCGCCGCCTTCTCCGCCCGCTTCGCCGACCGCTTCTGCCTGGGTTCCTGATCGGGCAGCCAGCCGAAGGCCAGCGTGCTGCCCACCGCCCCCATCAGCAGTCCGACGACGAACCCGCCGATGTTGGACGTGAGCCACGTGCCCAGCGAGAGCATGATCCCGAGGATGGAGTAGAACAGGCGCTGAGCGGGATTGAAGATGATCAGCAACCCGCACACGATCATCAGCGAGGGCAGGAGATAGCCCGCCAGCCCCTGCATGCCGATCTTCAGGATGACCGGGAGCGGCGCCTTCATCGTCAGCAGGATCTCGGCGCCGCCCAACGCCAGCAGCAGGCCACCGGCGAACGGCCGGTGACCTCTCCATTCCCGGAAGTCGCTCACTAGTCGCAGCCCTCGCTCCGGAAGTTCATGTGCAGGTCGGGGAGCTTGAAGACGGCAGCCGTGGCGGCGTAGTTGTGCTGGTACAGGTCGGTGATCGTGACCGTGTCGGCCTGCTGGCCGTAGACGCCGGGCTGACCCTTCTGGTCCACCTTGTCGAACGTGCTGGAGTCACGGCCGATCTCGATGTTGTTGAACGAGGCGTCACCCGAGATGTCGTCGGAGTCGATCGCCAGGTTCTTCACGCTCACCGGCGTGCCCTTGTTGCCGGCGGTGAGGACCAGCTGGATGCCGCCGAGGTCCACGCTCTGGCAGAGGTTCGTCAGCTTGCCGTTCTTCACGACCGAGGTCACGACCAGCACCTGACCGCCGGTGTCACCCTCGTTCGGGCTGTTCTCGATCATGTGGTCCAGCGCGCCGAACTGGGCGAAGCCCTCGCCGTCGAGCTTGTCGGCGGTGACGACGAACGGCATGCCCGAGATGGCGAACTGGACACCCAGAGCGCCCTGCGCGGTCATGATCATCAGACCGGCGGCGACCGCCGTGGCCGGCACCGCCATCACCGCGGCGCGCTTCAGGCGGACCCGCCCGCGTCTGCCGGACGCTTCGGGACCCTCGGGTCTTTCATTGGTGGACGCCGTGACGTCCGAGGACGAGGCCATGTGTGCTCCCTGGACTTCCAAGTCATTGCAGTTGGGGCAACGGCACGTTGTCCTGGCGCGGACAGCGGTTGCGGCGCACGCCCGAGAGCACCTCCCGTGGTGCAAGGGCTTACTTGCTACGCCGCAGTAGCCATTCGGGAAGTTACCGGTGGTTACTTTCAAGGGTCAAGGTGCTTGTGGCAAAAGGATGTTGGTTGTGCCGTCCCTGTGAAAGCTGAACATCTCTCACCTTTGGTTTTGTCTCCGGAGGCCACTGATCTCGGCCAACTCCGAACCGCTGCTTGGCCATCAACTTGCTTGCGATGCCTTGACGTTGACTCTTCTTCAGGTCTACAACTCTCCCGGGTTTCCCCCACGGATCCGTGGCGCCGGATCCGACGCGCAGCGCCTGTCACCGTCCCGAACGCCCCGTCGTCGACGGGGCGTGGTGACCCACCTGAACGCGCTGCGCGGCCCACGCAGCACCACCCCTCGCCGCGGTGCCGGGCACGGTCGCCTTCCCTCCACTGGGCCGTGTCCCGGTCCCCGGCTGTCGCTGCCGGTCCGTCACGTACGGAGAAGGCGTGCCACGGATCGGCGGCGACCGTACGGCGCCGTGCGGCATCGCCGCGTTCCCCCGCGCGAACGGTGACCACTCGCGCGCCATCACCGCAGTCCACGCACCGTCGAGGGCTGTCACCCGCACTTGCCGAGGGCCCGACCGGCCCTCGCTTCCCGAGAAGAGGCACCCCCATGCGTACGCGATCCCTCCTTGCCCTCGCCGCCGGCACCGCCGCCCTGCTGGTGTCGGCCGTCAGCCCCGCCTCCGCCGCGGACACCGTGCTCACCACCGGCGGCCCCGCCGGTGACGCGGTCGCGGTCGGCGACGTCCTGAGCGCCTCGCTGGCCTCCGGCACGGCCGCCACGTTCCGCTCCAGCGCGACCGGGACGAGCGGCGTCTCCTGTGCCGCGTCGACCTTCACCGCCACGGTCACCGACAACCCGGCGGCGCCCGGCACGGCCACCGAGGCCGTGGACGCCCACACCTTCGGCAGCTGCACCAGCAACGTCTTCGGTGTGACCGGCGTCACCAGTGTCACCGTCAACAACCTGCCCTACACCACCTCCGTGACCTCCGACGGTGTCGTCACGGTCAGCCCGGCCTCGGGCTCGGTCATCCAGACCACCGTCGTGCTGCGCACGCTGCTGGGCACCATCAACTGCGTCTACCAGGCCCCCAGCATCACCGGCACCTCCAACAACACCGACAACAGCATCAACTTCACCGCCCAGGCCTTCACCAAGACCTCGGGCTCCTCGCTGTGCTTCGCCAGCGGCTACTTCACGGCGAAGTACGCGCCCGTCGCGGACACCGCCCAGGGCGGCGCGACGGTCTTCACCAACTGACCGCACCAGCAGGTCGGTCACCGGTCCGGCGGTCGGTGACCGGCCCGAGGCGCTGACCGGTCGTCCGGTCAGTCGCCTCGATCGGCGGCCCGGTCGCTTGCCCGATCAGCCGTCGACGCGAGAGCGGCGCCCTCGTCCGCGGAGATGGAGGGCGGCGCCCACGGTGAGCACCAGGATCGTGGCGCCGCCCGCCACCAGCGGTACGGAGGTGCCGCTCTCGTCGGTCGTGGAGGCAACGGGACTGCCGGCGTCGGCCGCCCGCGCCTCGCCCCCGGCGTCGTCGGGGCCGGCGGCCGGTGTCTCGGTGAACGGCGTCGGCGCTGTCGTCGCGGGCCGGGGCTTCTCCTCGCTCGCCTTCCCGGTGGTCGGCTTCCCGGCCGCGGTCTTCTCGTCCTCGGCCGGCGTCCCGTCCGAACTCCCGCCGTCCGAACCGGAGTCGGCCTGTTTCGCCTTCGGGAACACCACGTCCGAGCACGAGTAGTAGGTGTCGACCGTGCTCGTGTTCTGCCAGATCGTGTAGAGCACATGGTGCCCGGCCCGATCGGCCGGCAGCTTCGCCGAGAACCGGTACGAGCCGTTCCGCAGCGGCGGGTCGGTGATCGAGGCGAACGGCTCCTCGGGCAGGTCGGACCACTTCAGCGGCTTCGTGGGGTCGTACCCCGGCTTCGTCAGGAACAGCTTGAAGGTGCCGGTGTGCGGGATCGTCGACCGGTACGTCAGATCCAGCGTGGCCCCGGGGGAGAGGCGGGTCGAGGGCCAGTCGGCGCGGGCCAGGTCGAGCCCCCGGTAGGCCGCGAGCCCTCCGCTGCACAGCCGCCCGTCGGGGACGACCTCCCGGTCCCGCCCGTTCACACCGGCGATCCGCATGTTGTCCCACGCGGTGAAAGGCGCCCCGTTCGCGGCGACGGCGGCCTTGCACGCCGCCGTGCCCTGACTGTCCCCCTCCGGCGAGCACGCCGAGACCCGGCTCACCGGATCCGTCGGCGCACCGTGCGCAAGAGCCGGTCCGGCGGCGCCCACGGTGAGAAGCAGAGGGGCCACCGCGGTGGCCGCGGCGGCCATGACGACGGCGCGGCGGCCGGTGGCCCGACGGGTGGTCGCGGGGCGGCCGGTGCCACGACGGGCGGTCGCGCGGTGGGCGGACAAGCGGTACATCCGGTACGTCCGATCCATGGAGGTCGAGGGCTGACGGTCGGTGCACCGTGTCGTACGAGACCCATGAGCGCCGCGTTCAACGCCCCGAGCCTGTTCGACCGGTCGGATCCGGCCAGCGGGCCGTGCGGCGGCAGAGCGACGGCAAAACCGGCGAAGCGGCACATCGAGCCACGACTCCCGGGCGGCGTAGGGGAGTTCCCCAGGGGTCGAGGGTTTTCCCCGTATCCCCATGACCTGGGCTTTGCCTAATGTCATCGCACAGCCGAACCATAGGTAACCCCTGGTGGGACGGCCCGCGCTTGGCCGGTTTCTGCGCCAACCCTTTCCGGACCCCCCGCCGCTTCGATGAAGAAGCGCTTCACCGCCGCTCCTCCCCTGACATGAGCAGGCCACGAAAGGCGAAGCCCTTGCGTACTTCTCCCTCTCGTACCGCAGGACGGAAGCTCATCTCCGTCGCCGCGGTCTCCGTCGCCCTGGTGGCGGGCATGACCTCCTCGGTCGCCGTCGCCCAGGCCCCGTCCGCGAAGGCAGGCACCGCCGCCCCCGCCGTGGCCGGCGCCACCGAGGCCGCGCCCGGCACCGTCGCCGAGCGCCTGATCGTCGGCTACAAGTCCGGCGCCGCCGAGGCCACTTCGAACAAGGCTGCCGACGCCGATGCCATCGCCAAGGGCAAGGAGGCCGGCGAGAGCCTCGACTTCCAGCGCCGGCTCGGCAGCGGTGCCGCCCTGGTCGACCTGGGCGACGACCTCACCAAGACGGACGTCGCCGACGTCATCTCCGAGTACCAGGCCGACCCGCAGGTCGCCTATGTCGTCCCGGACCGCCTGAACAAGGCGCTGGCCACCCCGAACGACACCGAGTACACCAAGCAGTGGGACCTCTACGAGTCCACGGCTGGCATGAACCTGCCAGGCGCCTGGGACAAGACCACCGGTTCCGGTGTGACGGTCGCCGTCATCGACACCGGTTACGTCGCCCACTCGGACCTCGCCGCGAACATCGTCGGCGGCTACGACTTCATCGCCGACACCACCGTTGCCAACGACGGAAACGGCCGTGACAGCAACCCGGCCGACCCCGGCGACTGGACGGCGGCGGGCGAGTGCGCCGCGGGCGACCCGGCCAGCACCTCCTCCTGGCACGGCACTCACGTGGCCGGCACCATCGCCGCCGTCACCAACAACAGCAAGGGTGTGGCCGGTGTCGCCTACGGCGCCAAGGTCTCCCCGCTGCGGGTCCTCGGCAAGTGTGGCGGCTACGACTCCGACATCATCGACGCCATCACCTGGGCGTCCGGCGGCACCGTCTCCGGCGTGCCCGCCAACACCAACGTCGCCAAGGTCATCAACATGAGCCTCGGCGGGGGCGGCGCCTGCACCTCCGCGACCCAGACCGCGATCAACGCCGCCGTCAACCGCGGCACCACGGTCGTCGTCGCGGCCGGCAACAGCAACGCCAACGCGGCCAACTACTCGCCGGCCAGCTGCAACAACGTGATCTCGGTGGCGGCCACCAACCGCGCCGGCTCCCGCTCGTACTACTCGAACTTCGGCTCGGTCGTCGACATCGCGGCCCCCGGCGGCGAGACCCGCACCGTCGAGACCGGCGGCATCCTGTCCACGCTGAACGCGGGCGCCTCGACCCCCGGCAGCGAGTCGTACGACTACTACCAGGGCACCAGCATGGCCGCCCCGCACATCGCGGGCCTCGCCGCGCTGGTGAAGTCGGCGAGCTCCGCGCTGACCCCGGCCCAGATCGAGTCCGCGATCAAGACCAACTCGCGTGCTCTGCCGGGTACCTGCTCGGGCGGTTGTGGCGCCGGCCTCGCCGACGCGGCCAAGACGGTGCAGGCGGTGACCGGTGGAGGTTCCACGGGGGGCACCACCTTCACCAACACCACGTCCCTGTCCATCCCGGACAACGGCGCGGCGGTCGAGTCCTCGATCTCCGTCACCGGCCGCACGGGCAACGCCCCCTCGGCCCTCCAGGTCGGCGTGGACATCACCCACACCTACCGCGGTGACCTGGTCCTGGACCTGGTGGCCCCCGACGGCTCGACCTACCGTCTGAAGAGCTCCAGCTCGGACTCCGCGGACAACCTGGTCACCACCTACTCGGTGAACGCCTCCAGCGAGGTCGCCAACGGCACCTGGAAGCTGCGCGTCCAGGACGTCGCCGCAGTGGACACCGGCCGGCTGAACAGCTGGCAGCTGACCTTCTGAGTCCCGGGCCGTCAGGCCCGTGATTCCGGCCGAACGGCCGGACCCGATGGACCGCCACCCCCCACTGCCGGCGGCCGACCGATGCGAGCGGGCATCGGTCGGCCGCCGGCGCATGCACGCCGGGCGTTAGCGTATGCGCATGGCGACAGAGAAGTCCGAGGAAGCGAAGCAGACGTCGGCCGGGGGATTCGGTGCGGCCCCGGTCATGACGGTGTGCCCCCGCTGCGGTGCCTCGGGGTCGTCGGTGCGCACGGTTCCCGATGCCTGCGCCGCCCCCGACTCCCCGGGCTCCGGCCTCTCCGACCGGCTGGCGAAGGCCCCGGGCGTGGAGTCGAGGTTCGACAGCTTCACGCACTTCCTGGAAGGCATGGTCCTGGCCTTCGTCTGCGCGGGCCTCGCCCGGCACGGAGTCCAGAACGACAAACCCCTCTTCACGACCGGCGGCGCCGCCCTCGCCGTCCTCCTCTTCGTCGGCACCCTCTGGGTGGTCCGGGGCGAGGCCCGCGAACGCGCCACCGTCGCCGCGGGCAGGCCCCGCGCCGAGGAGCTCTGGGCCGCCGCCTGCTTCTGCGCGTCCTGCGAGTCCGTCTTCTACCCCACCGGCAGCCCGTGGCCGGGTCCGCTGACGACGGACCAGTTCCGCAAGTACGTCTGGACCGAGGCCGGCTTCACCAAGCAACTCGACGAGAAACTGAAGCAGGTGGAACTGCCGCCCCGCACACCCGCCGGCCCCACCGCCCCCGGAGGAGCCCACGGCCATGCCTGAAGCCCCCGCCTCCGCCCCGGTGGTCCGCGGCGACGACCCGGCCTCCTTCCCGCACAGCGTCCTCGCCGAACGGCACCCCGCCCTCATCCGCAAGGTCCAGGACGCCACGCCCTACGGTCCCCAACAGCGCCGCGCGCTGGACGAGTTGCTGCACGACACGCTCCACGGCACCGTCGCGCCACCGGCCGACGACGACTGGTGGGACACCTGGGACGCCCGCCGCTATGCCGGCAGCTCCTGGTTCTCCCTCCCCTTCCTGGCCGCCGAGAGCTGTTTCTACCGCCAACTCCTGCGCGCCGTCGGCTACTTCGACCCCGGCCCCTGGCAGGGAGTCGACCCGTTCCGCCCCTTCAAACTGGCCGAACTGGAGACCCCCGAGGCCGCCGCCGAACTCACCGCCCTCGGCCCCCTGGCGGAACGCCCCCTGCCCGACCAGCTCGACGCCCTCCTCCACGGCTCCCTCTGGGGCAACCGGGCGGACCTCGGCTTCCGTCTCCAGAGCACCGAGGAGAAGGCGACCGACTCCCCGTTGGTCGCGGACGACAGCGACGCGCTCCTCTCCCTGCTGTCCGGCTCCGCCGGCCGCACGCTCTGCCTGGTGGCCGACAACGCGGGCCGCGAACTCATCCCCGACCTGCTGCTCGTCGACCTCCTCCTCACCCACGGCCACTTCGACCGCGCCCTGCTGCACCTGAAGCCGTACCCGTACTTCGTCTCGGACGCCACCACCGCCGACACCCTGGACGCGGTGCGCCACCTGATCACGGCGAAGACCGACGCAGGGCACCGACTGCACGCGGCGCTCCGCGAAGGCCGCCTGATCCTGCGCACCCACCCCTTCTCCTGCGCCCCGCTGCCCTACGCGGACATGCCCGCCGACCTGCGCGCGGACTTCGCCTCCGCCGACCTGACCGTGATGAAGGGCGACCTCAACTACCGCCGCCTGGTGGGCGACCGCCTCTGGCCCCCCACCACCCCCTTCGCGGAGGTCACTTCCTATTTCCCGGCCCCCGTGGCGGCCCTGCGCACCCTCAAGTCGGACGTCATCACAGGCCTGACCCCAGAAACGGAAACCACCCTCACGACAACGGAGGGCCACCACTGGCGCACGAGCGGCACGAGGGCCGTGATCCAGCTGCGCATGTGACGGGGAGCGGGGCACAGCCCCAGCTCCTCAAGGGGCGCGGGGAACTGCGCGAGAACCCCCACCGGACGGACGTGTGGGGGTGGAGGGGCGCAGCCCCTGAGGACGGGACGGGTAGGGGCGGCGGGGGCGAGAACCCCCCAGGTTCACGCGATGGTGTGATCATGTGCCCCCATCCGGATGCCGGCCGGAGGCCACGGGTAGGGCCCGCCCATGACGCAGCCCTTCGAACTCCCGCACTTCTACCTGCCGTATCCCGCACGGCTGAACCCCCACCTCGAAGAGGCCCGCACACATTCCTCCGCGTGGGCCCGGCAGATGGGCATGCTGGAGGGCTCCGGCGTCTGGTGCCAGGCGGACCTCGACGCGCACGACTACGGTCTGCTGTGCGCGTACACCCACCCCGACTGCGACGGTCCGGCGCTCTCGCTCATCACCGACTGGTACGTGTGGGTCTTCTTCTTCGACGACCACTTCCTGGAGCTGTTCAAACGGTCCCAGGACCGCCCCGGCGGCAAGGCCCACCTCGACCGACTCCCGCTCTTCATGCCGCTGGACCTCGCGACTCCCGTACCGGAGCCACGGAACCCCGTGGAGGCGGGCCTCGCCGACCTCTGGGCGCGGACGGTTCCGTCGATGTCGATGGACTGGCGTCGCCGCTTCGCCGTTGCCACCGAGCACCTGCTCAACGAGTCGCTGTGGGAGCTGTCCAACATCAACGAGGGCCGGATCGCGAACCCGGTCGAGTACATCGAGATGCGCCGCAAGGTCGGCGGCGCGCCCTGGTCGGCCGGTCTCGTCGAGTACGCGACCGCCGAGGTCCCCGCGTCGGTCGCGGGATCGAGGCCGCTCAGGGTCCTGATGGAGACGTTCTCCGACGCCGTCCATCTGCGCAACGACCTGTTCTCGTACCAGCGCGAGGTCGAGGACGAGGGCGAGAACAGCAACGGCGTCCTCGTCCTGGAGACCTTCTTCGGCTGCGGCACCCAGCAGGCCGCCGAGACCGTCAACGACATCCTGACCTCCCGGCTCCACCAGTTCGAGAACACCGCGCTCACCGAAGTTCCCGCCCTGGCACTGGAGCAGGGCCTCACCCCGGCCGAGGCCGCCGCCGTCGCGGCGTACACGAAGGGGCTGCAGGACTGGCAGTCCGGCGGCCACGAATGGCACATGCGGTCCAGCCGGTACATGAACCAGGGCGCCGAGTCCGCGCGCGGCCCGCTCGACCTCGGCGGCGCGGTCCTCTCCGGCCCCGCCCTCCTCGCCCAGCCCGGCTTCGGCACGTCCGCCGCCGGCGTCGGCGCCCTGCTGGCGACCGCCGCCGCGGAACGGCTGCGCGCCCACACCCATGTGCCGTACCAGAAGGTCGGGCCCTCACGACTGCCCGACTTCCAGCTGCCGTTCCAGGTCGAGCTCTGCCCGCACCTGGACGGCGCCCGCCCCCGCCTCACCGCGTGGACGCACGCGATGGGCATGCTGAGCGAGGGCGTCTGGGACGAGGAACGGCTCGCCGCGGCCGACCTGCCGCTCTGCTCGGCCGGCCTCGACCCGGACGCCACCCCCGAGCAACTCGACCTCAGCTCCGCCTGGCTGGCCTGGGGCACCTACGGCGACGACTACTACCCCCTCGTCTTCGGCCACCGCCGCGACCTCGCCGCCGCCCGTCTGACCACGGCCCGGCTCTCCGACTGCATGCCTGTCGACGGGGAGCCGGTCCCCGTCCCGGTCAACGGCATGGAACGGGGCCTCATCGATCTCTGGGCCCGTACGACGGCGACGATGACCCCCGACGAGCGGCGTGGCCTGAAGGAGTCAGTCGACAGGATGACGGAGAGCTGGGTGTGGGAGGTGTTCAACCAGATCCAGAACCGCGTCCCCGACCCCGTCGACTACCTGGAGATGCGGCGCGCCACCTTCGGCTCCGACCTGACCCTCAGCATGTGCCGGATGGGCCACGGCCCGCAGATCCCGCCCGAGGTCTACCGCAGCGGCCCCGTCCGCTCCCTGGAGAACGCGGCCATCGACTACGGCTGCCTCATCAACGACGTCTTCTCGTACCAGAAGGAGATCGAGTACGAGGGCGAGGTCCACAACGCGATTCTCGTCGTGCAGAACTTCTTCGGCTGCGACTACCCGACCGCGCTCGGCGTGATCCATGACCTGATGACCCAGCGGATGCTGCAGTTCCAGCATGTCGTCGCCCATGAACTCCCGGTCGTCTACGACGACTTCGCGCTCTCGCGGGAAGCGCGCGCCATCATGGACGGCTATGTGGCCGACCTGCGGAACTGGCTGGCCGGCATCCTCAACTGGCACCGTCAGGTCGACCGCTACAAGCCCGAGTTCCTCGCCCGCCGGGCCCACGGCTTCGTCCCGGACCGGCCACCGGTTCTCTCCTTCACCCCGGCTCACGCGGGCTGACGCGCCGCCGCCCTGGTCGCGTGTTCGACCGCGGCCCGGGCGAACGCGCGCACGATCGGGTGCGGGCGGCTGCCGTCGCCGGCCAGCTCCGGCTGGAAGAGCGTCGCCAGGAAGAAGGGGTGGCCCGGGAGTTCGGCGATCCGGACGTGGCCGTCCTCGTCGTGCCCCGAGAACCGCAGACCGTGGGCGCGCAGGGTGTCGAGGTGACGGGTCGGGCCGTACGCGCAGAAGTACCGCTCGACCGACTGCTCGGCGTTCATCACGGACTGCGCGAGCGAGCCGGGTTCGATGACGACCGTCCCCTCGTGCCCGACCAGGGAACAGGCGAGCGGCTCGATCAGGAAGTCCTCGGCGTCCGGCTCGCTCTCGGCGTGCGCGACCCGGGTGAGCCCGCACACGTTCCGGGCGTACTCCAGCAGCGCGTGCTGGAAGCCACCGCACGTGCCGAGGAACGGGACGCCCTCCTCCCGCGCGGTACGGATGGCGGAGAGCACCCCGGCCTCACTGCGGTAGGGGCTGCCCGGCACCACCCACACCGCGTCGAACCCCCGTACGGCCGCCGCGTCGGCGGCGGCGTCCTCGGAGGGGATCCAGTACGCGTCGAGGACGAGCCGGTCCTGGCCGGTGAGGGCGTCGAGGAGGAGTGGGATCCGGCTGTGCGAGACGACGTCGGGGGACCGGTCGCCGACGACGGCCAGCCGGGCGGACGGGTTGGACGGGGCGGACGCGGACGGGGCGGTTGGGGAAGAGGCGGGCCGGGAAGGGGCGGGCTGCGCCGCGTTGTTCGTCATGCACGTCATCCTGGGCGCGGCCCCGACTTCACGTCCAACGATGATTTACGCATCCCCGATAAGTAGTCCTGATGAGCAGTCCTGGTGAGGGCCGCCGACGAACCCGCGGCCGGCCGGTGCGCGATCCTTTCCGCCATGGACCCGCATCTGCTGCGTACGTATGTCACCGTGGCCCGACTCGCCTCCTTCTCCGAGGCCGCGCGCGAGCTGGGCTACACCCAGTCCGCGGTGTCCCAGCACATCGCCGCGCTGGAGCAGGACCTCGGTGCCCCGCTGCTGACCCGGCGCCCCGTGCTGCCCACGGCGGCGGGCGAGCGGCTCCTCGAACACGCCGGGCCCCTGCTGCTGCGTCTGGAGGCGGCCCGCGCCGACGTCGTCCGGATCGCGTCCGCACCCGAGCACGGGCTCACCCTCGCGGTGACCCCGACGGCTCTCGGCCCCCGTGTCCTCGCCGTGCTGCCCGCAGCCGGCGTGACCCTGCGGACCCTCGCCCGCGACGAGATCCCGGCGGCCGTCGCCACGGGCGCCGCCGACCTCGGTCTGGTCGACGGGCTCGCCGCCCCCAGTGACCCTCTCCGACTCCCCGACGTGGCACCCCTGACCACCCGGGGCGTCGGCGAGGAACCCGTCTGCGTCCTGCTGCCCGCCGACCACCCCTTCGCACGCCGCCCCGGCCTCCGCCTCACCGACCTCGTCGACGCCCGCTGGCTCGACGCCCCGGGCGCCGGCCTCCCGCTGGACCGGCTCCGCACCGCGAGCGGCACCGGCGGTGTCCGCACCGCCCTCCGGTACGAGGGCACCGACCTGCGCACCCTCACCACCCTCGCCGCCGCCGGACACGGACTGACCGTCCTGCCGCGCGGCTTCGCCGTCGACGTCCCCGGCGCGGTCGCCGTGCCCCTCGTCGCACCACGCCTCGTGCACCGTACGGAGATCGTCCACGGCGGAACGCCCGGCGGGGCGGCGGCGGCACTGGTGCGGGAGCTGACCGGCGCCAAGCGGCTCTAGACACCCGATGTGACGGGGCGTCAGTCTCACTCTTTCGTGGCTCGTCGTGCCATGGCGCCCCGGGTAGGTCTCCGGCCGGAGGTGGCCACCATGGAACAGACAGCGTTGCGGCCCAAACCCATGCCCGGCGGGGAGCCCTGCGGCGACCGCCCGTCCGGCCCGACCCGGCGTCCGCACGCCGCGCCCCGCCGCGCCCGGCAGCGACTCGTCACCCTGCTGCTCGCCCTGGCCGCTTGCGCCGCCCTCGTCCTGTCGGGCGTCGGGCTGGGCACGATGGGCGCCACGGTGATCGGCATGAGCAGACTTGCGGAGCTGCGGGAGCGGGCCGCAGGCGAGCGAGGAGCCGTCGGCCGCCCCGGCGCCGGGGCCGACGCTGGCCACCGGGCGCGGGGCGGCCTGCCCAAGTCGGCGCCGGGGCAGGGGAGTTCGGTGTCACCCGGCATCGGCGCGCCCACCCGCCCCACGCTCGGCGTCGAAGCCGTCGATGCACCCGCGCCCGCGCCTGCATCCGCCCCCGCATCCGCACCCTCCATCGCTCCCACGTCCGCGGGGCCGGCGGGTCGCGGCGCGCTCGTCGTCGGTGTCCACGTACCCGGCCCCGGCCACGCGGCCGGCCTGGTCCGTGGTGACACCGTCCTCGCCCTGGGCCACACCCGGACCGGCTCGGCCTCCGACCTGGCGCGGGCCGTCGCCGCCGCGCGCCCCGGGGTGGCCCTGAAACTCCTCGTGCGCCACGCGAACGGCACCCGGCGGTACCTGGTCGCGGTCCCGGGCGTCGTGACCTGAGCGGCCCCGCCGCCCCCTACGCGGCCACCCTGAAGTGACTGGTCAGCCGCCCCTCGTCGTCCAGGACATGGAAGGCGAACCCGGGCGGTGCCTCCCGGTCCGCGACCGCGTCGCCCTCCCAGGGCAGCCGCAGCGTCCAGGTGACCCCGGGTCCTACGACCAGCGGACGCCCGGCGAAGGTGGTCGCTGCCGGTGTGTGGGCGTGACCGGTGATGATCCCCGCGATCTCCGGCCGGCGTTCCAGCAGTCGGCCGAGCTTCGCGGACCGGCCCAGCCGGTACCGGTCCGGGAGTGGGTGGTGGAGCGCCACCGGCGGGTGGTGGAAGGCGAGCAGGACGGGCCGGTCGCCGTCGAGCCCGTCCAGGGTCTCCTCGATCCAGGCGTGGGTCTGCGCGTCCAGTGCGCCCTCGTCCTGCCCCGGGACGCTGGTGTCGCACATCAGGACGGCCGCGTCCGGGAAGACGTGCACGCTGTTGACCGGCCCGTCGGTCGGCGGCTCCCCGAGCAGCGCCTTGCGGTAGGGGGCCCGGCTGTCGTGGTTGCCCGGGCAGGTCAGCACCGGGAAGGGCGCCCCGCCCCCGCGCAGCCCCAGCAGACGGGCCGCCTCCTCGTACTCGGCCTCCGTGCCGTGGTCCGCGATGTCCCCCGTCACCAGCAGCGCGTCCACCGGGCCCGGCAGCCCCCACAGCAGATCCCGCACCCGCTCGGCCCGCCGGCTGGCTCGGTCGCTCCCGTCCAGATGCAGATCACTGATGTGCGCGAGTACGAGCATCGTCGTACGCCTCCCTCGGGCGTCGCCTTAATGGAACACTCGAATCCAAGCATTAGTGCTAATGGGAAGGCAACACGCAAGCATTAGTGGGGGTTGGTGGGGGAGAGCTCGGCCGCGGTGTGGAACGCACTGGCCGGAGCCGCCGCGCGGGCCGTACGACAGTTGACGCCACGTGCCAATCGGCTCGCGTGCGGTGCGGCGGAGGGGCAGGATGCTGCCCGTAGCCCCAGGGAACTCCGAGCACGCGGAGGCATGGATGAGCGCCCCCTTCACCACCGACGACCACCGGGCCCGGATGCGGCGCGCGGCGCGGGCCGCGGCGGACGCCGGGCTCGACGGGCTGCTGGTCGCGCCCGGCCCGGACCTGGTGTGGCTAACGGGGCACCGGCCGCCCGAGACCGAGCGGCTGACGATGCTGGTGCTGCGCGACGGTGAGGACCCGGTGCTGGTGGTGCCCACCCTGGAGGCCCCCGACGCCGCCGGGGCACCCGGCGGACCCGCGCTGACCCTGCGCGACTGGGCCGACGGCCAGGACCCCTACGAGGCGGCCGTCTCCGTCCTCGGGCCCCGCGGCCGCTTCGGCATCAGCGACAACGCCTGGACCCTGCACCTGCTGGGCCTTCAGCGTCGGCTGCCGGGCACGGCGTTCGTCGCGCTCACCGAGGCGCTGCCCATGCTCCGGGCCGTGAAGGACGCGGCGGAGCTGGAGCTGATGGCGGCGGCCGGCGCGGCGGCCGACCGGGCGTACGACGAGATCCGGCAGGTGCCCTTCGCCGGGCGCCGCGAGAGCGACGTCGCCGCCGACCTCGCCGACCTGCTGCGGCGGTTCGGGCACTCCCAGGTGGACTTCAGCATCGTCGCCTCGGGCCCGAACGGCGCCAACCCGCACCACGAGGCGGGCGACCGGGTCATCGGGCACGGCGACATGGTCGTCCTCGACTTCGGCGGCCTCAGGGACGGCTACGGCTCCGACACCTCCCGTACGGTCCACGTCGGCGAACCGGCCGCCGAGGAACGCGAGGTGCACGACCTCGTGCGGGCCGCCCAGGAGGCGGGGTTCCGAGCCGTGCGTCCCGGCGCGGCCTGCCAGGACGTCGACCGGGCCGCCCGCGCGGTCATCGTCGAGGCCGGGTACGGCGACCGCTTCATCCACCGCACCGGGCACGGCATCGGTGTCACCACCCACGAGCCGCCGTACATGATCGAGGGGGAGGAACAGCCCCTGGTGCCCGGCATGTGCTTCTCGGTCGAACCCGGTGTCTATCTGCCGGGCCGTTTCGGCGTCCGCATCGAGGACATCGTGACGGTCACGGAGGACGGCGGCCGGCGCCTCAACAACACATCCCGGGAGATGGCGGTGGTCGAGTGACCCTTCCCGTACCCCCGCTCCCCTGACCCCCGGACGACGGCGCGACCATGACCCAGGCACCGACACCCACCGCGGACAGCGTCCGCAGGCTGGTCCGTTCCCTGCTGAAGAACGGGGCGGGCAGGACCGGCGGCAAGGGCGCGGGCGGCCCCGACGTGCGACCCGTCGCCGGGGACGACACGCACGGCACCTGGTGGGTCGGCACCCGCCATGTCCTTCGCCTCGTGACCGACCGGCACGGCGTCGGACCGCAACGACGCGAACTGCGGCTGCGGGACCTGGTCCGCCCGCACATCGGCGTCGCCGTGCCGGTGAGCGTCGCGCACGGCGAGTGGTCCGGAGGGCTCACCTACACACTGGACACGCGGCTGGCCGGGGGCACGGCCGAGGAGCACGAGGTGTCCGCCGTGGGCGAGGCCGACCTGGCGGCGCTCCTCACGGGGCTGCGCGAGGTGCCGCCGCGGCAGGCCGAGGCGCTCGGGGTGCCGCGGCTTGCCGCGCGCCCGCTGGAGGCGCTGCGGGCGGCGGCGGGACGGGCGGCGCGCCTGCTCGCCGAGGCCGACGAGTTCGACGCGCGGCGGCTCGGGCAGCTGACGTCGGCGACGGCGGCGCAGCTGACGGCGCCGGCCGCCGTCCTGGTCCACCACGGGCTCACCGGCGACCACCTCGTCGTCAGCGCCGACGGCCGGGTCCGGGGGGTGCTCGGCTGGACCGACGCGGCCGTCGGCGACCCCGCCGAGGACATCGCCGGCCTCGCCGCGGCCGTCGGCTCACCGGCCGCCGTCCGTGCCGCGACGCTGGCCGGCTACGGCGTCCGCCCCTGTCTGCGCGGACTCTGGCTGGCCCGCTGCGACACGGTCGTCATCCTCGCGGAGGGCCTTCAGGGGCGTGCCGCCGTGCCCCTCCCCGTCCTCCGTCACCGGCTGCGTCGCGCGTGGGAGCCGATCCTGCTGGAGAGGGTGACGGATCTGCGCGGTGAGGACTGACGAAGCAGCGCCTCAGGGCTCGGGGGCGCGCGTCACAGGGCGACCGCGGGTCGGACGTGGCTGATCGCGCGGTTCCCCGCGCTCCTGAAGGGGCCTGCGGCCCCTGGTCGCCTCACGCCACCGTCAGCACCACGCACGACTCCCCGCCCAGGGTCAGCACCCCATCGGCCCCCGGCGCCTCCACCGGATCCCACGCCGCGAGGACGCGCGCGTGGGGCACCCCGACCGGGACCTCGGCCGTCTCCTTGCCCAGGTTCAGTGCCACGAGGACATCGCCCCGGCGGAAGCCGAACCACCGGGCCTCCTCGTCGAAGGCGACCTTGACGTCGGAGAGGTCGGGGTCGGAGAGATCGGGCAGGGAGTGGCGCAGGGCGATGAGAACGCGGTACCAGGACAGCATCCGGGCGTGGGGCTCGCGCGCGGGCTCGGACCAGTCGAGGCAGGAGCGGTCGCGCGTCGCGGGATCCTGGGGGTCGGGGACGTCCTCCTCGGCCCAGCCGTGCTCGGCGAACTCCCGGCGCCGGCCCCGCCGTACGGCCTCCGCGAGCTCCGGATCGGTGTGGTCGGTGAAGAACTGCCAGGGCGTGGACGCGGCCCATTCCTCGCCCATGAAGAGCATGGGCGTGAAGGGGCCGGTGAGGACGAGCGCCGCCGCGCAGGCCAGCAGGCCGGGGGAGAGGGTCGCCGCGAGCCGGTCGCCCTGGGCGCGGTTGCCGATCTGGTCGTGGGTCTGGGTGTAGCCCAGCAGCCGGTGCGCCGAGACGCTCGTACGGTCCAGGGGGCGGCCGTGGCGGCGCTCCCGGAAGGACGAGTATGTGCCGTCGTGGAAGAAGCCACCCGTCAGGGTCTTCGCCAGGCCCGCCGGGCCCGCGTGCGCGAAGTCCGCGTAGTAGCCCTGGGACTCCCCGGTCAGCGTGGTGTGCAGGGCGTGGTGGAAGTCGTCGTTCCACTGGGCGTGCAGGCCCAGCCCGCCGTGTGCGCGCGGGGTGATGAGGCGCGGGTCGTTGAGGTCCGACTCGGCGATCAGGAACAGCGGCCGACGCACCTCCTCGGCGAGCGCGTCCACCGCCGTCGCCAGCTCCTCCAGGAAGTGCAGGGCCCGGGTGTCCTTCAGCGCGTGGACCGCGTCCAGCCGCAGCCCGTCGAGACGGTAGTCGCGCAGCCAGGCCAGCGCGCTCCCCCGGAAGTACGCCCGCACCTCGTCCGAGCCCGGCGCGTCCAGATTCACCGCCGCGCCCCACGGCGTGTGGTGCCGCTCGGTGAAGTACGGCCCGAAGACGGGCAGGTAGTTGCCGGAGGGGCCCAGATGGTTGTGCACGACGTCGAGCACCACCCCGAGGCCCAGTCCGTGGGCCGCGTCCACGAACCGCTTCAGCGCCTCGGGACCGCCGTACGGTTCGTGCACGGCCCACAGCGAGACGCCCTCGTAACCCCAGCCGTGCGTCCCGGGGAAGGGGCACAGCGGCATCAACTCGACGTGGGTGACGCCCAGTTCGGCGAGGTGCCCGAGACGTTCGGCCGCCGCGTCCAGGGTGCCCTCGGGTGTGTACGTGCCGACGTGCAGCTCGTAGAGGACCGCGCCCGGCAGCCCGCGTCCGCGCCACTGCGAACGCCAGGTGTACCGCCCCTGGTCGACGACCGCGCTGAGTCCGTCGGGGCCGTCCGGCTGCCGGCGCGAGCGCGGGTCGGGGCGCACCGGACCGTCGTCGACGGCGAATCCGTAGCGCGTGCCGTCCGGCGCCTCCGCCTCGGCCGTCCACCAGCCCGGCCGCTCCGGATCGCGCTCCATGGCGTGCGTGGCGCCCGCCCGGTGGAGGGTCAGACGGTCGGCCTGCGGTGCCCACACCTCGAACTGCACGGAACGGTTCTCCCTCGGCTGCCGGTCGTGGTCCTGGGTAGTCAGGGGGTTGCTCGTCCATCGTGGAGCAAACGAGATCGTCGCGCGCCGGGATCGGTGCTTTTGTTCTCGCGAGTCGTACCGTCCTCCCGCATGTCCGCGGATGGTCACCGTTCACGGGTTGTCTGGACACCTCCCACCTCGCTGACCGACAATCACACGCGTGACGTCGTCCTTCGAGTTCCACACGTACCCCGCGCGGCTGTCGGACGCGGAGCGCGACCGCGCGCTGAGGGTGCTCCGTGACGGCGTCGCGCTCGGCCGTCTGTCGCACGACACGTTCATCCGGCGGATGGAGCTGGCCCTCACCGCCCGCCGCTCCGACGAACTCGTCGCGCTCACCGCCGACCTGCCCGTCGAGAACCGCTGGTCCCGGCTGGTGCTCGGCACCGTGGGCGCGGTCTCCGGCTTCGGCGTGAAACTGCGCAGGGCCTGGCAGGCCGAGCGGCTCCCCAAGCTCCAGCTGCCGCACCCGGCGGGCGGCCACGCCCTGCGCATAGGCCGCGACCCGGCGAATGGGCTCCGGCTCAGCCACGAGACGGTCTCCCGGGTGCACGCCGAACTGAGCCGGCAGGGCGGCATGTGGATCCTGCGCGACCTCGGCTCCACCAACGGCACCACCGTCAACGGCCGTCGGGTGATCGGCGCGGCCGTCGTCCGCGACGGCGACCAGGTGAGTTTCGGCCGGATGGTCTTCCGCCTCTCCTCCGAATGACCTTGTGACCGACCCCACGGCAAAGCTCTGGCCTGGGATTTACGCAGCGAGTTTGTCAACTGCCCTTCCGTTCCAGGGTGTTGACGTACCTTCTCAGTCATGACTGACTGTGCTTACACCATGCACACCAGGTGAACCGACGGCACCACATTCGTGGAGGTGTGCCCTGCCGCCACTCCTCCGCTACCCGACCGTCGACGAGTTGTCCGCCCGCGCCGCCGCCCTCGTCGCCCGCCATCCGCACCGCGCCCGACTCCGCCGCGTGGGCATCTCACGGGCGGGCACCCCGATGTGGCTGCTCTCCGTCGGACACGGCAGCCGCCACACCCTGATCGTCGCCGGCCCGCACGCCAACGAGCCCGTGGGCGGCGCCACCGTCCTCCGGCTCGCCGAACGGGCCCTGGCCGAACCCCGGTTGAGCGACGCCGCCGACACCACCTGGAACCTGCTGCTGAGCCTCGACCCCGACGGCTCCCGCCGCAACGAGGGCTGGCTCCGCGGCCCGTACACCCTCGGCCACCACTTCCGGCACTTCTTCCGCCCCGGCTTCCTGGAACAGCCCGAATGGCTGCCCGACGGCGCGGCCGGCGCCGTGCTGCCGGAGACCCGCGCCCTGCTCGACCTCCAGGACGAACTGCGGCCCTTCTTCCAGTGCTCGCTGCACGGCGTCGACGTCGGCGGCGGATTCGTCGAACTCACCCGGGAACTGCCGGGCCTCGCCGAGCGCGTCGCCCGCATCGCCGCCCGCCTCGGCATCCCCCGCGAGCTGAGACCGTACGACACCCTGTACTGGCCCTGCCTCGGCCCCGCCGTCTACCGCATCCCGCCCCCGCGCCGGGGCGACCTGGCCGCCGCCATCACCGAGGCGGCCGTCGAGTCCACCTGGTTCCACCCGCACCGCCACGGCACGGTCACCGCCGTCGTCGAGGCGCCGATGTGGGGCGTGGCCGCCGTCGAGGACGCCTGCCCGGCGCCGGACGCCGACGCCGTACTGCGCACCGTCAGCCGTGCCCTGCGCCAGGACACCCGGCTCCTGGAGGATCTCCTCACCCGCGTCCGCCCCTCGGTGAGCGGTACCCCGGACGCGGCCCGGCTGCTCGCCCCGGTCGACGACTACGTCCTGGTCGGGCCGGGCGTCGCCGACTCCTGGGACCCCGACGTCCACACCACCGCCCGGCCGCTGCCCCCGCTCGACATCGCCCGGCTCACCACCCTCGCCCTCTCCGGCCGTCGGGTCGCCCTGCGCACCGCCGGGCTGCTGCACCAGCTGGTGACCCGTGCCGGTCACGACCCGGCCGGCGTGCTGCCCGAGCTGGACCGCCTGATCGACAAGTGGTGCGCCGACTACCGCGACGGATACGGGGCCCGCTGGATCCCCGTGGCCCACCAGGCGGAGTACCAGGCCCGCGTGGTCCTCGCCGCGTTCGAGCTGGCGGCCGGGCGCCCGCACCAGCCGGGGCCCGCCCCGCAGGGGCCCTGCCCGGACGCCCACGCGGACTCCCGTTCGGGTGGGCCGGATTGGAGTTCCGAGCCGGCCGTGCCGATGCACCGGGAATGACGAACCGTTCCTAGGGGCTGAGCGGGGGTGAGTCCGTTCAGCCGCGCGCTCCGAACGGTCTTGGGCGAGCTCGTCCCCGGCGTACTCGACCCCGGGTGGCGACACGCATCCTGTGCGTGGTCCGGGCCCGGGAGGCCAGTTCCCTGCGCGACCTGGCCAGAAGGGTATGGCCAGAGGCGACGGGGAGGCCCTGAACCATCACACCGGTGAAACAGGGGCCCCGCACACTGACGCCATACCTCGCGTCCCAGATCGCACGATCACGCTAACCCAAACGGCCCAGGACACCGCAAGCCCGGAAACCGGCCATCACACGATCGAGGTAATTCGACCTCGGACGCACTCCTTGGCCAGCAGCTCGTACCCCTGCGTGATGGCGGCCCGAACGGGAGCGGTTTTCGCCTCGGACTGACGGCCGCCTCCGAGGGGCGCGGGCAACCGCGCGACCAGCCACTGACGGCCCGCGGTCGCCTGACCGCACGACGGGGCACAGCGGTGGGCGCGCTCAGCGCAGCCCCACCGCGTCCCGCGCACACGCCGCCGCCGCCAACACCGTCCGCACCTGGTGCTCGACCTGGTCGCCCACCGGCACCCACCGCGCACGGAACCGCTCGGTGAAGGACTCGCACCACTCGGCGACGAGCGCTTCCAGGAGCGGCGCCCCCGGGTCGTCGGCCTCCCTCAGCACCCGCAGCAGCATCGCCGCCGCCCGCAGCGGAAGCCGCCGCCCGAACGCGTCCACACTGCCCACGTACGCCGTCGACAGATCCGCCGGCGGACCGTCCCTCCAGTCCCGGGCCAGCCCCGGTACCAGCGCCAGCGCCCACCGGGCGGCCCGCAGCAGCGGCCCCTCGGGCCCCGGCAGCCGGGGCAGCGCCTCGGCGAGGACCCCTTCCACCCGGCCCGCGTCCGTCAGCAGCCGCCGGGACAGGTGCCGCAGCGCCGCCGCCGGGGCCGGGTGCGGGGCGGTGTCGTCCACCAGGTCGCTCGCCCACATCGGCACCTCGACGACCGCCGTCAGACCGCCGTACCGGTGGGTGTGGTACCAGGTGCTGCGCCGGGCGTCGTCCGGCATGCTCGGGTATGCCGCGAGGCCGCCGGGCCGGGGCATCACGAACACCCCGGGCCCGGACACGGGCCAGCCGGCGGCGTCCGACGCGCTCCTCTCCACCGGTATCCCCAGCTCGGCCGCGGACTTGGCGAACGGCTCGGCGAGCCCCGGCACGTCCTTCGTCAACTGCACCCAGCTGCCGCCCAGATCGGTGCCGTGCAGGGTCACCTGGAGGTAGGGCCGCAACTCGTCCAGCACACCCATCAGGGCGTACGTCTCCGGCGGCAGCCGGTCCGGCGGCAGCACGGACGGCGACCACTCCGGCTGCTCGGGACCGGCCGGCCGGAAGAACCCGAGGTGGTAGTCGAGCAGGGTGCGCGGCAAGGGAGTGGTGTGCAGGCTCGCCCCGTCCGGGTCCGCGCAGAGCACGAAGTGCCAGGACACACCGGACCGCAACCGCCCGTCCCGCGCCACCCGTTCGGCCAGGGCGAGCACCGTGGAGCCGCCGGTCGGCTCATTGGCGTGGGCGCCCGCGACGACCAGGACAGCGCGTCTCGCACGCCCCACGGACAGCAGACACAGCGGGCGGCCGGCACGCGAGGAGCCGATGCTCCGCAGTGCGCACAGCGTCGGCCGACGGGCCGTCAGGGCTCTCGCCGCCGACTCCAGTTCAGCCACCGTGGGATATCCGAGCTCCGACAGCAGACCCACCCCCGTCCCGACCGCCTGGCACCCAAGTCCGCGCGCCCGACCGGGCCGGGCGGGGGACATGACCAGTTTCCCCGCATGGCAGGGGCGGCTCCCAGGGGCGCCCAGTCGCATTCACCGTCATCCGGTACGAGGTTCACCGCTACCCGACATGAGGTGCACCGCTACCCGGCACGGGGTCCCCGCCACCCGGCCCGGACCCACCGAACCCGGTCCGGGCCGACGCAACCCGGTCCGGGCCGACCGCAACCCGGTCCGGAGTCGCCGTAGCGGGTTCGGGTCCACCGTCGCCTGGTTCGGAGTCGCCGTAGCCGGTTCGGGGCCGCCGTCACCCGGTTCGGGGTTTCCGCCCCCGGTTCGGGCCCACCGCGGGCCCGGTTCGGACCGACCACAACCCGGTTCGGGCCCACCGCCAGCCGGTACGCGCGTCACGCGCCGACCCGCTCCAGCAGCGCGACCGGCAGGGCTTCGAAGAGGTCCGCCAGCCGCACCTCACCCGAGAACTCCCGCTCCCCGCCCAGCACTTCGCCCCACCGTCCCTCGGGCAGCGTCAGCCGGGTGTCGCCCCAGCCTCCGGCCTGGGCCAACCGCAGCGACAAGCGGGTCACCGCCGTGACCACCTCGCCCGAGCGGCTGAAGGCGACACAGTGGCCGGCGCCCGCCCCCTCCGCCGCCAGCGGCACGTACGTCGCCGTCTCCCCGAAGACCTCCGGCCGCCGCCCGCGCAGCCGCAGCGCCGCCCCGGTGAGCCGGAACTTCTCCGACCCCTCCTCGTGCGGAGCGAAGGCCCGCCGGTTGTCCGGGTCCACCAGGGCCCGGTACTCGGCCTCCGTCCCCTGGTACACATCCGGCACCCCTGGCATCGTCAGCTGCACCAGGGCCGCGCCGAGAACGTTCGCCCGCACATGGGGCGCCAACTCCTCGCGCAGCGCGGCGACCCGGGCGTCCAGGGCCGGTCCCCGCGCGACGAACTCCGCCACCTCCTGTTCGTAGGCAGGGTTCTGCTCGGTCCAGGAGGTGTGCAGCCCCGCCTCCCGCACATGCTTCAGCAGGGCCCCCTGAAGCCGCTCCTCGGCGGCGGGGCCGAGCCCGAACGCCGTCTGCCAGGCCGCCCACGCCAGCTGCGGATCCGGGACCCCCGGGCCGTCCCGCGTCACCTCCGCCAGCAGTTCGGCCCACCGCCCGGGGCACTCCGCGAGCACCGCGATCGCCGCCCGTACGTCCGCGCTGCGCTTGGTGTCGTGGGTCGACAGCACGGTCCCCGTGGCCGGCCAGTCGCGCTGCACCCGCGCGCAGTAGGCGTGGAAGTCCTGGGGCGACACGGCCGGACTCCCCGGATCGCCCCCCACCTCGTTCACCGACAGCAGCGGCACATAGCGGTAGAACGCCGTGTCCTCCACCGACTTGGCCCGCAGCGCCGACGAGGTCTGCGCGAACCGCGCCCGGAACTCCACCTCGTCCGACCCGTCCCCCCGGCCCAGCACCAGGTCCCGTACGGCGTCCACCGACCGGGCCTCCTCGGGCACCACGAACAGCGCGCGCGCCTCGGCCGCGGCCTCCTCGGTGACGACGAGGGAGGCGTCCTGGGAGGTGTACGGCCGGTACACCTCCATCCGTGCGAGCAGCTCGCACAGCGCGGTGCGCAGCGCCCACGGCGCCTGGTCGCGCAGCGAGAGGTCCAGGGAGCGCTCGCACAGCCGGTGCGCCACCCCGGTGAGCCGCTCCACCTCCGCGACCAGTTCGTGCGTGAGCACCCGGTACGCGGCCCGCCGCACGGTCGCGTCCCACTTCCCGCCCCGGTCGGACTGCGCGGCCGTGAAACGCCGGTACTGACCCAGCAGTTCACCCGCCCCCGCCGGATCGGTGAAGAGCCCGTCGATGTGCCGCAGCGCGTCGTAGCCGGTGGTCCCCGCGACCGGCCAGGCCCCGGGCAGCGCCTCCCCGTCGGCCAGGATCTTCTCGACGACGGTCCACCGTCCGCCGGTCGCCTCGTGCAGCCGCCGCAGATAGGCGTCGGGATCGGCGAGCCCGTCGGGGTGGTCGACCCGCAGCCCGTCGACGACCCCCTCGTCCAGCAGCCGCAGTACCTTCGCATGGGTCGCGTCGAAGACCTCCGGCTCCTCGACCCGCACCCCGATCAGCTCGGAGATGCTGAAGAACCGCCGGTAGTTCAGCTCCGTACGGGCCAGCCGCCACCACACCGGCCGGTACCACTGCGCGTCCAGCAGCTGAGGCAGCGGCAGCTTCTCGGTGCCCTCCCGCAGCGGGAACACATGGTCGTAGTACCGCAGCTCCCGCCCGTCCACCACGAACTGCTCGATCTCCGCGCCCAGCGGCCCGCCGAGCACCGGCAGCAGCACCCGGCCGCCCTGCGCCTCCCAGTCGATGTCGAACCACCGCGCGTACGCCGATTCCGGCCCCTCCCGCAGCACCTCCCACAGGGCCCGGTTGTGCCGGGGCGCCATGGCCATGTGGTTGGGGACGATGTCCAGGACGAGCCCGAGCCCGTGGCCGCGCGCGGTCCGGGCCAGCTCCCGCAGCCCCTCCTCGCCCCCGAGCTCCTCCCGCACCTGCCCGTGATCGACCACGTCGTACCCGTGCGACGACCCGGGAACGGCCTCCAGCACGGGGGAGAGATGCAGGTGGGACACACCGAGCGAGGCGATGTACGGCACGGCGGCCGCGGCGGCGGAGAAGGGAAAGCCGGGCTGAAGCTGAAGCCGGTAGGTGGCGGCAGGCACGACAGAGGTCATGGGTTCCTACGTACCCGCCACACCGGACTTGGAGCACCCTGACACGCGAGGCCATGCTTTTGAGGGGCGCGGGGCTGTATCCATGTGCGGCTCCGCCGAGTGGGCGCGATCAGCCACGCACGACCCTGGTGTCGGCAACGGTGATCAACCCCTACGGCGAATCCCCCTACGCCGGCCTCCGGAACACCACCAGACTCCGGTCCACCAACTCCACCCGCTCCCCGGCCGCCACCTTCGGCCCGTCCACCGGCACCGCGTCCTCCCGCCCCGTGTCCACCACCATCTGCCACTGCGGCCCGTGGTTCACCGGCACCACGAACTCCAGCGGCTGCGCGGACGCGTTGACCATCAACAGGAACGAGGCGTCGCTGATCCGCTCGCCTCGCGGACCCGGCTCGGAGATCGCGTTCCCGTTCAGGAACACGCTCAGCGCCCCGGCCTGCGAGGAGTCCCAGTCCCGCTGCACCATCTCCCGCCCCTCGGGCGTGAACCAGGCGATGTCCGACAGCTCGTCGTGCGTGCCCTCCACCGGCCGTCCGTGGAAGAACCGCCGCCGCCGGAAGACGGGGTGGTCCTTCCGCAGCCACACCATCGCCCGGGTGAACTCCAGCAGATCCCCGAAGACCCCACCGTCACCGTCACCCTCGTCCCCGTCCGCACCGGAGGGCCACGGCACCCAGGACACCTCGTTGTCCTGGCAGTACGCGTTGTTGTTGCCGCCCTGGGTCCGCGCGAACTCGTCGCCGTGGCTGAGCATCGGCACCCCCTGCGACAGCATCAGCGTCGCGATGAGGTTCCGCATCTGCCGGAACCGCAGGGCCGTCACCCCGGGGTCGTCCGTCTCGCCCTCGGCCCCGCAGTTCCAGGACCGGTTGTGGCTCTCCCCGTCCCGGTTGTCCTCGCCGTTCGCGTCGTTGTGCTTCTCGTTGTAGGAGACGAGGTCCCGCATGGTGAACCCGTCGTGGCAGGTCACGAAGTTGATCGAGGCCAGCGGGCGGCGCCCGTCGTCCTGGTAGAGGTCGGAGGAGCCGGTCAGCCGGGACGCGAACTCCGCGAGCGTACGCGGCTCGCCCCGCCACAGGTCGCGCACCGTGTCCCGGTACTTGCCGTTCCACTCGGTCCACAGCGGCGGGAAGTTCCCCACCTGGTAGCCGCCCTCGCCGACGTCCCAGGGCTCGGCGATCAGCTTCACCTGGGAGACCACCGGGTCCTGCTGGACGAGGTCGAAGAACGACGACAGCCGGTCCACCTCGTGGAACTGCCGGGCCAGGGTCGCCGCGAGGTCGAAGCGGAACCCGTCGACGTGCATCTCGGTGACCCAGTACCGCAACGAGTCCATGATCAGCTGCAGCACGTGCGGGGACCGCATGAGCAGGGAGTTGCCCGTGCCCGTCGTGTCCATGTAGTAGCGGGGGTCGTCCGTCAGCCGGTAGTAGGACGGGTTGTCGAGGCCCTTGAAGGAGAGCGTGGGACCCAGGTGGTTGCCCTCGGCGGTGTGGTTGTAGACCACGTCGAGGATGACCTCGATGCCGGCGTCGTGCAGGGCCCGGACCGCCGACTTGAACTCCAGCACCTGCTGACCCCGGTCGCCCCAGGAGGCGTAGGCGTTGTGCGGGGCGAAGAAGCCGATGGTGTTGTAGCCCCAGTAGTTGCTGAGGCCCATGTCGGCCAGCCGGTGGTCGTTCACGAACTGGTGTACGGGCATCAGCTCCAGCGCTGTGACGCCCAGTTCGGTCAGATGTTCGATGATCGCCGGGTGGGCGAGCGCCGCGTAGGTGCCGCGCAGCTCCTCGGGCAGCCCCGGGTGCCGCATGGTGAGGCCCTTCACATGGGCCTCGTAGATCACCGTGTGGTGGTACTCGGTCCGGGGCCGCCGGTCGTCGCCCCAGTCGAAGTACGGGTTGACCACGACCGAGGTCATCATGTGCGGTGCCGAGTCGAGGTCGTTGCGCTTCTCGGGCGCCCCGAAGTGATAGCCGTACACCTCCTCCCCCCACGTGACCGAGCCGCTGATGGCACGTGCGTACGGGTCGAGCAGCAGCTTCGCGGAGTTGCAGCGCAGCCCCCGCTCCGGCGCGTACGGGCCGTGCGCACGGAAGCCGTACCGTTGCCCCGGCATCACACCGGGCAGGTACGCGTGCCGCACGAACGCGTCCGTCTCGCGCAGTTCCACCGCCGTCTCGGAGCCGTCGTCGTCCAGCAGACACAGCTCTACTCGGTGCGCGGCCTCCGTGAAGACCGCGAAGTTGGTACCGGCGCCGTCGTACGTGGCGCCGAGCGGATACGCCTGTCCAGGCCAGACCTGCATGGATACGACTCTTCCAGTTGTCGCGCGCCGCTGGGAGCGACTCCGGATGGAGTCTCCCCCAATCTGATGGAACCTCCTAGGACATACGTCCCTCCTGCCCAGAGTGGACACATCGTGACGCCCCGAGGGGCCCCCGGAGTCGCGCCCCGGTGGCCCGATCGCTATGAATCGGCTCACTCCTCGCGCGGTAGCGCCCCGGAACGACCAAGTCACGTGCGGTAGTTGAGAAACGACCTGTCCATCCGGCTGTATCGTCACCCGCTACCGGAGTACCCTTCCTTGATCGTTGCGTAGGGGTGAGCTCGGGGGAGCGGAAGGCGGTGCGTGGGTGGGCTCGGGAGGGCTGGAGTTGCCTCCTGGTGACGCGGGCGACACGGGTCACGAGGGGGACCCCACGGATGTCCCACCCGGCGCGGTGTCCCTGGCGCGGCCGATGGAGCGGGGCTCCATCGGCCCTGAACTGGACTGGAACGCCGACGCCTGGCTCGAAGTGCGCACGCGCGCCCAGCGGGCCGGCCGTGCCTACATCTGGCTGAACCTCGTCGAGCAGCGGCTGCGCGCCGTGGTGGCCGCCGTGCTGCGGCCCATCTACGAGCCCGTCCACGGCGACGACTGGGTGGTCGCCGCCGCCGGACCCGCCGGACAGGAGTGGGTGCAGCGAGCCGTAGCGGTCCGCGAGGTCAGCCGCCGCAAGGGCTATCTGCTCGACCCGGCCGACGACAACGTGCTGAGCTTCCTCACCCTGCCGCAGCTGCGTGAGCTGATGGTGCAGCACTGGCCCTGCTTCGAGCCGTACGTCGACGAGCGGCGCGACGTGGAACTGGCCCTGGACGAGCTGGAGGTCACCCGCAACGTCGTCTCCCGCAACCGGGCCCTGTCCGAGGCCGTCCTCGCCCAGGCCGAGCGTGCCTCCGCGAAGCTGCTGGAGATCCTGGGCGCCGGCAGCGACGTGCCCTCCGCGCGCCGGCTGCCCGTCGACGCGGTCGAGGACCTCGTCGGCGACCGGTACGCGGACGTCGTCGGCGTCCACCCCGACCGGGTGCGGCTGCTGCGACAGTTCCCCGCCGAGGACCTCTTCGGCGGGGCCCGCCGCCTGGACGCCATCGGCATAGGCCTGAACCTCCTCGTGCAGAACTTCTCCGGGCGGCGGCTGGTCCGGCTCGCCGAGTCCGGCTGCCGCGTGCGGTTGCTCTTCCTCAACCCCGCCTCCAGCGCCGTGAAGCGGCGTGAGCGTGAACTCGGCATAAAGCGCGGCGAGTTGAGCCGTGCCGTGGAGATGAACATCCTCCATATGCGCCGGGTCCGCTCCCGGCTGCGCGACCCCGGCGCCTTCGAGATCCAGGTCTTCGACGAGACCCCGCGCTTCACCGCGTACCTCGTCGACGGCGACGGCACGGACGGGGTCGCGGTCGTCCAGACCTATCTGCGGCGCACCCGGGGCATGGAGGCGCCCGTCCTCGTCCTGCGCGGCGGCAACCGGGTCCTCAAGGCGGACGAGAACGGCGAAGTCGGCCTTTTCGATACATACCGCGAGGAGTTCGAAGTGGCGTGGGCGGACTCCCGACCGGTGTCGTGACGGCCGCGACAGAGGTCGTGCGCAAGGCCGCGACGCAGTGCCCGCACGCCCGGGGCACGGCGAAGCGGAATGCGCGCCTCGGATTGTCAGTGGCCCGTGCGATGGTGGTGGTCACTGGGGGAAAGCACCACCAAGGAGGGGGGCCAGCATGGGTTGGCACCGGCAGCTGCTGATCGGCTTCGACCTGGAGACCACCGGGACGGACCCGCGCGAGGCGCGCATCGTCACGGGCGCGGTCATCGAGGTCAAGGACGGGGAGCCGGTCGGACACCGGGAATGGCTCGCCGACCCGGGCATGGAGATCCCGGAGGAGGCGGTGGCGGTGCACGGCATCACCAACGCCCGTGCGACGGCCGAGGGCAGACCCGCCGACCAGGTCGCCGACGCCATCGCCGACGTCCTCGTCTCCTACTGGAGGACGGGCGTCCCGGTCGTGGCGTACAACGCGGCCTTCGATCTGACCCTGCTCTCCGCCGAACTGCGCCGGTACGCCCTGCCGTCCCTGCGCGACCGGCTCGGCGGACTCGACCCGGCGCCCGTCGTCGACCCCTACACGATCGACCGCTCCGTCGAGCGCTACCGCCGGGGCAAGCGCAACCTCGAAGCGGTCTGCGGCGAGTACGGCGTCCCCCTGGACGCCGCGCACAACGCCTGCGCCGACGCCCTGGCCGCCGCCCGCCTCGCCCGTGCGATAGCCCAGCGCCACCCGAAGGTCGCCGCCCTCGGCCCGGCCGAGCTGCACCGCCGCCAGATCGAGTGGTACGCGGAGTGGGCCGCCGATTTCCAGGCGTTCCTCCGCCGCAAGGGCAACCCGGAAGCGGTCGTGGACGCGCTCTGGCCGCTGCGCGAACTGGAGGACGAAACGGTATGAACGCCGACGAGATCTCCCTGCGCGAAGTACGCGACAGCGACCTGCCGTTCTTCTGGAGCCACGCCCGTGACCCCGAGGCGCAGCGGATCGCCGCTTTCACCGGTGAGTACCACTCCGACCGGGAGCTGTTCGACGGTCACTGGGCGAAGATCCGTGCCAACCCCGACATCCTGGCGCGCACGGTGGTCGCCGGTGGCGAGGTCGTCGGCAACGCGGCGGTCTACGGCCCGCCGGACGAACGCGAGGTCACCTACTGGATCGACCGCGCCCACTGGGGCCGAGGTATCGCCACCGCCGCCCTCGCCGCGCTGATCGCCCTCGACCCGACCCGTCCGCTGTACGCCCGCGCCGCCGCCGACAACACGGGCTCGGTCCGCGTCCTCCAGAAGTGCGGCTTCGTCGTCACGGGCCATGAGCGCGGCTTCGCCCTGGCCCGCGACGCCGAGATCGACGAGGTGGAGCTCATACTCCGGGCCGGCTAGGCACCGCGCGGCGGTCAGGAAGGACACCAGCGGGCCGCGCAGGCACCGCCCGGGTCAGAACGGATACCAGCGAACCGTCTCGTCCCCGTCGCGCAGCGAGGCGACGCGGCGTTCGAACTCGGCCAGCGCCTTGGGGTCGCTCGGCGCGTGCTGCGCGACCCAGGCGCAGCTGGCCGTCTCACGGGCACTCCGCAGCACTGAGCAGCCGTCCCACTCCCGTACGTCCCAGCCGTAGGCGGCCGTGAAGGCGTCGTACTCCTGCGTCGGCAGGCCGTAGCGGTCGTGGGAGAGGGCCATGACGACGAGGTCGTGCTCGCGGAGGTCACCGGAGAAGGTCTCCAGATCGACGAGGACCGGGCCGTCCGGGCCGATGTGCACGTTGCGGGGGAGCGCGTCGCCGTGGATCGGGCCCCGGGGCAGACGCGGGGTGAGAGCGGCCGCGGCCGCCTCGAAGCCGTCCCGACGTTCCCGGAGATACGCCGCGTCCGCCGGGTCGATCGCGTCACCGGCGAGCCGCAGCCAGCGCTCCACACCGCCCAGCAGTTCACGGCGGGGAAGGGCGAAGGCGGGGGTGGGGAGGGCGTGGACCGGGCGAAGGAGTTCAGCCAAATCACGCGGCCCCGCGGGGCGTACGGGATCGGGCAGGCGGTGCCACACCGTCACCGGGTGTCCCTCGACGAGCAGGGCATCCGGCTCGGCGGGCCGCACCGCCGGGACACCCTGCGCGGCCAGCCACTCCGCGATGCGCACCTCGCGCCGGGCCCGGTCGAGGAGTTCGGCGTCACGGCCCACCTTCACCACCAGGTCACCGGCGGCGAACACCGCGTTCTCGCCCAGCGCGAGCAGCCGCGCCTTTCCGGCCGCACCGGGCAGCACGCCGGCCGCGACCACCACGTCCCGGGCCCGAGCCTCGTCCATCCGTCGCCTCCCTGTCCGTACCGCCGACGCGCGCTCGTGGCGTCGGCTTCACGCCATCCGGCGGCCAGTCTCGCATTCGCACAGGTCGGACCGTGTGCGCGGTGTCTTGACGCCCTGTCATGCCCTCAGCACCATGACGGACATGACCTTGGCGACCGCGAAGCCGCAACGCCCGCGACCGGCCAAGCGGCGCACCCCGGCGGACGGCCGGGACCGGCGCCTGATCGACCACGGTGCCTGGTTCCTGGTGCTGCCCGCGCTGATCCCCATCCTGGTGCTGAGCGTCGGACCGCTGCTGTACGGGATCGCGCTGGCGTTCACCGACGCCCAGTCCGGCCGCACCGAGCCCACCCGGTGGATCGGCACCCTCAACTTCCGGGACCTGCTGCACGACACCCTCTTCTGGGACTCGTTCCGCATCGGGCTGCTGTGGGCGGTCGGGGTCACCGTCCCGCAGTTCCTGCTGGCCCTCGGCCTCGCGCTCCTCCTGAACCAGCCCCTGCGGCTGCGCTGGCTGGCCCGCGCGCTGGCGATCATCCCCTGGGCCATGCCCGAGGTGGTCGTCGGGATCATTTGACATCCTCCCCCTCTTAAAATAGGGGGATTCCAGCTCATATGGGCTGAGGTTCACGGGCGCTCGAACGGCTGGTGGCCGTTGTCACCCCTCCGGCACCGGCTGTGCGCCGGGGGCGGGGGATTCCGCCCTGTCCTGCCGCGATGTTGATACTGGCGTTGGTGTCCGCGTTGCAGGTGAAGCCGCAGGAGGAACAGACGAACCCGGCTTGGCTCTTGCGCGAGTTCTTGTCGATCCATCCACAGGCACTGCACCGCAGGCTGGTGTAGGGGGCGGGAACGTCCTCGACCCGGCCGGGGGCCTTGTGCCCGGTGCGCTGCCGCAGCAGCCCCCAGCCCTGGGCCAGGATCGCCCGGTTCAGGCCGGACTTCTGCGCCACCTGCCGGCCGGGCCGCTCCACGGTCCCCTTCGCGGAGCGGGTCATCGTCTTGATGTTCAGCTTCTCGAACCGGATAAGGCCGTAGGAGCGGGCGAGCATGGTGCTGGTCTTCTCGCACCAGTCCTTGCGCCGGTTCGTCTCCCGTGCCTTGAGCCTGGCCACCTTCGCGTACTCGGCCGCCTTCTCCGAGCTGCCCTTGGGCGCGCGGGTCGCCCGCCGCTGGTGTTTGCGGATCTGTGCGCCTTCCTTGACGGTGAGCTGGGGGCAGTTCAGCTTCCGTCCGTCGGAGAGGGCGGCGGTGATCGTGACGCCCCGGTCGATGCCGGTCACCCCGCCCGTGCCCGGCCCCTCGACCGGGCCGGGGATCACGGCGAACGCGATGTGCCACTGGCCGTTGCGGAAGGTGACCCGGAACGTCTTGGCGTCGGGCAGCTTCGCGCCTTTGCCCTTTGCGCTGAGGCGGAAGCGGACCCAGCCGCAGCCGGGCACCCTGACCTGCGCCCACCGCCGGTTCAGCCTCTGCACGACCACTGAGCGGCCCATGACCTGCTTGCCGGTCTTCGCGTTCAGCCTGGGCGACCCGTCCGCGTGGTGTTTCGGTACGCGGTCGGTGCCGATGCCCCGGAAGCCCTCGTGGACGTGCTTCCTGCGCCAGGTCGGCTCACCGAACCCCGAAGTGAACCGGGCGTTCTTGGCCCGGGCGAAATCCTTCAACGCCTGCTGCTGCACAGCCACGTTCCCCGACCCCAGCCACTCGTTCTCCCGCCGGGCCTCGGTCAGCTGACGGCACTGCTCCGCGAAACCCGGCGCGCTCTTACGCCACCGCCGCCAGTGCGCATGCTGCTCGACAGCGAGATTCCACACGTACCGGGCGTGCGCGCAGTGCGTGAGCATCCGCTCGGCCTGCGCGCGCGACGGATACATCCGGAATCGTGACATGCCACGAACCTAGACACCCCGTTCCCCTCCCGCCCACGCCTTCGACCGGCATCACTCGTGAGAGTGACCGGCAACGCTTTCGTCTACCTGGGAAACCCTGACCCCAGTGCCCAACCGCCGACACCGCGAGCAGCCGAGGCCAGCGCCACCGCCGTCCTTCCGAGACGTCGAATCGTATTGGCGGCGATTCAGCTGGACCTGTCCATCCATGCGGGAGCGGGCATTCCCCCCGGCGCTGAAGGACCGGACGCGGTGCGATCGGTCTGGGTGAGCTGAGGAGACGTTCGGAGCCGGACGGGACCTGGTGTCGGCCCGCTGTCAGCGCTAGGGCGAGAGGGTGCGTCGTCGGGTGCGGCTCCGGTAGGGGGCTGGTCGCGCAGTTCCCGCGCCCCTCAAAAGACCACCTCCACTCACCCGCACCCGACAACCCACCCACAAACCAGTTGCACGATACGTCTCGTCTCGCGTACCGTCACCTTCATGACCTCCCATATCGCCATGTTCTCCATCGCCGCCCACGGTCACGTGAACCCGAGCCTCGAAGTGGTCCGCGAGCTGGTGGCCCGCGGCCACCGGGTCACGTACGCGATCCCGCCGGCCTTCGCGGAGAAGGTCGCCGAGACCGGTGCCGAGCCGAGGCCCTGGCACTCCACGCTGCCCGGCCCCGACGCCGACCCGGAGGCGTGGGGGAGCACGCTCCTCGACAACGTCGAGCCCTTCCTGGAGGACGCGATCCAGGCCCTGCCGCAGCTCGTCGCGGCCTACGAGGGTGACGAGCCCGACCTCGTGCTGCACGACATCACCTCGTACCCGGCACGCGTCCTCGCCCACCGCTGGGGCGTCAAGGCGATCTCCCTCTCCCCGAACCTGGTCGCCTGGGACGGCTACGAGGAGGAGGTCGCCGAGCCCATGTGGGCCGAACCCAGGAAGACGGAACGCGGCAAGGCGTACTACGCCCGGTTCCGGGCCTGGCTGGAGGAGAACGGGATCACCGAGCACCCCGACCCGTTCGTCGGCAGGCCCGCCCGCTCCCTCGTCCTCATCCCGAAGGTGCTCCAGCCGAACGCCGACCGGGTCGACGAGAGCCGCCACACCTTCGTCGGCGCCTGCCAGGGCGACCCCTCGGCGCAGGGCGACTGGCAGCGGCCGGCCGGCGCGGAGAAGGTGTTGCTCGTCTCGCTCGGGTCGGCCTTCACCAAGCAGCCGGACTTCTACCGCGCGTGCGTGCGGGCCTTCGGTGAGCTGCCCGGCTGGCACATGGTGCTCCAGGTCGGCCGACACGTCGACCCGGCGGAGCTGGGGGAGATCCCGGACCGGGTGGAGGTGCGGGACTGGGTGCCGCAGTTGGCGGTCCTCCGGCAGGCCGACGCGTTCATCACCCATGCGGGTGCCGGTGGCAGCCAGGAAGGGCTCGCCACCGCCACCCCGATGGTCGCCGTGCCGCAGGCCGTCGACCAGTTCGGCAACGCCGAGATGCTCCAGTCGTTGGGTGTCGCCCGCCATCTGCCCGGAAAGGAGGCGACCGCCGAGGCCCTGCGCGAGGCGGTCCTCTCCCTCGTCGACGACCCCGACGTGGCGCGCCGACTCAAGGAGATCCAGCGGGAGATGGCGGGCGAGGGCGGCACCCGGCGGGCCGCCGACCTCATCGAGGCGGAACTCGGAACCCCGTGACAGGGGAACTCGGTAACCACCTGATAGCCGGGCAAGCCGGTTGGTTCCACGCCTGTCGTGAAATCACGGCACTTATTAGGTCACGATCAGGTCACTCAGTAACGCTCAGATAACGTCCGGTCCGCGCGGAACGCGCACTGACTCTGTTGCCGGGTTCGACCGTTACCCCCTCCGAAAGGTTGTGTTCGGCGCTTCTTGTGCCTCGGGTGAACGACTTCCAAGCTGATGATGAACTCATTTCGAACGCCAGGAAGTTGACCCATGCGCCGAGACATACCCGACCTCGCGGAAGTGCGCCGCGTCACCCAGAAGAGGCGGGACGCCTGGTGGACCGTGCTGCTCGTGGACCCGGTCGCCACCCCCCTGGTGCGGCTGACCGCGAAGTACACGAGGATCACGCCCAACCAGCTGACGTGGGGCGCCTTCCTGCTGGGTCTGGTCTCGGCCGCCTTCTTCGCGCTGGGCGACTGGCGCTGGCTGATCGCCGGCGCCGTCGTCTACCACCTGAGCTTCATCCTCGACTGCATGGACGGCAAGGTCGCCCGGCTCACCGGCCAGGGTTCCGTGTTCGGTGCCTGGCTCGACTTCGTCTTCGACCGCGTCCGGGTCGCGGCGTGCTCGGTGGCCCTGATGGCCGGGCAGTACCAGCGCACGGGGGAGACCTTCTACATCTGGCTCGCCGCCGCCGTCATCGGCTGCGACGCGCTCCGCTACATCAACTCCCTGGAGACCTTCAAGGTCCGCCACACCATGCGCAAGCAGATCAAGGCCCGGCTCCGCGAGGCCCGCCGTGCCGAGAACGAGCGGGAACTCGCCTTCATGGAGGACCTGCTGCGCGAGAACCCCGAGGCCGACATCGAGCAGGACCTGCGCACGGCCGCCGCCGAGGTCACCCAGGCGGCGCCGCAGGCCCAGGTCGTCGACCTGCACCAGGAGTTCCGTCGCCGCTTCCCCTTCTACCTGCGCGTCCGGTCCTTCCTGCTGCGCCACCGGGTCCGCCCGCATCTGATCAGCGGCATCGAGTTCCAGATGGGCGTCTTCATGATCGGCCCGATCGTCGACTCGGTGATGACGGCGACCATCGTCTCCGGTGTCCTGCTGCTCGTCTTCGAACTGGCCATCGTCTACAAGCTGTTGCTCTCCACCCGCGACTTCACCCGGACCCTCGACTCCTTCGACCGGGGTGACGTCGCCACGGCGGCCTGAGCCACCGGGCACGGACAGGTGCACGGACACGGACGTGGGCCGGGGCGGCGATGCCACCCCGGCCCACGACCGCGCTCAGGACCCGATCAGACCCGTACCCGCTGGTCCCGGGCCGGCGGGGTCGACTCCGGCCCCGTTCCCGTTCCCGGCTCCGGGGACTCGTCGTGGGTGAGGTCCGGCAGTCGGTTCAGCCACTTCGGCAGGTACCAGTTGCGCTCGCCCAGCAGGGCCATCACGGCCGGCAGGAGCACGCCGCGGATGACCGTCGCGTCGATGAGGACGGCGGCCGCGAGGCCCACACCCATCTGCTTCATCGACTGCATGGACAGCGTCCCGAAGATCGAGAAGACGGCGACCATGATGACGGCCGCGCTGGTCACGACCCCGGCCGTGGTGACCACTCCGTGCCGGATCGCCTCCTTCGTCGTACGACCGCGCAGCCGCGCCTCACGGATCCGCGAGACCACGAACACGTGGTAGTCCATCGACAGCCCGAACAGGATCACGAACAGGAACAGCGGCAGCCAGGTGATGATGGCGCCCACACCCTCCGCGCCCACCAGCGAGGCACCCCAACCGTGCTGGAAGACCGCGACGAGGATGCCGTACGCGGCGCCCACCGACAGCAGGTTGAGCACGATCGACGTCGCCGCGATCGTCAGCGAGCGGAACGACAGCAGCATCAGCAGGAAGGCGAAGACCACGACGAAGGCGAAGACCGGGACCACGGAACCGACCAGCTGGTCGTTGAAGTCCTGGTTGCCCGCGACCTGTCCGGTGACAGGCGCCTCGACGCCCTCGACCTTGCCGAGCGTGGCGGGCCGTACCTCGTCGCGCAGCTTGTCCAGGCTGGCGCCCGCCTTGTCCTGGTCGGAGCCGCCGACCAGCGGCACGTACACGAACGCCACGTTCCGCTCGTCGTGCACCTTGATCTCCACCGGGCCGCGCGAGGCACCCGAGGCGACGGCCTCCGCCTTGAAGTCGGCCAGCGCCGCCCGCACCTCGGGAGCGTTGATGTCCTTCGCCTTGACGACCACCTCGGCCGGCTCGGAACCGCCGGGGAAGGCTTCGTTGACCCGGTTGTAGGTCTGCACGATCGGCAGCGAGTCGCCGAACTCCTGGTCCAGGGTCAGGTTCTGCGTCTTCATCCCGAGCGCGGGCGCGGCCACGGCGAGCAGCGCGCCGGTCGCCACGACCAGCGACAGCGTCGGCTTGGCGAGCACGACCCGCAGGACGGCGTTCCAGAAGCGGCTCTCCGCACCGGCGCCGGAGCGGCCGCTCTTGCGCCGCTTGTCCGGGTGCAGGAACGGGATACGGCCCTTCTCGACCCGACCGCCCAGCAGCGACAGCAGCGCGGGCAGCACCGTGACCGAGCCGACCATGGCGACGGCCACGACCATCAGGGATGCCAGGCCCATCGCCTCGAACTCGGCGAGCCCGGTGAACAGCATGCCCGCCATGGCCACGCACACCGTGACACCGGAGACGATGATGGCGCGGCCACTGGTCGCGGCGGCCACCCGCAGCGCGGTCCGCGCGTCCCGGCCCGCCGCCCGCTCCTCGCGTTCACGGCGCAGATAGAACAGGCAGTAGTCGACACCGACGGCCAGACCCACCAGCAGCATCACGGAGTTGGCGGTGTCGCTCATCGGGATCACATGGCTGACGATGGCCATGAGCCCCATCGTCGCGATGATCGCGGTGATCGCCAGCGCCACCGGCACCAGCGCCGCGACGACCGCGCCGAACGCGATCAGCAGGATGCCGAGCGCCACCGGTACGGCCGAGTACTCGGCCTTCTGGAAGTCGTCCCCGAAGGCGTCGTCGAACGTCTTCATCATCGAGGCGCCGCCGATCTCCTCGATCCGCAGCGTCCCGTGCTCCTTCTGGACGTCCGCGACGGCCTTCAGCACCGGCTCGATCCGCTCGCCCGCCGTGTCCGACGCGCCCCGCACGTCGAACTGCACCAGCGCGCTGCGGCCGTCCTTCGAGATCGTCCCCGTGTCGTACGGGGAGGTCACGTCGGCGACCTCCCCGGTCTTCCCGACGGCCTTCATCACGTCGTCGACGGCGGCCCGGAACGCGGGGTCCGTGGCCCGGGTACGGTCGTCCTTCGCCTGGATCAGGACCGTCTCGCCGGCGGGCTCCTCGATGCCCGCCTCCTCGACGATGTGCGCCGCCGTGCTGGTCTCCCCCTTGAGCTGATCGCTGTCCTTGACCTCGACCGAGCCCATCGCCGAGCCGATCCCCATGGTCAGCACCACGAACAGCAGCCAGATCCCGACGGCCGCCCAGCGGTGTTGGGCGCTCCAGCCGCCCGCCCGGGCGGCGATTCCCCGCACCCGTACCTCTCCGTTCGCCATGACGGGCCAGCCCCCTCGTATGCGATGGCGACCCCCTGCCGCCACCTTTCGATTCGAAGGTATGAGCTGGATAAGGGCATCTCGTCGTGCTCTCCGGTGAACCCCATCGCCCCCGGGTCCTCCGCTCGGACCCCGCTCCCTCCCCATCAGGGAGGACAGCGGCCCCTTACACCCATCCCGGCTTCTCGGGGCCGCTCCTCAGGGTGTCCCGCCGTACGGTGCTTAGGGTGAGTCCATGACGACGTACGCGGCGCTTCTGCGCGGGATCAACGTGGGCGGCAGCAAGAAGGTCCCGATGGCCGACCTTCGCACCCTGCTGACCGGCCTCGGCCACGAGGGCGTGGCCACCTACCTCCAGAGCGGCAACGCGGTCTTCACCAGCGACCACGGCGACGAGGAGTCCCTGGCCACCGAGATCACGACCGCCATCGAGGGACACTTCGGCTTCACCGTGGACGTCCTGGTGCGCGCCCACACGTATCTGGAGGCCGTCCGGGAGGCGTGCCCGTTCCCGGCGGCGGAGCTGGAGGGCAAGCAGCTCCATGTGACGTACCTGTCGGAGACGGTGGACGCGGGCCGCTTCGAGGGGATCGACCAACCGGCCTTCCTGCCCGAGGAGTTCAGGATCGGGGACCGGGCGCTGTACCTGTACGCCCCCGAGGGCCTCGGCCGCTCCAAGCTCGCGGAGACCCTGTCGAAGCCCCGCCTCCTGAAGGGCCTGACCGCCACGACCCGCAACTGGAACACGGTGGTGAAACTGGCGGAGCTGACACGGGCCGGCTGACGACGCCGACTCAGGCGGCGGTGAGCTGCCCCTGCCGGAGCGCCTCCGCGTACCGGCGCAGCAGCAGCGCGGCCAGTTCGGGGGCTGGGCCGAGCACCTCGGACAGGACGTCCGCGCCCGCCACGTCCGCGCCGGCGGCGATCCGGTCGGGCAGCCGTCCCGGCGCGATGACGTACGGCGCCACGGCCACCCGTGCGCAGCCGAGCGCCCGCAGCTCCCGTACGGCGTCCTCCGTACGAGGAAGGGACGCGGAGGCGAACGCGGGTCGCACGGCGCACCAGCCGGTGTGCCGCCACTCCCGCGCGATTTCTGCGATCACCGCGATCGCCTCCGGGTCGGTGGACCCCGCCGAGGCCAGCACGACCCCGGTCGAGGACTTGTCGGCGGGGCTCAGCCCCGCCTCGTACAGCCGGCGTTCGAGGGCCGACAGCAGCAGCGGCGACGGGCCGAGCACCTCCGCCTGGCGGACACGCAGGGACGGCGGCGCCTCGCGCAGGACCGCCGGGATGTCGGCCTTGGCGTGGAAGGCACGGGTCAGCAGCAGCGGCAGGGCCACCACATCCCGTACGCCCTCCGCCGCGAGCGACTCCAGCACCCCGTGGACCGAGGGGAGGTTGAAGTCCAGGAAGCCGGTCTCCACCCGCAGCCCGGGGCGCAGCGCCCGCACCCGCCGCACCAGGGCGTGCACGGTCGCGGCGTGCCGCGGGTCGCGGCTGCCGTGGGCGACGACGAGGAGGACCGGCTTCCTGACCATGTGGATCAGCTCTTCACCAGCAGGCCGCGGCCGCGCAGGACCCGCCGCTCCAGCGGGCTGAAGATCAGCAGGTCGATGGCGATACCGACCAGCAGGATCAGGAAGATGGCGAGGAACACCGTGGCCATGTCGATGTTGGTGCGGCCGTTCTCCAGCAACTGGCCGAGGCCGACCCCGAGATCGGGGTGGCTGGCGATGATCTCGGCCGCCATCAGCGAACGCCACGAGAACGCCCAGCCCTGCTTCAGACCCGCCAGATAGCCGGGCAGCGCGGCCGGCATCACGATGTGCCAGGCGCCCTGCAGTCCGGTGGCGCCCATGGTGCGGCCCGCCCGCAGATACAGCGGGGGCACCTGGTCGATGCCGGAGACCAGCCCGTTGGCGATCGAGGGGACCGCACCGAGCAGGATCACCGCGTACATCATCTGGTCGGTCAGACCCAGCCAGACCACGGCCGGCGGCACCCACGCCACCGACGGCAGCGACTGCAGCCCCGAGAGGATCGGACCGATCGCCGACCGCACGAACCGCACCCGGGCGACCAGGATGCCGAGCGGCGTGCCGATCGCCAGTGCGATCAGGAAGCCGAACAGGCCGCGCGAGACACTCGTCCAGACATAGCCGAGCAGTTTGCCTTCCAGCCAGGCCTGCTCCGCCGCGTCCCACACGGCGGACGGCGGGGGCAGCTTGCCCGGGTCGGTGACGACGCCGAACGACACCAGTCCCTGCCACACCGCGAGCACCAGCACGATCGCGGTGATCGGTGGCACGATCTTCTGCCGGAACGTCTGGCTGAACGGAGGCCGGCCGGTGCCGGGCGTCTCCAGGGCGTCGAGGCCCGCCTCCACCGCCCCGAGCCGGTCCTTGTCGGCGACCGGGGCGTCGATCGTGTCCGTCGCCCTCGTCTCACTGCTGGCCATGACGGCGGATCTCCTCACGAAGGACATCGGTGATCTCCAAGGACAGCTCCGCCACCGGAGCGTCCTCGATACGGCGGGGCTGGGGGATGTCGACCCGCCACTCCCGGGCGATCCGCCCCGGGCGCGAGGACAGCAGCACCACGCGCTGCGCGAGCCGCACCGCCTCGCGCACGTTGTGCGTGACGAACAGGACGGAGAGCTGGGTCTCCTCCCAGATCCGGGTCAGCTCGTCGTGCAGCACGTCCCGGGTGATGGCGTCGAGCGCCGCGAACGGCTCGTCCATCAGCAGGAGCTTGCTCTCCTGGCCGAGGGCCCGCGCCAGCGCCACCCGCTGCCGCATACCGCCGGACAGCTCGTGCACCCGCTTGCCGTACGCGCCCTTCAGCCGGACCAGGGAGAGCAGGTCCTCGGCGCGCTCGCGCCGTTCGTTCTTCGGAACTCCCCTGAGCTTCAGGGCGAGTTCGATGTTCTTGCCCGCGGTCAGCCACGGGAACAGGGCGTGCTCCTGGAACATCAGAGCGGGGCGCCCGTCGGTCGAGATGCTGCCCTGGGACGGGGCGTCGAGACCCGCCACCAGGTTCAGCAGGGTGGACTTGCCACAGCCCGAGGCCCCCAGGAGGGTGACGAACTCGCCCGGAGCGACATCGAGCGTGATGTCGTCGAGCACGAGCTGTTGCCCGGTCGGTCCGGCGAAGGACTTCGATACATGCTCGATGCGGGCTGCGTGCTCCACTGCCTCGGTGTCCTCGGCCTTGGCGAGGGTGGTGGCCATGGTCGTCACCTCCTGGGGACTCGTCGGTCTACCGCGTTACTTGGCGCCGAGACCGGCGTCGTCGACCTCGGACTCGCCCTCGGACTTCAGGACCTTGTTGAGGATCGACAGGTCGTAGATGCCGTCGAGCAGCGGGTCCTTGAGCAGACCGGCCTTGACCGCGTGGTCCGCCTCGATCTGCAGGGTGGACGCCAGCGGGTCGTCGGTGAACTGGATGGACGTCCACGCCGGGTCGAGGACCTTGGCGTCCAGTGCCTTGCCGGAGTCCTCCTTCAGCCGGGCGTTGGCCGCCTCCTTCGCCTTCTCCGTGTCGGAGTTGATGAAGGCGTTCGTCCTGACCGCGCCCCGCAGCACGGCCTCGACGACCTTGGGGTGCTCCTTCAGGAAGTCCTGCCGCACGATGATGTTCGTGATCACGAACTTCTTGTCCGGCCACAGGTCGGCCTCGTCCAGCAGCACCTTCGCGCCCTCGGCGACCAGCTTGGACGCGGTCGGCTCCGGCACCCAGGCACCGTCGATCGAACCCGACTTGTAGGCGTCCGGGACGATCTTGTTGTCCGTGCGGACCACGGAGACGTCGCCCTTGCCGCTCTCGGCGTCGACCTTCCAGCCCTGCTCGGCGATCCAGTTGAGGAACGCCACGTCCTGCGTGTTGCCCAGCTGCGGCGTCGCGATGTTCTTGCCCTTGACGTCCTTGAGGGACTTGATCTTGTCCGGGTCGACGACGAGCTTCACACCACCGGAGGCCGAACCGCCGATGATGCGCAGGCCCTTGCCCGCGGACTTGGTGTAGCCGTTGATCGCCGGGGAGGGGCCGATCCAGCCGATGTCGATCGACTTCGAGTTCAGCGCCTCGATCTCGGAGGGACCGGCGTTGAAGATCGCGTACTCGGCCTTGGTGGCGCCGAGCTCCTTCTGGAAGATGCCCTCCTGCCGCCCGACCAGGGCGGTGGCGTGCGTGAGGTTGCCGAAGTAGCCGATCCTGACCGTGTCGAGGCCCTCGATCTTCTTGGCGCCGGCGGCGACCTGGGCGGTCTCGTCGTCCTTGGCCTGGGAGCCGTAACCGCAGGCGGCGAGCGCCAGCAGGGGCAGCGCGGCGGCCACGGCGACGCCACGGCGGAGAAGAGCTGAGCGGTGTGCAGGCACGGGAGGTGGTCCTCTCGGAGGCCCGGCGGTCACGAACTCGACGGTCGTGGCCGGGAAATCAGGAAAAGGGTCTTCGTCGCAACCGGGACGTCGGGTGGGGGGACGGGGCGCGCATGCGGTGCGCGTACGTCATCGCACACATCGCGCCACGCCGCCCTGCCCGCTCCCGAGGGCGCCGCTGCCCACACGGCCGCCCTCCTTCGCGAACATCGCGTAGAAGTCCTGGGGGTTCATGTCAGAAGTCCCACCCGTCGTCCTCGGCCTCGTCCTTGACGGGCTCCGGGGAGGCGAACGACTCGCCGACCATGCCGGCCGTCAGGGTCGTGCCGTCGGCGGGGTCGATCAGGATGAACGAGCCGGTGCGGCGGGAGTCGGCGTAGGAGTCGACCGGCAGCGCCTCGGCCGTGCGGACCTTCACCCGGCCGATGTCGTTGGCGACGAGCTGTCCCGGGTGCGGGTGCAGGGACAGGTCGTCGAGCGTCAGCCGGGACGGGATGTCCTTGACGATCGCCTTGACCGTACGGGTGCCGTGCTTGAGCAGCACCCGGTGGCCCACCGTGAGCGGCTGGTCAGCCACGTGGCAGACGGTCGCCTCGATGTCCTGCGTGGTCGCGGGGGCGTCCTTGCTGGGCACCAGCAGGTCGCCGCGCGAGATGTCGATGTCGTCCGCCAGCAGCAGGGTCACCGACTGCGGGGTGTGGGCCGAGTCGACCGGCTTGCCGAGCAGGTCGATGCCGGTGACCTTCGTGGTCCGGCCGGAGGGCAGCACCGTCACCGAGTCGCCGACGCGGAAGGTGCCGGCCGCGATCTGGCCCGCGTAGCCCCGGTAGTCCGGGTGCTCGGCGGTCTGCGGACGGATCACGTACTGCACGGGCAGCCGGGCGTGGCAGTGCGCCAGGTCGTGGCTGACCGGCACGGTCTCCAGGTGTTCCAGGACCGTGGGGCCGCCGTACCAGTCCATGTTCGCGGACGGCTCCACCACGTTGTCGCCGACGAGCGCCGAGATCGGGATCGCGGTGATCTCCGGGACGCCCAGCTCGGACGCGTACGCCGTGAACTCCTCGGCGATCCGCGCGAAGACCTGCTCCTCGTAGGCGACGAGGTCCATCTTGTTCACCGCGAGGACCACGTGCGGGACCCGCAGGAGCGCGGCGATCGCGGCGTGCCGACGGGTCTGCTCGACGACCCCGTTGCGGGCGTCGACGAGGATCACCGTCAGTTCGGCGGTGGAGGCGCCGGTGACCATGTTGCGGGTGTACTGCACGTGGCCGGGGGTGTCGGCGAGGATGAAGCGGCGGCGGGTGGTGGCGAAGTAGCGGTAGGCCACGTCGATGGTGATGCCCTGTTCGCGCTCGGCGCGCAGGCCGTCGGTGAGGAGGGCGAGGTCGGGGCCCTCCTGGCCGCGGCTCGCGGAGACCCGTTCCACGGCTTCCAGTTGGTCGGTGAGGACCGACTTGGAGTCGTGCAGCAGGCGGCCCACCAGGGTGGACTTGCCGTCGTCGACGGAACCGGCGGTCGCGAACCGCAGCAGCGTGGTGGCCGAGAGCTCCTCGGCGGTGATCGTGCTCATGCCTAGAAGTACCCCTCGCGCTTACGGTCTTCCATCGCGGCCTCGGACATCTTGTCGTCGGCGCGGGTCGCGCCCCGCTCGGTGAGCCGGGAGGCGGCGATCTCGGTGATCACGGCGTCCAGCGTGGTCGCGTCGGAGTCGACCGCGCCCGTGCAGGACATGTCGCCGACGGTGCGGTAGCGGACGAGACGCTTCTCGACGGTCTCGCCGTCCTTGGGGCCGCCCCACTCGCCGGCGGTCAGCCACATCCCGGCCCGCTGGAACACCTCACGCTCGTGCGCGAAGTAGATCTCCGGCAGGTCGATGCCCTCGCGGGCGATGTACTGCCAGACGTCCAGCTCGGTCCAGTTGGACAGGGGGAAGACGCGGACGTGTTCGCCGGGTGCGTGGCGGCCGTTGTAGAGGTTCCACAGCTCGGGGCGCTGGCGTCGCGGGTCCCACTGGGAGAACTCGTCGCGCAGTGAGAACACCCGCTCCTTGGCCCGTGCCTTCTCCTCGTCGCGGCGGCCGCCGCCGAAGACGGCGTCGAACTTCTCCGCCTGGATCCTCTCGGTGAGCGGCACGGTCTGCAGGGGGTTGCGGGTGCCGTCGGGGCGTTCGCGCAGCACTCCGCGGTCGATGTAGTCCTGGACGGAGGCCACGTGCAGCCGCAGCCCGTGGCGGGCCACCGTGCGGTCGCGGTACTCCAGCACCTCGGGGAAGTTGTGTCCGGTGTCGACGTGCAGCAGGGAGAAGGGGACCGCGGCGGGGGCGAAGGCCTTCAGCGCCAGGTGCAGCATGACGATGGAGTCCTTGCCGCCGGAGAAGAGGATCACCGGCCGCTCGAACTCGCCCGCGACCTCGCGGAAGATGTGGACCGCCTCGGACTCCAGCGCGTCCAGGTGCGACAGCGTGTACGGGGTGCCGGTCTCCCCGGAGACGGCGGCGACGGTCGTCGTCATGCCAGACCCCTCTCCGTGAGCAGCTTGTGGACCAGCGCCGCGGACTCCTGGACCGTCTGGTCCTGCGACTCGATGCGCAGGTCCGGGGTCTCGGGAGCCTCGTACGGGTCGTCGACACCGGTCAGCCCGGAGATCTCACCGGCCGCCTGCTTGGCGTACAGACCCTTCACATCGCGTTCGGAGCACACCTCGACCGGCGTCGCCACGTGCACCTCGACATACGCGGCACCGCTCGCCGCGTGGCGCCCCCGGACCGCCTCGCGGCTGTCGGCGTAGGGCGCGATGACCGGCACGAGCGCCTTGACGCCGTTCCGGGCGAGCAGCTCGGCGAGGAAGCCGATGCGCTGCACGTTGGTGTGGCGGTCGGCGCGGGTGAAGCCGAGGTCAGCGGTGAGGAACTCGCGGATCTCGTCGCCGTCGAGGACCTCCACGAGGTGGCCCTCCTCGCGCAGGCGGCCCGCGAGTTCGTAGGCGATGGTGGTCTTGCCGGCGCTCGGCAGACCCGTGAGCCAGACGGTGGCTCCGGTGGCTCCGGTCGTCACTGGGTTCTCCTGGTTCGTCGCGGGAGCACGGCCCGTCCCGGGGCCTGCGTTCCCGACGGTGTCGGCGGTCTCGGCTGTCGCGGTCACAGGTGCAGCCCGCACTCGGTCTTGGCGTTGCCGGCCCAGCGGCCGGCCCGCGCGTCCTCGCCGGGGGCGACCCGCCGGGTGCAGGGGGCGCAGCCCACCGAGGTGTAGCCGTCCATCAGCAGGGGGTTGGTGAGCACGCCGTGCTCGGCCACGTACGCGTCCACATCGTCCTGCGTCCAGCGGGCGATCGGGGAGACCTTGACCTTGCCGCGCTTCTCGTCCCAGCCGACGACCGGGGTGTTGGCCCGGCTCGCGGACTCGTCGCGGCGCAGTCCGGTCGCCCAGGCGTCGAAGCGGGTCAGGCCCTCTTCGAGCGGCTTGACCTTCCGCAGGAAGCAGCACAGGTCGGGGTCGCGGTCGTGCAGCTTGGGGCCGTACTCGGCGTCCTGCTCGGCGACCGTCTGCCGCGGGGTGATCGTGATGACGTTGACGTCCATCACGGCCTCGACGGCGTCCCGGGTGCCGATGGTCTCCGGGAAGTGGTAGCCGGTGTCCAGGAACACGACGTCGACACCGGGCCTGGCGCGGGAGGCGAGGTGCGCGACGACCGCGTCCTCCATGGAGGAGGTCACGCAGAAGCGGTTGCCGAAGGTGTCCACGGCCCACTGGAGGATCTCCAGGGCCGAGGCGTCCTCCAGATCGCGGCCGGCCTGCTCGGCGAGCGCCTTGAGCTCGGCGCGCTTCGCCGCGTCCGGGTCGGTCGCCTCCTGGTCGGCCGCGTCCGCCTGGGACGTGGATGTGTCGGAATCCGCCTTCACGGCAGTCATATGTGATCCCCTCCGCTGTCGGCTCGCCGAAGCCCCCGGGTCAACAACCCGAGGAACTTCAACTGGAAGGCTCGATTGCAGGCTCCGCATTCCCACGCCCCGTGACCTTCTTCGTGGGGGCGCAGGTCCTCGTCACCGCAGTAGGGGCAGTAGAAGGGGGCGGCTCGCTCGCTCATAGGTCGCGCCCCCCGTCCGTGCGTACGCGGGTGACGACGGCACCGATCACCGCGCCGGCGCCGGCACACAGGAGGATGCCCATGACCGAGGCCATGAAGAAGCTCATGACAGGGCCTCCTCGGAAGCGCGGGCGACCCACGTGGCGAAGCGCTCGCCGTCCTCGCGCTCCTCCTGGAAGCGCTTGAGCACGCGCTCGACGTAGTCGGGCAGGTCGTCGGCGGTGACCTTCAGACCCCGCACCTTGCGGCCGAAGCCGGCCTCCAGACCGAGCGCGCCACCCAGGTGCACCTGGTAGCCCTCGACCTGCTCGCCCGCGTCGTTGAGGACCAGCTGGCCCTTGAGACCGATGTCCGCTACCTGGATACGCGCACACGCGTTCGGGCAGCCGTTGATGTTGATGGTGATCGGCTCGTCGAACTCCGGGATCCGGCGCTCCAGTTCGTCGATCAACAGGGAGCCGCGCGCCTTCGTCTCGACGATGGCGAGCTTGCAGTACTCGATGCCGGTGCAGGCCATCGTGCCGCGCCGGAACGGCGACGGGTTCACCGTGAGGTCCAGGGCCTCCAGGCCCGCGACCAGCGAGTCGACCTGCTCCTCGGTGACGTCGAGCACGATCATCTTCTGCTCGACAGTGGTCCGGACCCGGCCGGAGCCGTGCGCCTCGGCGAGGTCGGCGATCTTCGTCAGCGTGGTGCCGTCCACCCGGCCCACGCGCGGGGCGAACCCGACGTAGTAGCGGCCGTCCTTCTGCTGGTGGACACCCACGTGGTCGCGCCACCGGGCCACCGGCTGGTCCGGCGCCGGGCCGTCGATCAGCTTGCGCTTGAGGTACCCGTCCTCCAGGACCTGGCGGAACTTCTCCGTGCCCCAGTCGGCGAGCAGGAACTTCAGCCGGGCGCGGGTGCGCAGCCGCCGGTAGCCGTAGTCACGGAAGATCGAGATGACGCCCTCGTACACGTCCGCGACCTCGTCCAGCGGCACCCAGGCGCCGAGCCGCTGCCCGATCTTGGGGTTGGTGGACAGGCCGCCGCCGACCCAGAGGTCGAAGCCGGGGCCGTGCTCGGGGTGGCGGACACCGACGAAGGCGATGTCGTTGATCTCGTGCGCCACGTCGAGCAGCGGCGAGCCGGAGATCGCGGACTTGAACTTGCGGGGCAGGTTCGAGAAGTCGGGGTTGCCGATGATCCGCCGGCCGATCTCCTCCATTGCGGGCGTGCCGTCGATGATCTCGTCGGCGGCGATCCCGGCGACGGGTGAGCCGATGATCACACGGGGGGTGTCACCGCAGGCCTCCGTGGTGGACAGCCCGACGGCCTCCAGCCGCTCCCAGATCTCGGGCACGTCCTCGACGCGGATCCAGTGGTACTGCACGTTCTGCCGGTCGGTGATGTCGGCCGTGCCCCGCGCGAACTCCTGCGAGATCTCGCCGATCACCCGCAGTTGCTGGGTGGTCAGGCGTCCGCCGTCGATCCGCACCCGCAGCATGAAGTACTTGTCGTCCAGCTCCTCCGGCTCCAGGATCGCGGTCTTGCCGCCGTCGATCCCGGGCTTGCGCTGGGTGTAGAGGCCCCACCAGCGCATGCGGCCGCGCAGGTCGTTGGGGTCGATCGAGTCGAAGCCACGCTTGGAGTAGATCGTCTCAATGCGTGTCCGCACATTGAGACCGTCGTCGTCCTTCTTGAACTGCTCGTTGCCGTTCAGCGGGGTGAAGTGACCCGCGGCCCACTGTCCCTCGCCACGGTGACGGCTCACCTTGCGGCGGGGCGTGGCAGGGTTCTGCGGGGTGGCGGCCATGGTGTGTATGTCCTTCGGGAAAGGCGTGGGAATCGGCTCTGACCCGCGCTTGCGCGCGCATGCGGGCACACGCGGGCAGCGTGTGCGGCGCCTGCGCGTCCTTGCGCGGGCTGAAACAGAGGAGGGTGTGCGGCGCTGTATGCCCGGGGTCGTCCAACCCCTCGCGGTCGGGCTCAGCTCACCGGACAGATGGCGCTGGACATGCGGCCGAGGTCGACGTGCCGCCGACTCACCAAGGCAATTCCAGTTCCAGACATGACGGAAGCGTGGCACGCCTCTTTAGACCGAGTCCACCGTCATCCACATTCCGGACAAGGATGTCTCGTATCGCGAGACAATGTGATGTGGGTCATGGTGTGGACGGGGTCGCGCCGGGCCAGGGCCCCGGCGCCGCGGCGTCGGCTTCCTCGGTCACTTTGGTGTCGAACAGGGTGAAACCACGCCGCAGATAGTTCGCCATCGCGTGCTCGCCGTCCCGGGAGCAGGTGTGCAGCCAGACCCGCTTGGTGGGCGGCAGCCCCGGCCACCGCTCCGCGAGGTCCCAGGCCCGGGCCGTGGCGTACGACAGCAGGTGCCCGCCGATGCGCCGCCCCCGGAACCCGGGGATCAGCCCGAAGTAGACGATCTCCACGACCCCGCCGTCCTGCGGCTCCATCTCCACATAACCGGCGGGGGTGCCCCGGTCGTAGGCGACCCAGGTCTCCACGCCCGGCCGCTCCAGGTGCTCCTGCCACCGCGCGTACGACCACGACAGCCGGTCGATCCACAGGACGTCCCCGCCGACCGAGGCGTACAGGAAGCGGCTGAACTCGGGGGAGGGGACCTCGGCACGCACGATACGCACGTCGTCGCCCTCGGGCGCCGCGGCGGGAAGCAGATCGCTCGGCGAGGTCTGCTCCAGGGACCAGGTGGTGACGGGACTGCTGCTCATGGGCCCAGGGAACCACGCGCGCCGACCCATTTCCAAGGCCGGGCCGGGTCCCTCCGGGGCGGACCCGGCCCGCGGTGGCGCGGGACCAGGGCCTGTGCGATGTCGTGTTCACTTTCGGGTTCCGGTCCCGGCCGGGGGCAGTCCGAGGGGTCTTCTCTGCTCTTGTGGAAGGCGACGATCGATCCGGCGGGGGGCCTCCGAGCCGTCCATGCGGAACCCCATGAGTTGCGGGGGGCTGGTCGCCGGCGATCGGAACAGTGGTCACGGCAGCGGCTCTCGGCTGCGAACACGGCTTCACGGCTTCGGCGGTGATGACCTTCACGCCCGAGCCGCCGGCGTGGGAGCCTCGTCGGCTCCGGATTCTGCCGCACTCGGATCTCTCCGCGTCCCGGTCGAGTGGGTCACCACGCTCATCGCGGCGCCGACGCGTCGCCGTCCCGCACCACGTGCTTGGCGTCCGGGAGGTGGCCCTTCCGACTGCTCGGCCCAGTACAGGTCGGTGTCTGCCGGCGACCGCATGCCAGCGCGAGCAGTTCACTTCGTGGACATCTCAAGTACTCCTGGAATTACCTCGCAATTCTCGGCAGCTTCTCACGTCCCGCCGGTTTCGTGTGCCGTGTCGCCCGATGGGGCCGTACGACGAAGGAGGCGCATGGTGGCGCTACCGGTGACCACACAGCGGAAGTCCACGAGCCGGGAGGAGGACCGAGACCTGGCGGAGGAACAGTCGTTGCACGTGGCCAGCAGGTTGCATGCGTTCAATTCGGTGCGAGCTGAAGTACCTCGTGCCGGTCGAGGAGGCGGCCGACATCCGGGACGAGCTGGCCGAGCGGATGGACCGTGATCTGAACAGCCCGGTCGGCGGTCACGGCGTGTGGAGTCTGTACTACGACACCCCGCAACTGCGCTTCTGCTGGGAGAAGATCGAGGGTCTGAAGTTCCGGCGAAAGCTGCGTATCCGCCACTACGGGAACCTGGACGGAATCACCGACGAGTCCCCGGTGTGCGTGGAGATCAAGCAACGCGTCAACCGAGTCACGCAGAAGCGCCGCATCACCCTTCCGTACGGCGTCGCCCGCCGATTGTGCGACAACCGGGAGATGGTGGAGCACTCGGCCGGTGAGAGCGCCTTCATCCAGGAGGTGGCGGACCTCGTCGTACGGCTGAACCCGCGGCCCACCGCGATCACTGGGTACCAGCGTGAGGCGCTGGTCGGCCGCGCCGCGGACACCGGACTGCGGGTGACCTTCGACCGCCGCATCCGCGGCCGGGACCGGGACTTCCACTTCGGCACACCGAGCCCGGAGAACCGTTTCACCATTCCGCCGCACCTGTCGGTGATGGAGATCAAGGTCAATGAACGCACGCCGTCTGCGCATCCGTGCGATCCTGCGGCGCAGTGACATGCCACGGGGCGGCGGGGTCAGACGGTCGCCCCTGCGGTACGCCGATCTGGTGCTGGACGAGCAGACCCACGAGGTGTGGCGGGCGGGCCTGCCGATCCAGCTGTCGCCCACCGAGTTCCGGCTGCTGGTCTGTCTGCTGGCGCAGCCGGAACGTGTCGTGGGCAAGAAGGAGATTCTGTCCGAGGTCTGGCACTACGACTTCGCCGGAGACGCCCGCATCGTCGATACGTACGTACGCAATCTGCGACGCAAGATGGACCGGTTCGGACCGCAGCTCATCCAGACGATCCGCGGTGTCGGCTACTGTCTGCGGACCGCCCGCCCCGGATCGGGAGCGGCGGCGCCGTGAGGCAGCGGCTGACACGGCTGAAACCGCGCTCTTCGCGGGCACGGCTGGTTCTCGGCGTCACGTTGCCGGCCACGTCGGCGGTCCTGCTCTGCCAGGCGGCGGGACTCGCCTTGCCGCACACCTGGCTCACGGACCAGGTCGACGGTCGGCTCGGCCGTTTCCAGCCGGTGGCCGAGCTCTCCCCGGACGTGCTGGACGGACGGACGAGGGCAGGGGTGACCACCGGGAACGTCACCCTCCGGCCAGTCTGTGTCCGTCACTGTCGTAGAAGTACACCCGGTAGTCCGAGGGGGAATGGCGAGGGGGAAGGCGCCGGCCCGCGGCTGCCCCGGTCGGAGTGGGGCTGCGGTCGCTCCTCGGGGTCGAGCGCACGGCCCGGCGCATCGCCGACGGCGAGTTGCGACTGAGTGTTCCGGACCGGCATGTGGTCACCGAGGTCGGTCACCTCGGCCGTGCCTTCAACACCATGCTCGACCTGCTGTCACTGGCCGCCGACTGCATCGCAGCCGTCGCCGTGGAGTACCCCGATCGCAGCATCGGCCTGGGCGCCCTATCCGCACCAACGGTCAGGGCACGGATGTGCCCGGCCGTCCCAGCACCAATCCGCCCCTGCCCCCTGGCGCTCTCGCCTGTGCCGTCGAGGTGGCCGATGGAGGGACCGGCCTCGCCGCATCGGACGCGCGGCGAGTGTTCGATCGCTTCTACCGCGCCGGTTCCGCCCTGCCCGCCGCGGCTGGTTCCGGTCTGGGACTGGCGATCGCCTGCCGTGCCGCGGAGGCCAATGGCGGGCGTCTGGAGCTCGACACCCGGCCGGGGGACAGCTGCACATTCCACTTGCTTCTGCCGAACCGGCCCACTGCCGCATCCATGGTGGCCGCCGCCCGTCTGGAGAAGAAGCACTGCGTGCTGCTGCCGTACCCGGACGTCGGGGCGCTGGGTGAAGCGTGGGAGCGCTTTCGGCCATTGATCTGACTATCCGTCAGTTCTCGGTATTCTCCCCCTACCCCCACAGGCGGGGCGGCAACAGTGAGGCCGCGGCCCTGACCAGGGCCTGTGAGCCGCAGTCTGCCGTCCCCTCATGCCTGAGGAAGCCATGACTCCCACCCCCCACCTCACCCGACTCGCCGCCCGCACGGAGCGGCCCGCCCCGTTCCAGCCGGTCGACCGTTCGCTTCTTCCGGACGCCGGGACCACGACGGTGGACATCGTCGTGCCGGTCCACAACGAGGAGCGCGCCCTGCCCGGGTGCCTGCGCACCCTCCACGGACGTCTGTCCGAGGGCTTCCCGTTCCCCTGGCGGATCACCGTCGTCGACAACGCCAGCACCGACGAGACCCTCGCCACCGCCGGCCGTCTCGCCGACGAACTGCCCGGGGTGGGCGTCGTCCACCTGGACCGCAAGGGCCGCGGGCTGGCTCTGCGCACCGTCTGGGGCGCCAGCGACGCGGACATCGTCGCGTACATGGACGTGGACCTGTCCACCGGCCTCGACGGGCTGCTCCCGTTGGTCGCCCCGCTGGCCAGCGGTCACTCCGACATCGCGATCGGATCCCGGCTGGCGCCCGGCGCGCGTACGGTGCGCGGGCCGCGGCGCGAGTTCATCTCCCGTTGTTACAACGGCATCATCCGGCTCACCCATGGCGTCCGCTTCTCCGACGCCCAGTGCGGGTTCAAGGCGGCCCGCACCGAGGTACTCCAGCCGCTGCTGAAGGTGACCCGCGACGACGCGTGGTTCTTCGACACCGAGTTGCTCCTGCTCGCCGAGCACAACGGACTGCGCGTCCACGAGGTCCCGGTCGACTGGGTCGAGGACGTCGACACCCGGGTGGACGTGGTGCGCACCGCCACGGACGACCTGCGGGGCCTGTGGCGCATGGCGCGCCTCAAGGCCTCCGGCGATGCCCGCGTCGACATACGGCCGCGCCCCGCACCGGCCGCCGAGCACCCCGACGCCGTCCTCGCACCCCCCACGGGACGTGGCGTGCTGTCGTGGGAGGTCGGCTGCTTCATCGCGGTCGGTGTTTTTTCCACGGCCGGGCAGGCCCTGCTGTACTGGCTGTTGCGCGGTTGGTGGACTCCGGCCGTCGCCAACCTGGTCTCACTGTCCGTCCTCACCGTCCTCAACACCGAGGCGAACCGGCGTCTCACCTTCCGGCACTCCACCACCCCGCCCGCCCGTGCCCACCTCGGTGCCGGGGGCCTGTTCGTCCTCGGCTACCTGGTCACCTCCGGGGCGGTGCTGTGGTTCAAGTGGATCGATCCCGGTGCCTCACCGGCCGCCGAGACCGCGGTCCTCGCCGCGGCGTCCGTCGCGGTCACCGGCGTGCGCTTCGTCGTGCTGCGGCTGGCAGTCTTCGTCGGCCCCCGTGGCCGTACCCGATGACGAGAGCGAATCCCGACATGAGCAACTCCGGGCACCTCCGGTCCGTATCGGCGACCCCGACACCCGACAGGACGAGTCCGTCCGTCCGCCCGCTGCCGGCCTGGGCTCCCCCCGCGGCACTCGGCGCGGTCCTCGTGCTCGCGACCGTCCTGTACGGATGGGCGCTGGGCTCCCTTGGCTGGGGCAACAGCTACTACTCGGCGGCCGTGAAATCGATGGGGACGAGCTGGACCGACTTCCTCTTCGGCTCCTTCGACCCGGCGGGCGTGGTCACGGTCGACAAGCCGCCGGCCGCTCTGTGGCCACAGGTGATCAGCAGCAAGATCTTCGGGATGCACGGTTGGGCACTGCTCCTGCCACAGGTGATCGAGGGCGTGGCCACGGTCTTCGTCCTGCACCGCACCGTGCGCCGTTGGGCGGGGGAGGCGGCGGGCCTGGTCGCGGCCCTGGTGCTGACGCTCACCCCCATCACGGTGGCCATCAACCGGGACAACAACCCCGATACCCTGCTGGTCCTGCTGCTGGTGTCCGCGGCGTACGCGCTCACCCGCGCACTGCGGACGGAGGGCAGGGCCGCGACCTGGTGGCTGTGCGCGAGCGGCTTCCTGATCGGGTGCGGATTCCTCACCAAGATGCTCGCCGCCTGGATGGTCGTCCCCGCGTTCGCCGTCGCCTGGCTCGTGGGAGGAAGCGGCGCCTGGATACCGCGTGTGCGGCGTCTGCTGGGCGCGGGAGCCATCCTGGCGGCGTCCTCCTTGTGGTGGGTCGCCATGGTCGCCCTGTGGCCCGGCGAGCGCCCGTACATCGGCGGCAGCAAGGACGGCTCGGCCTGGGACCTCGTGGTCGGCTACAACGGGCTGGGACGGGTCTTCGGCTCCGGTGACGGCACGCCCCAGGGCCTGGGGGGCGGAGGCGGGTTCGCCGGCGGATTCGGCGGTGCGCCCGGCATTGGCCGGATGTTCGACACACAGGTGGGCGGTCAGATCAGCTGGCTGCTGCCCCTCTGCGCGCTGGCTCTGGCCGTCGCCGTCGGGGTGGCGGTACTCCACCGACGCGGGAAGTCGCCCGCCTCCGCCCTGCTGCCCGCCTCCGGCTGGCTGCTGTGGGGAACCTGGCTGGTGGTCTGCGCTGCCGTGTTCTCGACTCAGAAGGGCATCTTCCACCCCTACTACACCACCCAACTCGCCCCGGCCATCGCCGCCTTGTGCGGCGGGCTGACGGTCGGCCTGGTCCGCGTGCACGGTGCGGGTCTGCGCCAGGCGCCCCTGGTCGGCGTGGCGGGGGTCGTGGTGAGCGTGGCCTGGGCGGTGGCGCTGGTCCGCCGCGAACCCGACTGGAACGGCTGGCTGGTGTGGCCGGTGCTGCTCGTGGGCTGCGCCGCCGTCGTCCTGCTGGTGCTGTCCCGACGGCACAGTCGGCTGCTGACGGTGGCCGTGGGCGCGGCGGTCGCGTCGGTTCTGGTGGCTCCGGGAGCCTGGGCGGTGAGCGTGCCCGGCACCACCGGCATGGGCGGCTCCAACCCGACGGCCGGTCCGCAGACGTTCGGCCTCGGCGGAGGTGGCGGCATGCCCCGGCCGGGCGGGAACGGCGGAGGGCCTCCGCCGGGCATGCCGTCCGGGACGTCGTCGAACATGCCGGGCCTCCCCGGCGCTGACGGGTCCTCAGACCGGTCCGATGACCCCTCGTCCGGCGGAATGCCTTCCGGAATGCCTTCCGGAATGCCCGCGGGGGGAGCGAACGGTATGCCCGGTGGTCGCTCGGCGGGTGCCCCGGGCGGGCCCGGCGGTTTCGGCGGCGGGGAACTCACCGCCGACCAGCGCAAGATCCTTCAGTACGCCGTCGAGCACGCACCCGACGCACGGATCAAGCTCGCCGTCGAGGGCGGCGCCCTGTCCGCCAGCGCCTTCATCCTGGACACCGACGAGACCGTCATCGCCATGGGCGGCTTCACGAACAGCGACAACGTGCCGTCGGTGGCCCAGCTGAAGGAGTGGACCGAGAACGGCGAACTACGCTACATCCTGGGTTCCGACACCGGCCGCGGTCGGCCGGGCCTGTCGGGCGGATACGCCGAGCGGCGCGCCGACTGGATCGCCGACAACTGCACGAAGGTTCCGGAGTCGTCGTACGGCGGCACGTCCTCCCCGGCGGACGACGACGGTGTGACGGGATTCGTGGGAGGCAACGTGCTCCACGACTGCGCCGCCAAGTAGTCCGGGGCCGGAGCGAGCGCCGCCAGACGGCAGAACGGACCAGCAGCGTCATGACCGACCAGCCCGCGGCAGCGAGGCCGCGGTACCGGCTCCTCGTGGTCGAGGACGAGCCCAGCATCCGCACCCTGCTGGAGGCGACGCTTCGCCTGACCGGATACGAGGTGAGCAGTACCGACACCGGACAGTCGGCCCTCCTGGAGGTCGAACGCCTGGACCCGCACCTGGTGCTGCTCGACGTGATGCTGCCCGACCTGGACGGCTTCGAAGTGACCCGCAGACTGCGGGCGGCGGGCAACGACTGTCCGATCCTGTTCCTGACCGCCCGCACCGGCACCGACGACCGCATCAGCGGCCTGAGTGCCGGCGGAGACGACTATGTCTCCAAACCCTTCAACATCGAGGAGGTGTTGCTGCGCATCGAGGCCATCCTGCGCCGGACGGCGCCGGCCATCACAGCGCAGCCCCCGCTGCGTGTCCTGAGCTACGCCGACCTGGAACTCGACGAGGGTGCCCACGAGGTGCACCGCGCGGGGCGGTACATCGCACTGTCACCCACCGAGTTCAAGCTCCTGGCCTACCTCCTGGCGAACGCCGGGCAGGTGGTGAGCAAGATCCAGATCCTCGACCACGTCTGGAGCTACGACTTCGCGGGGGACGTCCGGATCATCGAGACGTACATCCGCTACCTGCGCAAGAAGATCGACTGCTTCGATCCGCCGCTCATCCAGACCGTGCGCGGCGTCGGCTACAGCCTCCGTCTTCCCCGTGGCCACGGAGGGGCCCCGGAGCAGTGATCCGCCTCCCGACCCGGCCGCCCGGATCACTGAGACGACGGCTTGTCCTCGGCGTCACCGTCCTCGCCACCGCGGCCGTCCTGGCCTCCCAGGCCATCGGCTACGTGGTGCTGCGATCCTGGCTGCTGGACCGCGTCGACGAGGAGCTCGTCGAGTTCCACCCGCCGGCGCCGGCCTTCTACGACTCTCTCGACGGGACACTCCCGGCGCCGGGCGAACACCCGGACGTGCTGCCGTCGGACTTCCGCGTCTACTTCTACGACGCCTCCGGGCACCGACTGAACGACTCCCTCGGCTCCGAAACGAAGCCGGGACCGCAGTTGGCCGACGACGTGCAGAACCTCGGTCTGCGGGACGGGCATCCGGAAACCGTGCCTGCCACGAGCGGTGACGGCCGGTGGCGAGCGCTGCTCAACCCTGGCCCGGACGGTATGAAAGCGGTGGTCACCCTGCCGCTCGACACCGTCGACGGCGCCGCCTCGAAGATCTTGTGGCTGAACGCCGTCCTGCTCGCCGTCACGATCGTCGCCCTGCTCGCGCTGGGCAGGTGGGTGGTCCGGCTGGGCCTGATGCCCCTGACCAGAATGGAAAGCACCGCCCAGGACATCACCGAAGGCCGGCTCAACCTGCGGTTGCCCGATACCGATCCGCGTACCGAGATCGGACGGCTCGGCCGGGTCCTGAACTCTATGCTCGACCGCCTCCAGAAGGCCTTGCTGGCCCGCGAGGCCTCCGAGGCCCGGATGCGTCGGTTCGTCGCCGACGCGGGGCACGAACTGCGTACCCCGCTCACCGCCATCCAGGGCTTCGCCCAACTCGCACTGCGCCCCGAGCACCGCCCGGCGCAGGAACTGCAGGAGGCCAACCGGTTCATCGCGCAGAACGCGGAACGCATGAGCCTGCTCGTCGACGACCTTCAGCTGCTCGCCACCCTGGACAGGGAACCGTCCTACCTGAGGGAACGGGTGGACCTGTTGTCGCTGGCGGCGGACGCCGTCACCGCGTCCGCCGTCCACAGCGCGTCCCACCCCGTCGATCTCGGCCCGCTGCACACCGCGGCGGATCCCACCGGTACCGAGGAACTCGATGTTGCCGAGACTCTCGGCGACCCACACCGGTTGCGGCAGATCCTCGAGAACCTGCTCTCCAACGCCCGCGTCCACACCCCGCCCGGCACCCGCGTCCACGTCCGTGTCGGCACGACCGAGGCGGGTCCCGGAACCGGCGGCACGGACCGGCCTGGACGCACCACCGCGTCACCGCCCCTGCCGGAGCACCTGCCGATCAGTGTGATCGAGGTGGCGGACGAAGGGCCGGGCCTCGAACCCGTCGACGCCGAGCTCGTCTTCGAGCGCTTCTACCGCGCCGACCGCGCCCGCTCTCGCATCCATGGCGGCAGCGGACTCGGCCTGGCCATCGCCGCCACCATCGCCGAGGGCCACGGCGGCCGCCTCGAACTCGAAACGGCTCCCGGCCGCGGCTGCACCTTCCGTCTGGTCCTGCCCGCAGCCGACCGCGGTCCTGAACCCCGCTGATCCCGCGCGTACGGGGTGCGGCCCTCAAGGACCGAGAACGACAGCGGCTTCCCGAACGTATGGCCGGGACCGGGAGCGCCACCCGAGGTCGATGCGGCCGGAGGAAGGGCTGCCGGGGCGGCCGCCCCGCACGCCACGACGGCGATCTCCGTAGAGCGCGGAACGCCGTCGAGCGGCTCGTCAACACGTCGAAGGCATGCCGAGGCGTCGCGACTCGATAGGACGACACCCGAGAGCCACCTCGCCGACCTCCACCTCCGCGCCTCGATGACCTGGATCAACGACCTCCTGAAGGCCGGCTGATCACAACGTCACACCCGCCCTAGTCGAGCGTGCCGGTGACGTCCGACAGCCTCACCGCGTACAGCACCCGTTCCGGGATGGGGTCGGTCAAGGTCCAGACTTCGTCGCTCTCCGGCGAGTAGGAGAGGGACGCGGTGTGCCGTCCCCAGCAGGCGTACGAGCGGATGCCCGACTTCTCGTCGGCCTCGTCCGCCGCGCACCTCGCCGCCTCGGCGCCTTCGTCGTCCTGCCGCCAGAGCGTGCCGTGGCCCTCGCGCTTCTCGGCGGCCTGGTCGACGTACCAGTCACCCTGGTGGGCGAGGACACCCCGGACACCGGAGGCCTCGGTCTCGTACGCCTCGGTGGGGACCGCCCTGCTCGCGCGTCCCGTGGCCAGCAGGCCGGTGCGGTCGGCGGTGACGTCGAGGGCGTAGCGCCAGACCCGGGCGGGCCGCTCACCGCCCGGCGCGGGCCGCTCGCTCGCGACGACGCCGGGCGGGGTCGACGTCCGGTCGAGGGAGAGCGAGCCCAGGCATGGCACGCCCTCGTCTTCCCGCGCGTCGCAGCCGCGGCCCCTCGGCGGGCTGTACGAGGCGACCGCCGGCAGCGCGTACCGGTAGTGGTGGGCCGACCAGCCGTCGCCGGACCTGCCGATGGTCTCGCTGTCGGTCACGTCGGCGCGGAGGAAACGGGCCAGGTCGAACACGTACAGGGAGTCGTCCTGGCCGCCCCGGCTCCGCGGGCCCCGCGCGGTGACGATCAGCTTGTCCTGGTACCAGGCCATGCCGCCGAGCCTGGCGCGCAACCCCTCGAAGCCCCGTTCCCCGGCCGTCGGCACGACCAGCAGGACCCAGCGGTACCTGAGGTTCGACGGATCACCGGCGTCGACGAACGCGACCCTGGCGAGCCCCTCGTCGTCGGCACCGCCGGTCCGCGTGCCGGCGCCGGACGCGGCGCCGTCGGGTGTGACGCGCTCGGCGCCGCTGTGCGTCCAGCCGGACGCGATCACCCGGTTGTCCCGGGACGTGGTGACCGAGCGGGGGATCCACCGGTCGTCGACCGCGTCACCGGGCTCCCAGCAGTACGCCCGCGCGGCAACCGGCTCGACGGGGAGATTGTCCTTCTCGGTGCTGAAGCAGTCGGCCTCGCCGCGCATCACGTGGTTCGCGCTGCCCAGCACCTCGTCCAGACCGACCCCGCCGCCCATCTCCGCGGTGAGGGTGCGCAGCCCGACGCCGTCGGCCGACGTCTCCCGGAGCTGGAGCGCGCGCAGCCCACCGGCCGACGTGATCGAGGAGAGGGCGCCCGGCGTCTCGCCGCCCGCCGCCTGCGACGTGCTGATCAGGGTGGCCGCCGCCGTGAGCGCCAGCGCGGTCCCCGCCAGGGACGCGCGGAGCGCACGCCCCCTTCTGTGTCGTCGGTGCCTGCCGCGGTGCTTCATGAAACCTCCCGGGGTCGGCCAACTGCCTACCCAGAACAAGATCTTGACGGAGAGGCAGGTGGGGCGGCCTGGCAGCGATGCTACGTCAGTGGGACACGTGTCACGCCGAGGTCCCGGGAAATACAGGGAGATCCCTCACTCCGAGACCATGATCCGTTCACCGGTACGAGGGCGGGGATGTTCGGCGAGGCGCTCAGAGGTTCGGCCCGGCTCGCTCGTGCCCCGCGGGCCCGTCCACCCGGAGGAGGCCACCCGGCGCACCACCGCGCGACCGCACCACCCCCGGCGCCACCGAATGCGGCAACAGGTCCAACGGGGTCTCGGGCAGCAGGACTTCGACATCGGCGCGCTCGGTGAATCGGTACGGCCGGTGGTCGAGGAAGGCGCCGAGATAGCGGCGCACCCGGGACATCTCGGCGCGGACCGTGACGGTGCGCCCGGGATCGCCGAACATGTCGTCGGCGAGCGCGGAGGCGCTGCGTCCGCCCCGGTGGAGGGCGAGCAGGTACAGGAGTTCGGCGTGGCGGGGCGTGAGCTCGTGGGTCCAGGAGCCCGCGCTGACGGTGACGGTGACGGTCCATCCGCGCGGGTGGGAGACGTCCAGCGTGATGTGCGTGGCGGTCGGGGCGGACGCGGGCTCCGCCACGGGCCGTATCAACCAGCCCGCCGGCAGCGGCTCGACGACGCACGCGCCGAGCGCCGGCAGCCGACAACGGCCCGGGGAAAGGGACTTCGGCAGCGCGACCCGGCTGGTGTACGGCATCCCGGTGACGGCGGCCGTCCACCCGTCCCGGTCCACGGCGATCGCGCGGCCGCCGATCCGGGCCAGCACCGGAGCCGCCACCGCGCGCAGCTGTTCGAGCGAGGCGAGGTGCAGCTCCCGCAGGTGCGCCTGGGCGAGTTTGGCGACCGAGTCGACCAGCGCGAGCGTGGACGGGTGCAGCGTCTCCAGGGGGCCGCTGATGTCGACCGCGCCGAGCAGTCGGCCGTCGCGTGGATCGATGACGGGGGCGCCGGTGCAGGTCCAGGGGTGCAGGGCGCGCACGAAGTGCTCGGCGGAGAACACCTGGACGGCACGGCGGGAGACCAGGGGCGTGCCGACGCCGTTCGTGCCGACGATCTCCTCGCGCCAGTCCGAGCCGATCCCGAGTCCCTGCCCGTCCGCCTTGCGGAGCACGGCCGCGCTGCCCTCGCGCCACAGCACCCGGGCGTCCGCGTCCGCGACCATCATGATGTGCTGCGTGGTGTCCGCCAGGGAGAGCAGTCCCTCGCGGAGCACCGGCAGGACATGGCGCAGCCGCGAGGTCCGACGACGGCGCTCGACCTCGTCGCGGCCCAGCAGATCGGACCGGAAATCATGGTCGGGGTCCACGCCACCGCGCTCCGTGCGGCCCCAGGACTCCCGGATCACGGGGCGCGGGGCGGGTTTCGAGGTCCGCCCGTCGAGGGTGGTGGCACGCACCTCTCCGAGGACCCGGGCCGCCCGGGCGGCGTCCGTGGCGGTCAGCCGCGTGACATCGGTCGGCGAATGCGGCACACGTTCCTCCCCGGCAGGCCGTCCGCTCCGCGGCCCCTGGTGGCCGCGGAAGTCCGGATCCGCACGACGGCGTCGACTGCGGGTCTCCCAGTGTGCCGCTCTTCGGCCACGGAGGGGCGGCCTCCGGCCACAGAGAGGAAGAGTTGCAACCCCCTGCAACCCTGGCGGACCGGCCCGTGCTCCTTGAAACTTGTTCAACGCCGCCCGGTGCGGCGTCTGCGCTCCGCTCCGAGGGGCCACAGAAGCGGGGGTGGTGCCGTGTCGGCGCAGCACCACCCCCGCCTCGGACGGCCCGGCCGCACCACTCGAAAGAGGGGGCGCCCGACGCGAGAACGGGCCTAACCCGTACGGCTGCTCAGCTCACCGGCCGCGCCCGGTCCACCACCGAGGCCAGATCCAGGGTGTGCGGCAGCGTGCCGAACGCCGAGCCCCAGTCCCCGCCGAGCCGGGAGGCGCAGAAGGCGTCGGCGACCGCCGGGGGCGCGTACCGCGTGAGCAACGCCCCCTGGAGGACGAGCGCGAGCCGCTCCACGAGCCGGCGGGCGCGGGCCTCGATGCCGTCCAGATCGGCGAGTTCGGTCAACAGGCCCTTGATCGCGCCGTCGAGACGGTGGTCGGCGCCGCGCGCCCGGCCCACTTCCCGCAAGTAGGCGTCGAGGGCCCGCGGTTCGCGCTGCAGGGCCCGCAGCACATCGAGCGCCTGTACGTTCCCGGCGCCCTCCCAGATGGAGTTGAGCGGGGACTCGCGCAGCAGGCGCGGCATGCCGGACTCCTCGACGTAGCCGTTCCCGCCCAGACACTCGGACGCCTCCACCACCAGCGGGGCGCACCGCTTGGTGATCCAGTACTTGGCGACCGGCACCGCGAGCCGCAAGAAGGAGCGTTCGCTGTCGTCGCCCGCCTCGGCCGCGTCGTACGCGGAGGCCAGCCGCATCGCCAGCGTCGTCGCCGCCTCCGACTCCAGCGCCAGATCGGCCAGCACATTGCGCATCAGCGGCTTGTCGACCAACCGCCCGCCGAACGCCTCCCGATACGTGCAGTGATGCACCGCCTGCGCGACCGCCTGCCGCATCAACGAGGCCGCGCCCAGCGCACAGTCCAGCCGGGTGGCCGCCACCATCCCGATGATCGTGCGCACCCCCGCACCCTCGTCGCCGACCCGGCGCGCCCACGTCCCGTCGAACTCGACCTCGGCGGAGGCGTTCGACCGGTTGCCAAGCTTCTCCTTCAGCCGCTGGATGCGGAACACGTTCCGTGAACCGTCCGCCAGCACCCGGGGCACCAGGAAGCACGTCAGCCCGCCAGGCGCCCGCGCGAGCACCAGGAACCCGTCCGACATCGGCGCCGAGCAGAACCACTTGTGGCCCGTCAGCTCGTACGTCCCGTCCTCCGCCAGCGGTCGCGCCGCGGTCGTGTTCGCGCGTACGTCGCTGCCGCCCTGCTTCTCGGTCATGCCCATCCCGAAGAGGGCGCCGGCCTTCTGGTCGGCGGGCCGCAGGTCCCAGTCGTAGAGCAGCGACGTCAGCCGCGGCTCCCATTCGGCGGCGAGCGCCGGGTCCGTCCGCAGGGCGGGCACCGCCGCGTGCGTCATGGACAGCGGGCAGCCGTTGCCGGCCTCGACCTGTGTCCACACGACGAACGCCGCCGCCCGCCGCACATGACCGCCGGGCCGGGTCCAGGCCGCCGTCAGCCCCGCCGAGACCCCCTTGCCGAGCAGCCGGTGCCAGGACGGATGGAACTCGACCTCGTCCACCCGGTTCCCGTACCGGTCGTACGCCCGCAGCTTCGGCGGGTTCTCGTTCGCGAGCCGCCCCCACTCCTGCACCTGCGCGGAGCCCGCCGTACGGCCGAACCCCGTCAGTTCGTCCCGCGCCTCCTCCAGGACCTCCGGCGCCAGATGCCGCTCGACCGCCTCCGTCAGGACCTCGTCGGCGGCGAAGACGTCGTAGTCCACCAGGGGCGGAGCCTGATTGGTCACTTCGTGCGTGCTGGATGCCATGTCCGGAACCTACCCGTCGGTATCGCGTCGTCACGGCGACGCTCACCAGTATCCGGCGGGCAGGTGTCCGGTGCCGGACCGGGACCGCTCCGGCGCCGGAGCGCGGAGGCCGGCTCAGACGGGCGCCGCGAGCTCGCCCGTCCCCAGGCCGCCCGTTCCGAACTCCTCCTCCCGTTCGAGCACGGCCTCGCCGTACTGCTCCAGCGGCCAGCCCGGCCGGTAGACGGTGTCCAGGTAGCGTTCGCCGAGGTCGGGCGAGATCGCCACCGCCGTGGTGTCGGGCGAGCCGTTGCGGGCCAGCCACTCACCGGCGCCGCTGACGACCGTGCCCGTGGAGCCCCCGAAGAGGAAGCCCCGGCGGGCCAGGCGGTGGCAGGCCCGTACGGTGTCGACCTCCTCCACCCGGACGACGTCGTCGACGTACGACGCGTCGAGGAGGGCCGGCGTCACGCTCGTGCCGAGCCCCGGGATCATCCGGCGGCCCGGCGCCCCGCCGAACGCGACCGACCCCACACTGTCCACGGCCACGATCCGCACCCGGCGCCGCCGCTCCCAGAACCACTGGGCGCAGCCCATCAGCGTCCCGGAGGTGCCGACCCCCACGAACAGCACGTCCAGGCGCGGGAACTGCCGGGCGATCGCGGGCGCGGTGGTGCGGTAGTGCGCCCGCCGGTTCGCCTCGTTGGTGTACTGGTCGAGCCACACGTACCGAGGATCGGTGGCGCACAGCGCGCGGACGTACGAGATCCGCGCCCCCAGGAAGCCGCCGTGCGGGTCCGGCTCGGAGATGACGTGCACCCGGCTGCCCAGCGCCTCGATCACGCGCCGGGTCTGCGGATTGCACCGGGAATCGGTCACGCACAGGAACCGGTAGCCCCGGCTGGCCGCGATCATGCTCAGCGCGACGCCCAGATTGCCGGACGACGACTCGACGAGCGTCGAGCCCGGCCCGAGACGTCCCTCCCGTTCGGCGGCCCGCACCATCTCGGACGCGGCCTTGAGCTTGATCGAGCCGGCGAAGTTGAACCCCTCGCACTTCAGGAAGAGCTGCTGCCCGACGACCTGGCGCAGATCGACGTACAGCTCCTCCTCGTTGAAGTCCGTGGGAACGGATATGACTGGCACCGCTGCCCCCCCTGGTTGTGCATGTCGTACTCGCTGCGCCCCGCGGTCAGCCGTGGCGGCGCAGCTCGTGGAAGAAGTCGTCCACGATCCGCAGTCCGCCGGAGCGGGCCACCTCCTCGTGGACCTGAGCGCCGACCGCGAGGTCCAGGACCCCCAGGCCGAAGGGTGAGAAGACCACCGGACGGTCCGCCGGCACGGTCGCCCGGCCGGTGAGGACGTCGTGGAGCGTCCCGTCGAGGAAGTCCCGCGCTCCGGTGAGCTGTTCGGTCAGATGCGGCGACGTGTTCGCCTTGAGGCAGTGCTCGACGTCGTCGACGAAGTTCGCCGACGCGAGGATCACCTCGGGCGCGAGATCGCGCAGCGACACGTGCAGCACCAGCGGATCGTGGGCGAACCACTTCGGTTCACGGATGTGTGGCTCGCCCGCGATCGTCGCGAAGACCACCAGGTCGCTCGCCCGGATCACGTCCTCGGCGCCGTCGTACACGGTCACCCGCCCGGCCGCGCCGGACCGCTCCAGGTACCCCCGGAAGCCGGCCGCGCTGTCCGCGGCCAGGTCGTGCACCCCCACCTCCTCGAACGCGAAGCCGGTCGCCGCGAGGAACGTGTGGATGTACCGGGCGATCAGCCCCGTGCCGACGAAGCCGACCCGCGTGGGACGCGGCGCCCCCCGGCGCGCGGCGCTCAGCCGGTCGGCCGCCAGCGTCGCCGAGGCCGCCGTCCGGGTCGCGCTGATGACCGAGGCCTCCAGACATGCGAACGGATAGCCGGTGGCGTGGTCGTTGAGGATCAGCACGGCGGAGGCGCGCGGCAGCCCGGACGCCGTGTTCTCCGGAAAGCTGGAGATCCATTTCAACCCGTCGACCTGGAACTTCCCGCCCAGCGAGGCGGGCAGCGCGATGATCCGCGAGGAGGGGCGGTCGGGGAAGCGGAGGAAGTACGACGGCGGGTTGACCGTGTCGCCCGTTCCCCCGTCGCCGTGCAACAGATAGGCGGACTCGACCAGTTCGACGATCTCCCGTTCCCGGCCCCGCAGGGCCTGCTGCACCTGGGCGCCGGAGATCACGGCGAAACCCGGAACCTCGGTCATCGGAAGCTCGGTCATCGGAAGCTCACCTCGTCCTTCGCGTCGAAGCCGCTGGCAGGGGATTGCGGCAGCCGTACCGGATCGGCCAGGCCCACCAGCACCTCGCGCGGCCCCTCGAAGGGCTCACGGCTGTGGGCGCAGCGGATGTTGTCGACGAGCAGCAGGTCGCCCGGTCGCCACGGGGTGCGGACGGTGTGCCTGTCGTAGACCTCGTTGAGCGTCGCGACGACATCGGCGCCGATCGGATCGCCGCCGCCGTAGCGGGTGTTGAAGGGCAGCCCGGCGGGCCCGTACAGGTCCACGAGGTACTCGCGGACCTCGGGGTCCATGGTCCATTCGCTGAGGAACGCGATCTGGTTGAACCAGCAGCGGCGGCCGGTCACCGGATGCCGGAGCACGGCGGCCCGCCGCTGCCGGGTGTGCAGTGAGCCGTCGGGCTGCCAGGCGAACTCGATGGAGTGCGCCCGGCAGTACGCCTCGACGACCGTCCGGTCGGCGGTGCCGAACGCCTCGGCGACCGACGCGCCGATCTCGTCGTTGTACGAACGCGTGAGCAGCCAGCCCTCCCGCTCGAACCGCTCGGTCACCTCGCGCGGCAGCGCCGCGTGTACGGCCTCGGCGTCCGCGATCCCGGTCGCCCCGCCCCGCTCGGCCGCCTGCAGACAGGCGAAGAGCAGCAGGCCGGGGAACTCCAGCGCGTAGCTCGACTCGTGGTGCATGCACATCGGCTGGTTCGACGGCCAGGTTGTCGAGGAGTGCACGCCGTCCGCGTACGACCGGCGCGGCGCGAAGGCCTCCCGCTCGGCCGTCAGGGTGCCGGCCAGCTCGTGGAAGACCGCGCCGGTCTCGGCCGCGTCCCGTAGCCCGAGGCCGCGCACCAGCAGCGAGCCGTGCTCGGCGACGGCGGCCCGCAGGGCACCGTGGTGAACGGCGGCCCAGTGGGCGGCGGGTTCGGCGGGGGAGACGGTGAGGAGCGGCGGCTTGTCGGTGGAGAGTTCGATGTCGGGCAGGGCGACGGCAGCCGGGGACGGCGTCGGCGTCGGCGTCGATGCGTTCTCCGTCTCCGTCTCCGTGTCCCCGCGGCCGCGGCGCGCTCCGCCGCGTCGACGGCTCAGAAACCTCATGACGACCTTCCTGTGGTGTCGGCGGCGGAGCGGGGCGCGGAGCGTGGTGTCCCGTCGACGGTGTCGGCGCCGGTCCTCGTGTCGAGCAGCCCGGCCAGCCCGGCCAGGGTCGGATGGGCGGCCACGTCCTTGGGGGACACCGCCCGGTCCAGGGCGATCGCCAGCTTCACCGCCGACAGCGAGGTGCCGCCCCGGTCGAAGAAGTGGTCGTGCCGGCCGATCCGGTCCCGCGGTACCCCGAGCACCTCGGCCCACACGGCGGCCAGCCGCTGCTCGGTCGAGGTGAAAGGAGGCTCGCCCGACCCGCCGCGCGCCGCGTCGAGTTCCTCGGCCAGCGCGGTCAGTGTCCGCCGGTCGGTCTTGCCGTTGGCGGTCAGCGGCAGGCTCTCCCGCCAGTGGAACACCGACGGCACCATGTACGCCGGCAGCGTCGCGGCCAGCCGGTCCCGCAGCTCCTCGGCCGCGAGCGGCCGGCCCGAGTGGAAGGCGACCAGGTGTGCGCCCCTGGCGACCACCACCGCGCCGTCCCGGACGCCCGCCACCTTGAGCAGCGCGTTCTCCACCTCGCCGATCTCGATGCGGAAGCCGCGGACCTTGACCTGGGTGTCCCGGCGGCCCAGGAACTCCAGCTTGCCGTCGGGCCGCCAGCGCCCGTGGTCCCCGCTGCGGTAGAGCCGCTCACCGGGCCGGTACGGATCGGTGGTGAAGGCCCGCGCGGTGCGCTCGGGATCGTTGACGTACCCGCGCCCCACGCACACCCCGGAGAAGACGATCTCCCCGGGGGCGCCCAGCGGCACGAGGGAGAGGTGCTCGTCGACGACGTACACGCGGACGTTGCGGACGGGACGGCCCAGCGGCACCCGGTCCCCCTCCGGAGCGCGGTCCATCACCTCGTGGTTGGTGTCGTCCGAGGTCTCGGTCAGCCCGTAGGCGTTGACGAGCGGTATTCCCGGCTCGGTGGCGAACCAGCGCTGCGCCAGCTCCTTCTTCAGCGCCTCGCCGGTGACCGACACCCGGCGCAGGTCGGGCAGTTCACGGGGATGCTGCTCCAGATGGGCGAGGACCGCTTCGAGGTACGACGGCACCACTTGGACCACGTTCGCCCGGCCGTCCGCGATCCGGTCGACGAACCGCCCGACGTCCAGGATCACCTGCTGCTCCACGAGCAGGGTCCGCCCGCCGGCCAGGGGAGCGGCCAGCAGCTGCCACAGGGAGATGTCGAAGCACTGGGGCGCGGTCTGCGCGACCACGTCCCCCTCGCGGACGTCGAGGTCGTCGAGCTTGGCGTGGAGGTGGTTGACCATCCCGGCGTGCTCGCACATCGCGCCCTTGGGCTCGCCCGTGGAACCGGACGTGAAGTAGATGTACGCCAGCCGGTCCGGTCCGATGTCCAGGCCGAGATCGGAGTCCGGGTGGGCCTCGTCGTAGGCGTCCTCGACCAGCAGCCGCCGTATCCCGGGCAGGCCGGCCAGGGCCCGGTCCAGCGTGTCCGTGCTGCCCCGTTCGGTGAGCACCAGCTCGCAGCCGGCGCGGGCGAGGACGGTGGCGACGCGTTCGGCGGGGAAGTGCGGTTCGACGGGCAGATAGGCGCCGCCCGCCTTGAACACCGCGAGGACGGCCGCCATCCAGTCCAGGTTGCGTTCGGTCACCACGGCGACGACGCCCTCGTGGCCGAGGCCCCGGACCAGCAGGGCCCGACTGAGCTGGTTGGCGCGGGAGTTGAGCTCGCGGTAGGTCCAGCGCCGGTCGCGGTGGACGGCGGTGACCGCGTCCGGGTGCGCCACCACCCGCTGCTCGAACAGCTCGTGCACCCGGCGGTCGGGCAGTTCGCGTCGTGGCCCGGCCAGTCCGTCGAGCTGGAAGCGGAGTTCGTCGTCCGCCACCAGGCTCCGCCGCCCGTGCTCGGCGTCCGGTTCGGTGGCGATCCGGGTGAGCGCGGTGACGTGGTACCCGGCGATCCGGGCGGCGGCCTCCTCGTCGAGCACGTCCGTGCGGTACCGCAGCCGCAGCGCGGGACCGTCGTCCCGGTGCACCAGCCCGACCCGGAGGACCACGTCCGCGGCGAGGTCGCCGTCGCCCCCGCTCGTGTCGAGCACGGTCTCGAACGACGGTTCGTCGAGGCCGAGTTCGTGCCGCAGGGCGGCCACCGGGAAGGCGGCGTGCGTCAGCAGCTCGGCGGTGGTCCGGTGGGTGTGCGCCAGCAGGGCCCGCCAGGTGTCGCCGGGTACGGCGGTGAGCCGGCAGGGCAGCAGCCGGCCGTCCTCCAGCCAGCCGGTGGTGATCTCGGCCTCGCCCGACAGCGTGGCGAGCACCCTGGCGTGCGCGGCGAGCAGTGCGGCCGTACCGTCCGCAGCGGTCAACAACCTGTCTTCAAGGGGCACTTCGTAGGCGGCGACCCGTTTCGCCGGGTCGGTGCTCCACCGCGGTATCGCGGTCCGCCCCCCGGTGGTGAGCACCTCGTGCCAGTACTTCCGGGCAGCGTCGCCCGGCTCCGACCGTTCCATGTTCTTCCCCCGATTACCGTGTTCCGGTGGTCTCCGTCGCCGGGTTCCCGCCCCAGCGCGCGTGCGGCGGCACCTGCTCGCCCTTCATCAGGAAGGAGTCGGGTGCCAGCACGGCTCCCTCGCCCAGCGTCACGCCGTAGTGGACGAACGCCTGGACCTCCAGCGTGCTGCCGGCGCCGATGGTGATGTGGTCGGACTTGTAGGTGCCGTCCTCCTGTGAGTGCGCCTGGATCTTGCTGCCTGCGGCGAGGGTGCAGTCGTCCCCGATCTCCGTCAGCGTCCGTTCGGTGATGTACGCCCCGTCGTCGAACACCCGGCATCCGATGCGGACCCCGAGCAGCCGCCAGACGAGGTTCTTGTACGGGGTGCCGTTGAGGATCTTCAGATGCCCGTCGGGCAGCTTCCACAGCCGCTCCTGCCGCCAGAAGACGGGGTCGTAGATGGAGCACAGCCGTGGGCGCAGCGGGCGGAAGCCGGTCAGGGTCCGTTCGACCAGCGCGTAGTAGAGGGCGTTGAAGACCAGTGCCGTCGGGGGCAGCGCGGCGAGGGCGAGCGGTGCGGCCGGGCCGTCCACGTGGCCGTACAGGTCGAAGGCCGCGAAGCCGAGGACGGTGAGCGCGAAGGTGTGCAGCCAGCGCAGGAACAGGAACAGGGCCATCGAGCGCAGGTTGAAGCGGTTCTTCGCGGCGAGCCGGCGCCCCAGCTCCGCGCCCTCGCGCAGATGGTCGAAGCGGCTGTCGCGCTCGACCGAGCGGGGTATCTCGAAGGGAGGTGAGCCGAGCAGCCCGACCCCTTCGCGTACCTCGCCGTCGAGGGGCACCAGCACCTTGGTCGCCAGCAGACAGTTCTCGCCGGTCCGGCCGCCGACCGGGTAGGCGATGGCGTTGCCCAGGAAGTTGTGCCCGCCGATCGCCGTCCGGGAGACCCGGAACGAGGTGCTGGAGTAGTCCGCGTTCATGACCGAGAGGCCGTCGGCGACCATCGTGCCGCTGCCGACCTTCACCAGGTACGGCGTCTCGTGCTGCATCGCGGTGCCGAAGTTGGACCCGGTCTGTTCGACCCGCGAGAGGTCGTATCCGAGGGCCTTGAGGTAGGGGACGATGTACGAGCTGTCGCCGCACAGCCACGTGAAGAACCTGAGGTTGGTCAGGCGGGTGATCGCGCGGTGCGTGGAGTAGTGGAAGCCGTACAGCGGATAGACGCGGTCGGGTTTCACCAGCGGGCGCAGCAGCCTCGGCACGACGAACACCAGGACGGCCCCGGCGAGGATCGAGCACGCGAACAGCGTGAGTGACAGGGCCATCGCCTCGATGTAGAAGCGGCCCGAGCCGGCGTGCAGTGATGCCGGGTCGAGCAGGGTGTGCAGCTCGGGTGCGGCGGTGAGCAGCAGATAGGTGCTGCCGACGGTCAGCGGCACGTACAGCAGCAGGGTCTGGAGCAGGGCGGCGAGTGCGTAGCCGGCCCGGCGCAGGGGGCGGCGGGGGAGCGGGGGGACCCGGATGTGGTCCACGTCCGTGGGGCGGGCCGGTGAGCCGTGCCAGCTCTCTCCGGCCGGGACGGACTCGCCGGCCCGCAGCGCGGAGGAGTGGCCGAGCTGGGAGCCGTCGCCGAGGGCGGTGCCGATGTCGAGGACGGTGTGCTCGCCGACGAAGGTGTCCCGGCCGAGGGTGACGGTGCCGGTGCGGATGCGCCCGGCGCGCGCCCGGTAGCAGAGGAAGTAGGAGTCCTTGCGGATGACGGTGCCCGCGCCGATGGTCAGCAGGTCGGTGCAGACCGGCAGGGTGCGGCTGAGGATGGTGACGCCCGGTCCGATGCGGGCGCCGAGGGCCCGCAGATACAGCACGTACAGCGGGTTGCCGACGAACAGGGCCATCGGGCTGGTGCGCAGCAGGGTCCTGACGAGCCAGAACCGCAGATACGCCGGGCCCCACACGGGGAACTCCCGGGGCTTCCACCGCCCGACCAGCAGCCACTTGGCGGCGACCGGCAGGACGCACAGGGCGAGGAAGGCGAGCGCCCCGAAGACGGCCGAACGCACATAGACCTCGACCGCTCCGGAGGCGTCCGCCACCCACTCGTATCCCTGTGCGTATCCGGAGGCGGCGAGCAGGCAGTAGCCACCGAAGAGGAGTAACTGCAGGACACCGCACAGGACGTAGCGGAACGTGCTGCCCGGGTGCACGGGCTCGGCGGGCTCGGGCGGGGCGGCCGGCGGGGCCGGTGCCTCGGTCAGCGCGGCGGCGAGGCCGCGGATCGTCGGGTGGCCGTAGACGTCCCGGATGGACACTGACGGCAGATCGGGGTGCTTCCTGACGCGGGCACAGAAATGGGCCATCGTCAGCGAATTGGCACCGAGGTCGTCGAAGAAATGGCTTTCTGCGGGCACGTGTTCGATGCGTGCGACTCCGGCGAGAATTTCGGCGAGGAGTCGCTCGACGGCGGTGTACGATTCCGCCGCGTCCGGCTCGGCCCCCTGGACCTCGCCCGGTATTTCCGCCACGGGTCGTGGCGCTGGCAATGTCATTGAATTTCTCCGCGACAGGTATTGCGATGGAAGGCGCCCGGGGGTGAACGGGACGGCGCGCGGAATGACAGAAGGAGGGGGGAGGGTTGCGGGAACGGAGAGCGGTGACGGCTGTGGCGGAATAGATCAGGCCTGTTCGGAGCCTTGACTGGGCCCCCGGTGTGCGCTGTGCCGGCATCTGGTCCGGAGGGGCGCAGCGGAATGCAATCCGGATTCTTTCGGTACATTCGCGAACGGGTCAAGGGAGGTCGGGTAATTGACGCTTTCCCGCCCCTTCCCCGATCTCGTCCGACCTGTTGGATCCGGGTCCCCGCCCTGTTCCAGCGGGGAACTTTCCAAAGGGGCGGTACAAACACACCCGCGCGTTCCACTTCCGTCCCCTCGTCGATTCGGCCAGCACGTTCATGACAGAAAAGGCGATTCGGAATCACCTTTGATTTCTGCTGGGTTTCCCTTTGTTTGCTGCCCCGTGACGCGACCGGAGGGGACCGTGCGCCGCATGCGGACCGCGGCGCGGCAGGCGGCACCGGGAGGTGAGGGCGGCACGCGCAGGCGGATACCGTTAGGGCGTGCAGCCAGCAAGTCAGTCACCCCCACCGCCGGAGAGCCCCCAGGGGCGTCTCCACCGCGCCCGTGCCCTCTACCGGGACGTCTCCAAGCGCAGGACCGCCTGGCTGCTCCTGAAGGACACCGTCAACTCCTGCATCGAGTACCGCATCCTGGGCCTCGCGGCCGAGGCGGCGTTCTTCACGCTGCTCTCCGTGCCGCCGCTGCTGCTCAGCATGATCGGCCTGCTCGGCTACGTCGACGACTGGACCGGCGCCGACACCATCGCCAGCCTGGAGCTCAACCTCCTGGAGGCGTCGCGCACCGTCCTGTCCGAGAAGGGCGTCGCGCAGATCGCGCAGCCGATCCTGGACGACGTGATGAAGGGCGGTCGCCCCGACGTCATCTCCATAGGCTTCCTGTTCGCCCTGTGGTCCGGCTCCCGCGCGGTCAACGTCTTCATCGACACCATCACCGTCATGTACGGCCTCGACGGAGTCCGCGGCATCGTCAAGACCCGCCTCATGGCGTTCCTGCTCTTCCTCGTGGCGCTGCTGATCGGCTCGATCGCGCTCCCGCTGATGGTGGCCGGCCCCGACGCCGTCGTCCGGATCGTGCCGTGGTCGGCGACCGTCGTCCAGGTCCTCTACTGGCCCGTTGTGATCGTCCTGTCCATCGTCTTCCTCACCACGCTCTACCACGTGTCGGTGCCGGTCCGTTCCCCCTGGGTCGAGGACGTCCCCGGCGCCCTGGTCGCCCTCGGCATGTGGGTGCTGGGCAGCTTCCTGCTCCGCATCTACCTGACGAACACGGTCGAGGGGGCGACGATCTACGGCTCCCTGGCGGCCGCCGTAGCCGTCCTCCTGTGGATCGGCGTGGGCGCCTTCGCCGTGCTGGTCGGCGCCGCCGTCAACGCCGCGATCGACCGTGTCTGGCCCGCCGCGGCCACGGCCGCCGCCCGCGCCGCGAACGAGCGCCTCCGCGAGGAACAGGCCGCCGAGTACGTCGCCCGCGCGGCCGCCGCCCGCTCCCACGACCCGGAGGACCCCGACATGCCCTCCGAGTTCCCCGAACGCTGGTCCCGCTTCCTTCCACCGGAGGACGTGACGTCGCGATTGCGGCCGCCGGCGAAGAAGGGGGAGGAATAGGGCCCGCGGCAGGGGGCCGTGGCCGGGCTTGGGCGGGCGGTGCGTCGTCAAGCGCCGGGTGACCCCAGTCTCTTTAGGGGCGCGGGGAACTGCGCGGGCAACCCAGCACGGTCCGCAGTCCGTGACGGTCCGCAGCCCCGTGACGGTCCGCCCCGCCCGTGACGGTCCGCAGCCTGCGACCGGCCGTGGGGCTTCGTTGGGGCCGAGGCGCTCCGACATCCACGGGCCGGCCGTGGTTCCTTACGCAGTTCCCCGCGCCCCCGGGTCGGCCGGGCGTAGCCATTGGCCACAGGGCTAGCCTTTTCGTTGTGTATGTCGAAAGGACCTCTCGGCTGGGTGGGGCCGTGGTGTGGACCGACAGCCCGAGTCGGCCGGGTGCGGGGCGGGTCCTGCCCGACGGGTGCATGGACCTGCTCTGGAACGAAGGGCGGCTGATGGTCGCCGGGCCCGACACCCGGGCGTACGTCACCGAAGGGGTGTCCGGCAGTTGGGCGGGGCTCCGGTTCTTCCCCGGCCAGGCGCCCGGCTTCCTGGGGGTGCCGGCCCACGAGCTGCGGGACCGGCGGGTGGACCTGGCCGAGCTGTGGTCACCGGCGGTCGTGCGGCGGCTCACGGCCCGGGTGAACGCGGCAGACGATCCGGCGAGCGGCCTCGAAGAGGTGGTCCTGGAGCGGGCGGCCGAGGTGGGCCGGACCGATCCGGTGCTGCGGCAGGTCGTGGAAGCGCTGGAGGCGGGCCGCGCGGTCGCAGTGACAGCCGACGAACTCGGTCTCGGGGCACGGCAGTTGCACCGGAAGTCGCTCGCCGCCTTCGGATATGGACCCAAGACGCTGGCCCGGGTGCTGCGGCTGCAACGGGCGCTCGCGCTCGCCCGGGACGGTGTGCCCTTCGCCGAGACGGCGGCCCGGACCGGCTACTCCGACCAGGCGCATCTCGCCCGCGACGTAAGGGATTTGGCGGGGCTGTCCCTCGGCGAACTGCTCGGCGGGCGGTAGCCGCGACGGGCGGCCGCCCGTGGGTGGGTGGCCGCCCGTGGGTGGGAGGCCCCCGTTCGCGGAAGGCCACCCGTTCGCGGGTGGCTACCCGTCGGTGGGCGTCGGCAGGGGCGCGAAGAGGTCGACGCCGTTGCCGTCGGGGTCCAGCACCACGGCGTAGCGCTGGCCCCACACCGCGTCCCACGGCTTGAGTTCCCCGTGGTACCCGGCACCGGTCAACTCCTCGTACGCCGCGTCGACTTCGGCCGGGCTGTCGCACAGCAGGGCGAGCCCGGCGCCGCCGCCCGACCCCGGGCGGTACGCCGGATGGAAGGAGCGGACAGTTTCCTCGGTGTCGAGCAACAGCCGTAGCCCGCCCGGCAGTCGGGCCTCGGCGTGCGGCAGGTTCTCGGCACCCTCGGGGAAGTCGAAACCGAGCCGGCGGTAGAAGGTGACGGAGGCGGCCATGTCCGAGGCCACCATCCCGATCGCGTCGAGTCGTGGAGTCATGCGGCCACCGTAGGGCGAGGGGTGACGCCCGGTCTTGAAGGAATCGGACACGTGGGCAAGCGCTCTCACGGAACGGATCCTTTGGCTCACCTGTGGAACATCTGTGCGGCAGGATGGTGGGCATGTCCATGCTCCGTACCGCGCGGGTTCTGCTGCCGTTGGCGCTCCTGCCGACGCTGCTCGCCGCCTGCGGGACCGAGGAGGTCGTGGTCGGGGACAGGGAGCCCCTGAAGCCGCTCCCCGACCGGGCCGAACTGCACGCCCGTGCCGAGGCGCTGGGCCTCGCGCCGGGGCTCGTCTACGTCACCGAGTCCCCCGGGTTCACGCTGGCCCGCCAGTCCGTCGGCGTGTACGGCGACGACGGGTTCTCCGCCGCCTACTGGTCCCACGAGAACAGTGCCCAGCTCCTGCTCCTCGTCGACCGGGGCGGGATGACCGCCGCCGGCTGTCCCGAGGAGCCGGTGGGCCAGGGCACGGGCGAGGCGGTCCACTGCGAGCGGGACGGGGACGCCTGGTACCGCACCTCGGCGGGACAGCACGAGTACGCCGTACCGGAGGACGGGCACCTCCTTCGGATCAGCGCCGCCGAGACCGCCGTCGAGCGCGAGGCCCTGCGGGCCGCCGCGCTCGCCGCCCACCACGCCACCGACGCCGAACTGGCCTTCCTCCTCCCGCCCCGCCACCGCGACAAGCCCCCGCCCCACGGCAGGCCGGTCGAACGCGGAGACCTGCCCCCGGAGGGCGACGGGGCCCCGCGCGAGAACGTGGGCGCCTCGGGCTGAGCCCCCGCCGACACGGGATGCCCGCCGGGCCCTGCCCGGTGTCGGGGGCCGACCGCCCGGCGGTGTGGCCTCAACCCCGGGGCCGCTTGTCGGAAGGATCGGCCCTCCGACCTGGCGTGTCGGTGATCAGGGCGTGCCGCCCGGCTGCTGCGGCCCGAACGCCGTCATGAAGCGGTCACGGAACTTGTCCATCCGCCAGGTCGGCGTGGAGTCGGCGGGCTTGAGCCCGTCCGTCCAGCCCCAGTCGGAGATCTTCTCCAGCACTTCGGGGTCCTTGGCGACGATCGACACCGGTACGTCGTGGCTGGGGTTGTCGCCGGTGACCGTCTTGTTGGGCTGGTGGTCGCCGAGGAAGACCAGCACGGTGTCCTCGGAGCCGTACTTCGCGACGAAGTCGACGAGGCTGGTCACCGAGTACTGGATGGACTTGCGGTACTCGTCCCGGACGGCCAGCGGATCCTTCCAGACCTCCGTCGGGTTCTTGCCCTCGGCCTTCTGGAGGGAGTGGTAGACCGAGCCGTCACCGATCCGCTCCTCGGGGATGGTGCTCGGGATCGGCGCCCACGGGTTGTGGCTGGAGGTCAGGATGATCTCCGCCATCATCGGCTCCCGGTCCTCCTTGCCGTGCTCCAGCTCCTGGAAGGCCTTCAGCGTGTACTGGTCGGGCATCGTGGACCAGCTGAACTTCGGCCCCTGGTAGCCCAGTTGGTCGGAGTCGTAGATGTGGTCCAGCCCGAAGTACTTGCCCTCGGGCCACGCCTTCTGGGTGCCGGGCACGATGCCGACCGTGCGCCAGGCGCCGGTGCGGCGGAACGCCTCGGTGAGGGTGAGCCGGTCGCTCGCGACGAGGTGGTTGTACCGCGACTGGTTCTTGATCCACAGACCGGACAGGAACGTGGAGTGCCCCAGCCAGCTGCCGGCGCCCGTGATCGGGGAGCGCAGCCAGCCGCTCTGCGAGGCGTATCCGGCGTCCTTCAGCTCCTGTGTCTTCTGCGCGAGGGTCTCACCGAGCGGTTCGCCCATCCGCGGGTCGTCGATCGCGGAACGGCCGTAGCTCTCGATGAACGTGATCAGTACGTCCTTGCCGCGCAGCCCCGTCAGCAACCGGTCCGGCGGTACGTCGGCGAAGGCGTCCACCGCGGCCTGCTTGCGGAACGCCTCGCCGTCCTTCAGGCCGTTGCTGACCGCCTCGATCCGGTTCTCGACGAGGGTGGCCGCGCTGTGCGAGGCGACGGGGACGTCGGATATCTCCAGCGTCAGCGTCGAGCAGGTGATCCACGCGGTCCCCAGGACGAGGAGCGTACGGCTCGCCGTGTGCCGGTTGCGCACCATCAGCCGGCTCAGTCGTACGACCGCGAGCGTCATCAGCACGGGCAGCGCCAGCGCGAGCGCGATCACCCCGACGGTCGCGGCCTGGGCGGCGGCCCCACCGAGCGAGTCCTTCATGAACGACAGCGCGTCGTCCAGCAGGATCCAGTCCAGCACCAGGTCGAAGGGGCGGTCCAGGGTCCAGTACGAGCCCATGTCCAGCACCTTGACGATGGTCAGCAGGCCGAGCACCACGCCGACCACCACGACCGCCACGCGGCGCGCCTTCGCGGGGAGGACGAGCAGCAGGCCCGCCACGAGGATGCCCTCCGCCGGGATCCGCAGGAACCGGCCGGGGTCGAGCTCGGTGATGTCGTTCGGCACGACGAGCGCGAACAGCACGAGCACGACGGCCAGCCCCGTGGCGGCCCAGGCGAGCCCACGCGCGGCCCGGGGGTGCCGCACGCGCCAGCCGGGGGAGGGGGCTGCGGTGGGGGCGGGGTCCGCGTCGGAGGCCGAGTCCGGGTCGGGGGCCGGGTCGGGGGCCGGGTCGGGAGTGGCTGCCTCGGGTGCGGAAGCGTCTGCGGCGGGTGCGGGTGCGGGTGCGGGTGCGGGGGCGTCCGTGTCGGGGCCTGCGGCGGCCGTCTCGGGTGCGGTGGACTCCGCCGCGGGTGCGGGGATGTCCGTCTTGGGCTCGGCGGTGGCCTCGGAGTGCTCCCGATCTGCCTTGGGGGTGGGCGCGGACTCCTCGGACTTCTCGGGTGTCTCCGCCTTGTCGGCCGGTGTCTCCGCCCGCGTCTCCGCCGTCGGCTCGGTCTCCGCGACCGTGTCCACCTGCGGAGGAGCGGCGTCCTCCGGGGCCTTGTCGTCGTCCGGTGTCGGCGTCGGTCCCGGAAGCTGCGGAGAGCGTATGTGCGACAACCCGAAGGTCCTTCCCTGTGGAGCATGTGGAGCTCGGTGCTGGTGGAGCGGAGTGGGCCGGTGCCTCGGGACCGCCGGGACACCCGATTGGCCATCCCTATCCGTACGGTCCCACGACGCCCACCGTTCACCCGAACCGAGGTCCCCCGCAACCACTTGACCGAACCGCGACGCACCCCGCCCCATCGGCTCAGACCGAGCGCGGCGCCCCCGTACTGGCCCGCTCCACCAGCCGCGTCGACAACTCGGTACGGGTGCCCTCCGGTTGGTGGCCCTCCATCATCCGCACCAGCAGCCGTAGCGCGGTCTGGGCCATCTCCGAGAGCGGCTGGCGGACGGTGGTCAGACGTGGGGACGCCCAGCGGGCCTCGGGAAGGTCGTCGAATCCGACCACGCTGATGTCGTCCGGCACCTGCAACCCCCGCTCGGCCAGTGCCTCGTAGACGCCGAGGGCCATCTTGTCCGAGCAGACGAAGACGGCTGTCGGGGGCTCGGGGAGGTCGAGCAGCTGGAGCATCCGGTGCCGGGCGGTGGTCTCCATGAAGTTGCCGTAACGGACGTACTCCGGGCGGTACGGCAGGCCCGCGGTCGTGAGTGCCGAGCGGTAGCCCGCGACCCGGGCGCTGCTGCACATCTTGCGCCGGTAGCCGGCGATCACGGCGATCCGCTCGTGCCCCAGGGACAGCAGATGGTCGGTGGCGGTCGTTCCGCCCTGCCAGTTGGCCGCGCCCACGGACAGGACGCCGGGCGGTGGCTCGAGAACCGGGTCGATCAGCACGAACGGGATGCGGTGCTGGGTGAGCCAGGAGTACTGGGCGGGGGACAGTTCGGCCAGGTTGAAGAGCACTCCGGCGGAGCCGCGGGCGGTCAGCTTGTCGAACCAGCCGTGTTCGGGGCGGGCGCCCCGGGTGCGGGTCAGGTCGGCCGAGACGACGACCTCCAGGCCTGCGTCGTGGGCGGCCTGTTCGACGCCGTGCAGTACGGCGCCCGACCAGGAGCTCTCCAAGGAGTGCACCACCAGGTCGACCATGCGGGGCGGCTTGGACGCCTCGAACCGGGGTCTGCGGACATAGCCGAGCCGGTCCAACGCCTCGGTGACCCGGCGCCTGGTCTCGGGGGCCACGTCCTCGCGGCCGTTGACCACCTTCGAGGCCGTGGGTACGGACACCCCGGCCTCGCGCGCCACCACCGCCAGCGTCGGCCCGGCCGTCGCGCTCCCGCCACGCACCATCGCGACTCCACCTCTCAGGGCCCGTCCCGAGGGCCGGTGAAATTTTCGAACAGGGCTCCGTCCACGGCCGATCCCGAGCCGCTTAGCAAGCGCTCTCTACGTTAAGCCCAACTCAACACGGCGGGAAGAAGCAGGAATTCAGAGGACCACCTCAGCCAAAACTTTCGAAACCTCGAACAAGTGGAGCCTTGTTGGCGCGCCGCTCGGAGCGCCGCAGTGGTAGCGGAGTGGCCGGACCGCACCATCTGGGCGCATCGTTTCGTGACGCCTGGCCGTCCTCTGCGAGACGGTGAGTGTGGGACGCGCGGGCGGCCGCTTCGGTCACTGCCGTCGGCGTCACGCGGCGGGCGGAGGTGCGACCACTGGTGGGTTGAGGCGGGCGAAGCCTTCCTGGCGGTGGTAGGGGAAGTGCGGGTAGGGCGCCGTCTTGTCGGTCGCCGCACCCGCCCAGCTGGTCTCCCGCTCCGGCGCCACGGCCGACCGGGTCGGGTTGTTGAGGTCAGCGGCCTCGGTACTGGTGAGCTCGCGTAATCAACTGTCGTGAGTTCCTTCGCGAGGCGAGCCAACTGATCACGCTCGGTGGCCGCGAGCCGCCCCGTCCGCTTGGGCACTCGAGGGGCCCCGTCCGGAACCGCGAGGGACGCGGCCGTCAGGGGTTGGCGCTCGAGCTACTCCTCCCACCGCTGGCCTGCTGGTCCGCCAAGGGTGGGCATCCTGAAGCGCACGCGCGCGGTGAGATCGTGGATGCGATCTCTATCTGCTCACTCAATTATGCGCAACGAAAGGTTGCATGTTCGGCCCATCCGCCTTAGAGTTATGTGCAACCAAAGGTTGCATTAGGGCGGGAGAGACGCGATGGAGTACGGCAGTATCTCGCGGGAGATCCACATCGAGGCGACGCCCGAGGTGGTCTACCAGGTGATCAGCAGGCCGGAGCACCTGCGGGAGTGGTGGCCCGACGAGGCCAAGCTGGAGACGCCGGTACCGGGTGGCACTGGGACGGTGAGCTTCGGGAGTGGGCCGGAGGTCAAGGTCGAGCCGCTGACCGTCGTGGAGGCCGACCCGCCGCGGCGGTTCGCCTTCCGGTGGGTCTGCGAGGACGGCGAGACCGCCGCCCCCGGCAACTCGCTGCTGGTGGCCTTTGATCTCGTGCCCGTCGGCAACGGCACGCTGCTGCGGTTCTCCGAGGCCGGCTTCCGCGAGAAAGGCTGGGAGGCCGCCGTGCTGGAGGAGGCGTACCAGGACCACGTCCGCGGCTGGGACTACTTCCTGCCCCGGCTCGTCGGCTACGCCGCCAAGGTGGCGACGCGATGAACATCACCGTCGTCGACGACGAGCTGTGGTCGGCCGTCGGAGACCCGATACGTCGACAGATGCTCGACCTGCTGCTCGCCGAGAACGGCGGAACCGCCACCACGCTCAGCGAGCACCTCCCTGTGACCCGCCAGGCGGTGGCCAAGCACCTCGGCGTGCTCGACCGCGTCGGACTTGTCCACGCCACGCCCTCCGGGCGCGAGCGCCGCTACGAGGTGGACGAGGCCCAGCTCTCCCGCGCCGTCGCGCAACTGTCCTCGGTCGGGGCCGCTTGGGACGCCCGACTGCACCGCATCAAGCGGATCGCCGAGGCGATCCAGCGCGGGCAGGGCTGACCAGCCCGCCTCGCGCGGAAGGAGACATCGAAAATGGCAGACATCCTGCACCGCATCGGCATCACCGTCGCCCCCGAGGACGTCTACACGGCGCTCACCACCGTCGACGGCCTCTCCCGCTGGTGGACCGAGGAGACGGACGGGGACACCTCCCTCGGCGGCGTGGTCCGGTTCCGCTTCGTGCCCGGCGGCTTCGACATGAAGGTCCTGGAGACGAGCCCAGCGGAGCGTGTGCTCTGGGAGGTCGTCGACGGGCCCGAGGAGTGGATCGGCACGCAGATCAGCTTCGACCTCAAGCAGGAGGGCGAGTACACCATCGTCCTGTTCAGGCACGAGGGCTGGCGCGAGCCGGTGGAGTTCATGTCCCACTGCAGCACCAAGTGGGCGACCTTCTTGATGAGCCTCAAGCGTCTGCTGGAGACCGGCGCCGGTGAACCCGCCCCGCACGACGTCCAGATCAGCAACTGGCACTGAGTGCAGCAGAACAGCAAAGGGGCGCGGACCCTACCGACAAGGCAGGAGCCGCGCCCCTCGTGCGTTCTGTTGCGGCGTCAGCCGCCCAGCTGGATGCCCGCCATGCGGCGTCGGTCACCCGGCTGTGGCTGATTCACCATCCCTGACGGCCTCGCGAACTGGAGTGACAGAGACGGGGTTGATACTGGTGAGCTCTCCAATTCAGCTGTCGTCAGTTAGTCGGGGTGTCCAGCCGGATGGTGACCGTAGGTGGTCCCCGGCGGCCTACCGGCTCCAGGCGCCTCCGGATTGGGCGGCCAACTTGGCGGTGGTGACTTGGTGGTAGCCGAGGGCGTCGGCGACGACAGGGACGGGCATCTCCAGGACGTGCTCGCGGATGGCAGAGACCCGGCTGGCGATGGTGGGGATGCCGAGGTCGTTGACCAGAGCCGAGAGGGCGTCGGGGTGCATCGGCTGCCCGGCCCGGCGTCCGGGGAACAGCCAGCGCGAGTCGCGGTTCGTCGCGGTGTTCATGTTGTCCCGGTTGGGGATCCAGCTGAGCAGGAGATCGGCGACTGGGGCGGGGACCGGGGAGGGTGGTTCGCCGAGTCGTGGGAGGACCTGGTTGTCATCGTGGATCACGGCGTCGATGGTGAGGCGGACGACGCGGCTGAGCGGTTGCGCGTAGAGCAGGACGATGGCGGCCGCGACCCGGGGCCGCAGCGGCAGGTCATGGTCGGTCAGGACGCGGCCGAGCAGGTCCACGCGCTTGTGCTGTGAGAGTGGCGAAGCCTGGCGGATCACCGCGGTGGGCAGTCGGAAGCGCCGGGTGAGTTTGCTGGCCATGCACCACAGTAGGAAGGGCCGGATGGTGTTGCGGCCGTGTTCGTTGTGTTCGACGTGCGCGGGACGAGTTCGGGGCGGATCCGGCCGGTGCCGTCGTCCAGTCAGCATCGCCGTGAAGACCTGTTCCTCCGGTCGCAGCAGTGCGCCCCCGTCGACAGGTGCAGTCTCGCCGCCCCCGGTATCGACCCGTTGTAACCCACCGATCCACCACTCTCCGTGACTCGCATCAGATGCGAGAAAATCGCATCCTATGCGAGTCGCCAGAGAAGCCCCAGGTCAGCCCCTCCGCAACTGGCAGCGGGCCCCAGTGGGCCGGTATCGTCACCGTCGGGAATGCTACCCAAGTTCCTTAGACCGCCCCGTGGTTGGCACCTCCACCCGGGCCGATTCGCCAACCGTCGCGAGTTCGCATCCGATGCAATTGCCGGCAGATGGAACATCGGTACAGCGGTTGACGCCAAGCCGGTGATCTTGGTCAGGCCGGGGCTTCGAGAGCGGTGACGCGGTTCGTGTACTCGCGGCGGGCCATGCGCTGGGCCGGGATCACGGCGGTCCCGGGGGCTCTTCGATCGCGGCGACGATCGCCGCGTGCTCCTCGGCCTGGTGGCGGATCGGATCGGCCAGAGGCGAATCGGCCACCGCCTGCTGATGGCGTGAGCATCGCCGTCACTGCGAGGCTCAGCCGGCCACATACGGGACAAGCTTCAGAGAAAAGAGGAAAGACCGTCGAGGAGCCTGTCCACGTCGTCGGCGGTGTTGTACGGCGCCAGGCCAACCCGCAGGGCGGGGTCCTCCAGCTTCAAGGCGGCGAAGGGCTCGTACGCGTAGAACGACCCGGCGGGGGCCAGGACGTCGCGTGCGGCCAGATGTACCTGGGCCTCGCGGGCGTCGCGGCCTTCGAGGGTCATCAGGAGGGTCGGGGTGCGGTCGGCCGCCTTCGAGTGCAGGGTGACGGCGTCGCCCAGAGCGCGCAGACCCTCTTCCAGCCTCGTGCGCAGCGCCTGCTCGTGTTCGTGCAGGGAGCCCAGCGAATGCGCGAGCTGCTCCCTGCGCGTGGCCCGCGTGCCCGGGTCGATCGCGGCGAGGAAGTCCACGGCGGCGGCGGCACCCGCCAGGATCTCGTAGGGCAGTGTGCCGAACTCGAAGCGCTCCGGCACGGTGTCGGGGGAAGGCAGGAGCTTGTCCGGGTGGATGGTTTCGAGGAGTCCGGGCGCTCCCGCGAGCACACCGCAGTGCGGTCCGAGGAACTTGTACGGGGAACAGACGAACAGGTCCGCGCCCAGGGAGGGCACGTCCACCAGGTGGTGGGCGGCGTAGTGCACCCCATCCACGTACACCAGGGCACCGACCTCGTGCGCCAGGTCGGCGATCCGGCGGACGGGCGGCTTGGTGCCCAGCACGTTCGAGGCTGCCGTGACCGCGACCAGCCGCGTCCGAGGCGACAGCGCCCGCTCGAACGAATCGAGGTCGAGCTCCGCGGTCTCGCTGTCGATCTCGATCCAGCGGACCGTCACGCCGGCGCGCTCGGCCGCCTGGATCCAGGGGCGGACGTTGCAGTCGTGATCCAGGCGGCTGAGCACGATTTCGTCGCCGGCCTTCCAGCTCTTGGCCACGTGACGGGAGAAGTCGTACGTGAGCTGGGTGGCGCTGCGACCGTGGATGACACCGCCGGCGGGCACATTGAGCAGGTCGGCATAGGCGGCGCGGAACTCCGCGACGGCGCGCTCGGCGTTGAGCTCGGACGGGCTGACAACCCCCCGGTTGGAGAGGGGGCCGGTCAGCGTCGCGGCGATGGCGTCGGCGACGGGGCGGGGGGTCTGGGTCCCACCCGGGCCGTCGAAGAAGGCGAGGCCGTGGTCGAGGGAGGGGAAGTGGGCCCGGAGGGCGGTCAGGTCGATGGCCATGGCCTCGGCTTTCGGCAGAAGTGCGGCGGTCATGCGGACGGCTGGGGGCGGCGGGCGACAGCGCAGGTGAGGCGCGTTCTTCCGGCAGGTTGCCTAGACTCTGGCACCCGGCTGCAGAACACGTAAAGCGATGGATCGAGAAGAGAAAGTTCACAATCCATGAAGCCCCAGCCCGACCTGAAGCTCCTGTCCACCTTCATGGCCGTGGTGAACCGTGGCTCCATGGCCGAAGCCGCGGCAGCCCTCGGTTACGTGCCCTCCGCGGTGTCCCAGCACATCGCCGTGCTGGAGCGCGACATGGGCATCGAGCTGCTCGTCCGCCGCCCTGGCAGCCGACTGATCCTGACCGCGGCCGGCCGCTCCCTCGCGCAAGCGACCGAGGTGCTCTTCGAGGCGACTGCCCGGTTCCAGGACGCCGCCGACGGCATCTCGAACCGTGAAATCGCCGAATTGCGTGTCGGTGCCTATCCCAGCGCGATGAGCCACCTGTTCCCCGGGATTCTGTCTGCTCTCAAGCCCCGTGGCCGCGGCGCCCGCATCCGCCTCGTGATCGTGGAGACACACGAAGGGTTGCCCAAGGTCAAGTCGGGGGACCTGGATCTGCTCATTGCCTACCGATACCTGCCCGAGGACCCACCGACCACCTCTGGTGAGTGGACCATCACCTCTCTGGGGCACGAGCCGCTGGTCCTCGTCGCGGGCCCACGGTCGGGCCGTCGCCCGTTGGAACTGGCGGAATGCCTTGAGATGGAATGGACCTCCGGCCATGCGCACAGTCCCGATCGGCGTTTGCTGCATCGGTGGGCCGGAGAACTGGGGATCTCTCTCGACGTAACGCTGGAAACCGAGGACCTGCACAGCATGCTGGCCATGATCAGAGCCGGATTGGCGGTGGGCCTGATCCCGGCCACTCTCATCAGCGGAGAGAGCGACCAGCCCGGAGTCGAACGGGTTGTCCTGCCGTCCGGGGCCGTACCGCTCCACCGTGAGGTCCTCGCCGTGAGCAGACCCGGCATCCGCCCCCCGATCATCAACGAGTTGGTCACGCTGCTGGTCGAGGCTTTGAAGAGCGTCCAGTCGTAGTACCGGCGAGGAACGCGGAGCCGATACACCCCCCGGCGACGACACACGGTCACCATCTTGCTGGAACCCACCGAGAACTGGCGACAGTTGAACAGGCGTCCTCACCAGTACCCGAGGCCTGCAGAGTCGCTGTCGCCGTTCGACCGGGCGGCCGGGGCGATCGTCAGCGGTGGGGCGAGCGCCCAGCTGATGCTCCGGACGACCGTGGCCGGACGCCAGGTAGCCGCCGCCCCGCGCACGGCGGTCGCCCCGGCGCGGTCGCCCGGCGCGCCCGCTGTCGCCCGAACGGCCGCTCAGGACCCCGCACGACCGGAATACCGCGCAGGGATGTGGTGCTCTGAGGAGGACGACGGTTGTCACGAGCGGGCGGCGTGAGGAGCTGGTGCGCGATGACGGCAGACCGGCAGGACCCCGTGGTCAGGACGCCGTACGGCGACGTGCGCGGCACGTACGAGTACGGGGACGGCCACGGGGAGCCGATCGCGGTGTTCCGGGGCGTCCCGTACGCGGCCCCGCCCTTCGGCCCCCGCCGGTTCCTCCCGCCTTCCCCGCCCGAGCCCTGGTCGGGGGTGCGGGACGCCTTCGTCTTCGGGCCGACGCCTCCGAAACCGCCGTACTCGGAGGCGTTTGCCCGCTATCTGTCGGACCCCGTCGTCCCGGGTGACGACTGCCTCAACCTGAACGTGTGGACACCTGAGCCGGGCCCCGGGGCACGGCTGCCGGTGCTGGTCTGGATCCACGGCGGCGCCCTCACCCGGGGTTCGTCGGCGGTCCCGGTCTACGACGGCGCCGCCTTCGCCCGGGACGGGGTGGTGCTGGTCTCCCTCAACTACCGCCTGGGCGTGGAGGGTTACGGCCTCTTCCCGGACGCCCCACCCAACCTCGGGCTGCGTGACCAGCTGGCCGCGCTGGAGTGGGTGCGGGACTCGATCGCGGCGTTCGGCGGTGATCCGGACCGGGTGACCCTGGCCGGCCAGTCGGCGGGCGCCATCAGCGTCGGCGCGCTGCTGGCGATGCCCCGCGCCCGAGGCCTGTTCCGGCGGGCAGTGCTGCAGAGCGGGCCGCCGGAGGCCCTGGACCGCGACAAGGTGCGCCGGATGGTCCGCCGGATGGCGAACCGGCTCAAGGTGCAGGCGACCGCCGCGGCCTTCGCCGCCGTGGACCGGGCCGCGCTCGCCGAGGCGCAGGCCGAGGTCGGCCGCCTCAGCAGCCCGGTGCTCGGCGGCCCCGCCTTCGGCATCGTCGTCGACGGCGACCTGCTGCCCACCGACCCGCTCCAGGCGCTGACCGAGCACCGCGCGGCTCCGGCCATCGACCTCCTCATGGGCTGGACCCGCGACGAGCACCGCCTCTGGCTCGTCCCCGGCGGCCTCCAGGAACGCGTCGACCGCCTTGGGACGGTCGCGCTGGCCGGCGCCCGCGCCCGCTGCCACTGCGGCCCCGAGGTCCCGCGCGCCTACCGCGACCTCCACCCTGACAAGGGCACCGCCGACCTGGTGGGTCAGCTGGTCACCGACCACCTGCTCCGGGTCCCCCTGCACCGGGTGGCGGACGCCCGCGTCGACCACGCCCGGTCCTACGTCTACGAGTTCGCCTGGTCCTCCGGCATCCCCGCCCTCGGCTCCTGCCACGCCCTCGAACTCGGCTTCGTCTTCGACACCGGCGACACCGCCGCCTCCGCCAAGCTCGCCGGCGAGCACGTCCCCCGCGACCTCGCCACCGCCCTGCACGGCGCCTGGGTTCGCTTCGCGACGGCGGGCGACCCGGCCTGGCCGGTCTGGGACCACACCCATCCGGTCCGTGTCTTCGACTCCCCGGAGGCGGGGACCGTCGTCCACGGCCCCTACGACCCCGAGCTCGCCCTCTGGACCGCGGACGCCCGGCGGCCGCGCAGAGTCCAGGGTGGCGGCACCTTCGTCACCTCCAGCGGAGGTCCGCTGCCGGCCCTGCGCCGCTTCCGCCGCAGCCCCTGAGACCGGCCCCGTCCACGGAGGGCCGCCGCTACCCGTGGTCCGCGGCCGGTTCGGCGGTGCCGTCCGTGGGCATCCGGGGTTTGGTGTGCAGGATCTCGCGGGCCTGCTCGGCGGCGCGGGTGGTGTTCTCGCTGACGAAGTCGAGGAAGCGGGCGACGTTCTCCAGACGGGCGCCGGCGGGAGTGCCGGGGCCGAGGACGCCGACGCCCTGGCGGGCGGTCTCGACGACCTGGGCGATGCCGCGGGCGCTGGCGATCATCGACTGGTACCAGACGTCGTCATCGACGATGTAGCGCTCCCGGCGGCGTTCGCCCTGCTCCCGGCGGACCATGCCCTGGCTGTCGAGGAACGCGATCGCCTTCGAGATGGAGGCCGGGCTGACCTGGAGCCGCTGGGCCAGTTCCGCCGCGGTGAGGCTGCCGCTGTCGGTGAGGGTGAGGCAGGCCATCACCCGGGCCATCATCGTGGGCATGCCCGAGGCCATCATGACGTGGGTGAACGTCTCCTCGTACTCGCGTACGGCCTCGGTGTCGCGGCCGGGAACCTGCTCGGGGGTCTGTGCCGCCCGGGGCGTGGTCCGGCGGCGCCGGTGGGCGCGGCGTTCGGTGGCGCGGTGGGCCAGGTCGGCGCGGTAGGCGGTGGGGCCGCCGTTGCGCATCACCTCACGTGTGATCGTCGAGGTGGGGCGCTCCAGGCGTCGGGCGATCTCCGCGTAGGCGAGGCCGTCGGCCAGACCTAGAGCGATCTGCTGGCGTTCCTGCTGGGTGAGCCTGCCTCCCGGCATCGCTGTCTCCTTCGTGCTCCGTGGTGCGCCGACGCCGACTATAGCGTTCACGCCCAATTCATTGCAACGTTTCGAGTGAGTATGTTGCGTTACTAGCGAGCCCGTTGCAATGAAATTGCTGCTTTGGCCTGCGAAAACACTCTATCTGTGCAACAAGAGTGTTGCTGGAAGATCGAACGCAACGTAGCTTTTCCGTTGTCGGAAACGAAGCGCGAACGGCGAGAGCCGAAGAGCGAGAGCCGAAGTGCGAAAGCTGAAGGAGAGCACCATGCAGAAGTTCGAGACCCCCGCCCCGATCTCCGCCGTCCTGAACATCCCCGCCGGGCGCGTGCGGCTCATCGCCGCCGACCGGGCCGACACCACCGTCGACGTCCGGCCCACCGACGCCGCCAAGGGCCGGGACGTCAGGGCCGCCGAACGGACCACGGTCGACTACCGCGACGGAGTGCTGCGGATCCAGGCCCCGGCGGCGAAGAGCGAACTCCTCGGCCCCTCCGGAAGTCTGGAGGTGACCGTCCAACTGCCCGCCGGCTCCCATGTCGAGGCCCAGGCGGCCGCCGCCGAGTTCCGCGGCGTCGGGCGGCTGGGCGACGTCGCCATCGACGGCGCGCACGGCCAGGTCAAGCTCGACGAGGCGGCCAGCGCCCGCCTGAACATCCTGGCCGGCGACGCACTGGTCGGCCGCCTGGACGGCTCCGCCGACATCACCAGCGGCAAGGGCGACCTGCGCATCACCGAGGCCGCCGGCGGCACCGTCACCCTGCACACCGGGTACGGCGAGATCTCCGTCGGCGCCGCCACCGGCGCCTCGGCCTCCCTGGACGCCGGCACCTCCTACGGCCGGATCCACAACTCGCTCCGGAACAGCGGGGGCACCGGCGCCCGCCTCGACATCCACGCGACCACCGGCTACGGCGACATCACCGCCCGCAGCCTCTGACGACCCCGGAAAGGGCGACACCCACCATGACGAACCAGGCCATCGCGGCACACGGGCTGCGCAAGGCGTACGGCGAGAAGACCGTCCTCGACGGTGTCGACCTGACCGTCCCCGAGGGAACGATCTTCTCCCTGCTCGGCCCGAACGGCGCCGGCAAGACCACGGCCGTCAAGATCCTCTCCACGCTCGTCACCCCGGACGCCGGCGAGATCCGGGTCGGCGGCCACCAGCACCCCCAGGCCATCCGCTCCGTGATCGGGGTGACCGGACAGTTCTCCGCCGTCGACGGGCTGATCACCGGTGAGGAGAACATGCTCCTCATGGCGGACCTGCACCACCTGTCAAGGAAGGAGGGACGCCGGGTCGCCGCCGATCTGCTGGAGCGCTTCGACCTCACCGAGGCCGCGCGCAAGCCCGCCTCCACCTACTCGGGCGGCATGAAGCGCCGGCTCGACATCGCCATGACCCTGGTCGGCGGCCCGCGAATCATCTTCCTCGACGAGCCGACCACCGGCCTCGACCCACGCAGCCGCCACAACATGTGGCAGATCATCCGCGAGTTGGTCTCCGACGGCGTCACCGTCTTCCTCACCACCCAGTACCTGGAGGAGGCCGACGAACTCGCCGACCGCATCGCGGTGTTGAACGGCGGCCGGATCGTGGCCGAGGGCACCGCCGACGAACTGAAGCGGCAGATACCCGGGGGCCACGTCCGCCTCCGCTTCACCGACCCGGCCGCCTACCGCTCCGCCGCCTCCACGCTGCGCGAGGTCACCCGGGACGACGAGGCCCTCGCCCTGCAGCTCCCCAGCGGCGGCACCCAGCGCGAACTGCGAGCCGTGCTCGACCGGTTGGACGCCGCAGGCGTCGAGGCCGACGAACTCACCGTGCACACCCCCGACCTCGACGACGTGTTCTTCGCCCTGACCGGCACCGACGTCCCCACCCCGCAGAACCAGTCCAAGGAGACCGTCCGATGAGCGCCCCCCTGGCCCCCGCCCGCCCGAACCCCGTCGCCCTCGCCGTCCGTGACTCCTCGACGATGCTGCGCCGCAACCTCCTGCACGCGCGGCGCTACCCCTCCCTCACGCTCAACCTGCTGCTGACCCCGATCATGCTGCTGCTCCTCTTCGTCTACATCTTCGGCGACGTGATGAGCGCGGGCATCGGCGGCAGCGACCGCTCCGACTACATCGCCTACATCGTCCCGGGCATCCTGATGATGACCATCGGCGGCACCGTCGTCGGGACCGCGGTGTCGGTCGCCACCGACATGAACGAGGGCATCATCGCCCGCTTCCGCACCATGGCGATCCACCGCGGTTCCGTCCTCGTCGGGCATGTCGCCGGCAGCGTGCTGCAGTGCGTCGCCAGTGTGGTGCTCGTCGGTGGCGTGGGTGTCGCCATCGGCTTCCGTTCCGCGGACGCCTCCGTCCTGGAGTGGCTGGCGGCGTTCGGGCTGCTCGCGCTGTTCTCCCTGGCGCTCACCTGGATCGCGGTCGGTATGGGTCTGTCCAGCCCGAACGCAGAGGCGGCCGCCAACAGCGCGCAGCCGCTGGTCCTGCTGCCGCTGATCTCCAGCGCGTTCATCCCGGCCGACACGATGCCGGGCTGGTTCCGGCCCATCGCCGAGTACCAGCCCTTCACCCCCGCCATCGAGACCCTGCGCGGACTGCTCCTCGGCACCGAGATCGGCCACAACGGCTGGCTCGCCGTGGCCTGGTGCCTGGGCCTCGCGGTTCTCGGCTACTTCTGGTCGACCTCGAAGTACGACAGCGAGGCGAAGTAGACCCCGGAGCCCGCCCGCCCCGCGCCCCGTAAGGGGCGCGGGGAACTGCGCGTTCAACCCCCACACACCCCCACACACCCCCACACACCCGCACGCGGCCACGCACGGCGGACGCCCCGGCCGGTCAGCCCAGGGACTTCGCGATGGTCGCGATCGCCTCGGGACCCACCCGGCAGCACCCGCCGATCAGCCGGGCCCCGGCCGCCCGCCACGCCTCCACCTGCTCGGTCGTGAACGTCGACCGCCCGGTCCAGGCCCTGGCCGACGCGTCCCAGGTCTCGCCGCTGTTCGGGTACACCACCACCGGCTTGCCGGTGACCCGCGCGGCCGTCTCGATCGCGCCGTCCACATCGTCGGGCGAGCAGCAGTTCACGCCCACGGCGACGATCTCCTCGGCGTCGGCGGCGAGCGCGAAGGCCTCCTCCAGCGGCTGACCGGCGCGGGTGCGGTCACCGGCGACGGTGTACGACAGCCAGGCGGGCACGTCCAGACCCCGGACCGCCCGCAGCAGCGCCTCGGCCTCGTCGGAGTCCGGGATCGTCTCCAGCGCGAGGACGTCAGGGTGGGCGGCGGCCAGCGCCTCCAGCCGGGGCCGGTGGAACCGCTCCAGCTCGGCCACGCTCAGCCCGTACCGTCCCCGGTACTCGGAGCCGTCCGCCAGCATGGCCCCGTACGGGCCGACCGAGGCGGCCGTCAGGAGCGGGCGCGTGATGCCCCGCGCCTGGGCCTCCACCGCCGCGTCCACGGCCAACTCGACGCTCAGTTCCATGAGTTCGGCAGCCCGCTCGCGTCCGATGCCACGCCCCGCGAAACCCTCGAAGGTGGCCTGGTAGCTGGAGGTGATCGCGACGCTCGCGCCTGCCTCGAAGTAGGCGAGGTGGGCCTCGGTGATCGCCTCCGGCCGCTCCGCGAGCAGCCGCGCCGACCACAGCGCGTCGCTCAGGTCGTGCCCGGCCGACTCCAACTGGTTGGACATGCCGCCGTCCAGGACGAGGACGTCGGCGGCGAGGGCCGAGGCGAAGGCGCCGACGCGGGGACCGGGGACGTGGGCGAAGCTGCCGGGTGCGTTGCTGGTCATGCCGTCGACGGTAGTCGAGGTGCCTGGACTGCCCCCGAGTGTGTCCAATACATGAACAGATTGACCACCATGTGGACCACGGCGGTACGATCACGCCCTCCCCGTCCCCACCCCGCCCCATCCCCCGGGAACCGCCATGACCACGACCAGCACCCCCGAGGCCACCGAGCCCGAACCGACCTCGACCCCCGGCGCGACCGCCCCGGGCCGCAAGTTCGGGCTCGCCGCCGCCACCGCCCTCGTCATGGGCAACATCATCGGCGGCGGCATCTTCACCCTCCCCGCCGCCGTCGCCCCGTACGGCACGGTCAGCCTGCTCGCCTTCGTCATCCTCTCCGTGGCCGCCGTCCTGCTGGCGCTGCTCTTCGGCAGGCTGGCCCGCCGCAGCCCGGTCACCGGCGGCCTCTACGTCTACCCGCGCGACGCCTTCGGCCCCTTCGCGGGCTTCCTGTCGGCCTGGTCGTACTGGACGATGTGCTGGGTCAGCATCGCCGCGCTCGCCGTCGGTGTCGTCGGCTACGTCGACGTGCTGATACCGCTGGGCGACAGCAAGGCGGTCCTGGCGCTGGTGGCCCTGGCCGCCCTGTGGCTGCCGGCCGCCGCGAACTTCGCGGGCACCCGCTATGTGGGCGCCGTGCAGATCGTCTCCACCGTGCTGAAGTTCGTGCCGTTGCTGCTGGTGGCCACCGTCGGCCTGTTCTTCGTCGACACCGACAACTTCGGTCCGTTCAACGCCTCCGACGAGAGCGCCCCCGGCGCGGTCGCCGGCGCGGCCGCGCTCCTCCTCTACAGCTTCCTGGGCGTGGAGTCGGCCGCCGTCAGTGCCGGCGAGGTCAAGGACCCCGAACGCACCGTGGGCCGCGCCAGCGTTCTCGGCACCCTCGCCTCCGCCGTGGTCTACATCCTCGGTACGGTCGCCGTGTTCGGACTGGTCCCGCACGAGGAACTGGTCGAGTCCGGGGCGCCCTTCGCCGACGCCGTGAACTCGATGGCGGGCGGCAGTTGGGGCGGCACGGTGATCGCGCTGGTCGCCGTGACCTCGATCGTGGGCTGCCTCAACGGCTGGGTCCTGCTCAGCGCCCAGATGCCCTACGCCGCCGCCCGTGACGGCCTCTTCCCGAAGCCGTTCGCCCGGGTCGGCAAGGGCGGTGTCCCCGGCTTCGGCGTCCTCGCCACCGCCGTCCTCGGCACGCTGCTCATCGTCGTCAACTACGCGGACGACCCGGACACCGCGTTCCGTGTCCTCGTCCTCATCACCACGTTCACCGGCTGCGTCCCCTATCTGCTCTCCGCCGCCGCCCAGTTGTACTGGCTGGCGCGCGGCACGCGGGAGCGGGTCCGCCCCGCCGGCCTGGCCCGCGACCTGATCGTCGCCGCCCTCTCCTTCGCCTTCTCCTTCTGGCTGATCGCCGGCGCCGGCTACGCGGCCGTCTACCAGGGCGCGCTGTTCCTCTTCGCGGGCATCCCGGTGTACGTGTGGCTGCGGGGGCGGCAGGAGGGGGTCGAAGGCGAGATCTAGGTTCGGCCCCCCCCGAGCCGCCCCGCGTCAGGCGTGGGTCAGGCGTGGGTCAGCAGGTGGCGGAGGCCACCCACTTGTGCGAGCGCACCCTGACGTTGGCCTGTCCGTCCCGCTCGCCGTTCTGCCGAAGGCAACCGACGAGGGTGCCGGTGTAGTTGGCGCCGGAGTAGAAGGCGACCGCCCTGTACGCGGACGACGTGCCGCGGTTGATACCGGACCTGACGTTCTGGGTGTCGGACCACGAGCACTGCACGGAACCACTCCACCAGTCCGGGTCGGCGTTGGTCCACGAACACCGGTTGCCCGTTCCGTTGGTGGCGTTCCAGACACACACGTCTCCGCTGTCGCACTCGAAGGCCAGCGGTGCGGCACTGGCGGAGTTCGGGGCGACGAGCCCGACGGCGGCCGTGACGAGAGCGAGGGCCGCCGTGGCGATGCCCCGGCGGACGCGGCGGGGGCGGCGGCTGGACTTCCGGTCATTCTCCTGCTGGTGCGAGGACATCCCCGGTCCCTTCTCCTGCTGGATCGTGCCGGTGGGCACGGCTGGCGGGAATTCATGTTTCCCGCCCCACGCGTCGCTGTCATGCTCATGTGAGGGGAGTGCAAACACGCAGGTCGGAGTCTGACGACCATGGGGAACGGGATGCTCCGCTTTCACTTCGGACCCGAAGACCTCACCAAGGTGCGCGTGGCGACCGAGCCCCACGCGCTCTGGGAGATAGCCGTCAGCCTGCACCGGCTCCAGACGCGCGAAGGCCGCTGGGCCTACGCCTCCTGGTTCCGTGACGCCCGGGCCGCGCTGCGTCAGGCCGGGCTCGACCGGACCGTGAAGAGCTTCCTGCTGCCGCTCTTCCCGCGTGCCGGATACTTCCCCGACTTCCTGACTCCGCCGGAGGGCACGCAGGGGCTGGACGCCGGGCTGGAAGCCGTCCTGGCGACCCCGGACGAGAGGGTGGACGGCGAGGTCGAGCTGCTCCACCGGGCCGTCGGCGCCCCGGCGTGGACCCGCCGGCTCGGCGAGCGGGGCATGCGGCAACAACTCGTGGACGCCCTGCGCGCCTACCACCGTGCCGTGATCGCCCCGCACGAGGAGCACATCGAGCAACGGCTGCGGGCCGAACGCGCCCGGCACACACGCACCCTGTTCCACGCGGGGACCGAGGGGATGCTCGACCAGCTGGGCCCCACGATCCGCTGGCGGCCGCCGGTCCTGGAGATCGACCCGTACCCGGACCACCGCGACGTGCTCCTCGCGGGGCGGGGGCTGCTGCTGATCCCCTCCCACTTCTGCTGGCACGCGCCCATCGCTCTGGCCGACCCCGGGCTCCCGCCCGTGCTGCTCTACCCCCTGCACCACCAGCCGGCGACGACCCGTTCCGTCGGCTCGCCGCCGCTGAACGCCCTGCTCGGCACCACCCGCGCCGCCATCCTGCGGGCCGGCGCGACCGGCTGCACCACCACGGAGGCCGCCCGCCGGGCCGGTGTGACCCCCACGACGGCGAGTCACCACACCGCCGTCCTGCGCGAAGCCGGCCTGATGGCCAGTCACCGCCACGCCAACACGGTCCTGCACACCCTGACCCCACTCGGAGCCGCCCTGCTGGAGCAGAAGCCCCGGCAGGACGGCTGAGGACAGCCGCCGGGCTCAGCCGGTGGCCGCGTGCCGCCCGCCCCGGCGCCGGTTGCTCCCGCGGCGCCTGGCCACCGGCACCAGCAGCCCGACGAGACCGCCGAGGGCGAGGGCGTACGGCCACCAGCCGAAGCCGCTGTCGGCGGAGGCGCTCGCGTTCTGTGTACGGGGGTCCCGCGCCTCGGAGCCGGAGCCCGCGTCGGCGGCCTTCACGGACGGCGACGGGCTGCCCTTCACCCGAGTGAGGACGACGTCGTTCCCGTCACCGCCCTTGTACCCGATCCGGTAGGTGCTGTCGGCCAGCTTCACCTCGGCGCCCTCGCGCAGACCGGTGAACGTACCGACGTTCTTGCCCTTGCCCGTGCGGTTGATCACGGTGATCTTCTCTCCGGGGCCGCCGACCGCGCCCAGGGCCGCGAAGTCCAGCCCACCGGCGAGCCTCACCGCCCCGTTCACCTTCAACGGCTTCTCGCGCAGCACCAGTTCGCCCTGCTCGGTCTGGGTGTAGCCCCCGGTCACCGTGAGGCCGGCCACGACGGCGCCCGCGTTGGTCACCGAGCCCTTCACCGTGCCCTTGCCCGACAGCGAACGGGTCACCCGCAGGCCGGCCGTGCCCACGTCGAGCTTCGCCCCGGGCGTCGTGAGCCGTATCGCCTCGCTGCGCGCCAGGGTCGCTCCCGAGCGGAGCGCGAGCGTGCCCTTGGTGACGGTCGTCCTCCCGGTGTACGTCACCCCGCCGCCCGTCAGGGTCGTCGTCGCGGCGCCCGACTGGGTGAGCGAGCCGCTGCCGCTCACCTTGGGCAGCGTTACGGGCTTGGAGACGTTCCGGACCACCAGCCGACCGTTGTTGACCACCTTGTACAGGTCGCCCTTGGTGTAGAGCCCGCCGTCGCCGCCCGACCTGCCGCTGCCCAGCCGCAGCACCGCGCCCTTCTCGACCGTGGTGGAGCCGTTGTAGTACTGCACGGCGGCGAAGGTGACGTCGTTGCCCTTCGTCCCCTTGATGACGATGTCCCCGGCGCCGGGAGCGGAGAGCGTGTCGTGGAACACGCCGCCGCCGATGGGGGCGCCCAGGGTGACCGGCCCGTTGTAGTCGAAGGTGAGCAGCGAACGGGACCGGGCGGCGAGGAGGTTGATGTAGACCGTCTCGGCGGTGCCCGGCATGAAGATCTTGTTCGTCGTGCCGTCGCCCCACTGGACGTTCGCGCCCTTGATGTTGGTGCCGCGCTTGTTGACGTTCTTGCGCGCGGGCGTCCAGTTCAGGGCGGGGTCGCTGAGCGAGGGGTTGGTGTCGCCGCCCCGGTCCGACCAGCTGTACTGGCCGGTGAGGACCACCTTGCTGCCCGGCCGGGACTGGACGTTGATGTCGCTGCCGTACTCGCGCTGGTAGAAGTCCATCTGCTGGGTGACGGTCCGGCCCAGTGGGGTGTCCACGGTCCAGGTGCCCTGGTTGAGGACCTTGCGGGCGTTCGGCAGCGAGGTCGCGAACTCGGGGCGTCCGGCGTTCACCTGGGTGCCGTTGTCGATGACCCCGGTGAAGGGGTGGGTGCCCGACAGGTCCCAGGTGGCCCAGAGGAACCTCGGCTGGCTGACCAGGCCCGAGCCGCTGATGGTGCCCAGGTTGTATGCGACGTCCTTCAGGGCGAGCCGCAGGGTGCCGTCGACCCGGATGTTGTTCTGGTTGAGCCGGAACGCCGGGGTGCCGTACGGGTAGTGGCCGATCACCCCGGTCGAGCCGCTGTTGCCGTACTGCAGGGTCGCGCCCTTCGCGACGGTCACGGCGGGCGGATCCGGGTGGGTGACGGTGACGTACGGGTGGTTGCCGCCGAGGACGCGCACGCGCTGCCGCTGCCGGGACTTCGGCAGGGTGAAGTCGCTGTCCCGGGTGAGGACCAGCGTCCCGGTGCCGCGCACGGTGAGGGTGCCGGTGCCGCTGAACACCCCCTCGTACGTGGTCGTCCCGGACGGCACGGTGACCACCGTGTCCCCGGCGAGTGTGACGTCCCGCCCGGCCAGGACGTCGGCGGTCGCGTCGCGCGGGCCGGCGGCGGTCGCCGTCGGGGCGCCGAGCAGCAGGGCGGTGACCGCCAGGGCTCCGGCGGCCGACGCTGTCTTGTGGATATGGGTGCGCACGTCATGGGGACGGTCCGGGGCCCGCGCCGATAACAGAAATCTCGAAGAGAAACCTCGAACAAGAATCCCGCCATCCCCCGGTTCCGTTCCTGTGAGCCTGTGTTGGTCTCGCGCAACCCGTTGACCTCCCCGTAACACGCCTTTACCTTTTCGGCGTTCGGAATGAAAGATCTTGTGCGATATGTCGAACATTTCTGTTTCCTTTTGTTCCCCCCTCCGAGAGGAAGCCACAGCCCCATGGGCCGCGACCACACCGTTCCCGAACCCCCGAACCGCCGACTGCTCCTGAAGGGCGCCCTGGCCGTCGGCGCCCTCACGGCGGTGCCCACGACCGACGCCCACGCGGCCGGTTCCCGGCACGCGGCAGCGCCGCCGTACGTCAACCCGCTGGTCCGCAACCGCGCCGACCCGCACATCAACCGGCACACCGACGGCTTCTACTACTTCACGGCGACCGCTCCCGAGTACGACCGGATCATCCTGCGCAGGTCCCGCACCCTGCGCGGTCTGTCGACGGCCGCCGAGTCCGTGATCTGGCGCAAGCACGCCACGGGCGTGATGGGCGCGCACATCTGGGCGCCCGAGATCCACCGCGTCGACGGCAAGTGGTACATCTACTTCGCCTCCGCGCCCGCCGAGGACATCTGGGCGATCCGCATCTGGGTGCTGGAGAACTCCCACCCGAACCCCTTCAAGGGCACCTGGGTCGAGCGCGGGCAGCTGAAGACGGCCTGGGAGACCTTCTCCCTGGACGCCACCACCTTCACCCACCGGGGCTCCCGCTATCTCGCGTGGGCGCAGCACGAGCCCGGGATGAACAACAACACGGCGGTCTGGCTGTCGAGGATGGCCGACCCGCTGACGCTGACCGGACCTCAGGTGCGCCTGACCACACCGGAGTTGGACTGGGAGGTCATCGGCTTCAAGGTCAACGAGGGTCCGTCGGTCATCAAGCGCAACGGCCGGCTCTTCATGACCTACTCGGCGAGCGCGACCGACGCGAACTACTGCATGGGCCTGCTCACCGTCGACGCGGACGCCGACCTCATGAACCCCGCCAACTGGTCGAAGTCCCCCACACCGGTCTTCACCAGTAGCGACACCACGCAGCAGTACGGGCCGGGCCACAACAGCTTCACCGTCGCCGAGGACGGCCGCACCGACGTCCTCGTCTACCACGCACGCCAGTACAAGGACATCGTCGGTGACCCGCTCAACGACCCCAACCGGCACACCCGGACCCAGCGCCTCGGCTGGAAGCCCGACGGCACCCCCGACTTCGGCGTCCCCGTGGCCGACTCACCCACCCCGAACACCCGGTAAGGAGAGCTGAGATGAGACGTGCGTACGCGATGCTCCTCGCGCTCTGTCTGGCGCTGGCCGGCGCCCTCGTGACCGCCGGCCCCGCCCAGGCGGCACCGCAGACCGTCCCCAACGGCACCCAGTTCAGGGACACCTCGGGCAACCCCCTGCACGCCCACGGCGGCGGAGTCATCAAGGTCGGCTCGTACTACTACTGGTTCGGCGAGAACCGCAACACCGACAACACCTTCCGGTACGTCTCGGCCTATCGCTCCACGGACCTCAAGACCTGGGAGTTCCGCAACCACGTCCTGTCCGAGGCCACCGACCCCGAGCTGGCAACCGCCAACATCGAGCGGCCGAAGGTCATGTACAACGCGGCCACCGGCAAGTACGTGATGTGGATGCACAAGGAGAACGGCGTCGACTACAGCGAGGCCCGCGCGGCCGTCGCCGTCTCCGACACCGTCGACGGCAACTACACCTGGCAGGGCAGCTTCCGCCCGCTCGGCACCCACATGTCCCGTGACATCACCACCTTCGTGGACACCGACGGCACCGGCTACATGATCTCCGCCGCCCGCGAGAACTACGACCTCCAGATCTACCGGCTCACCGCCGACTACACCGGCATCGCCGCCCTCGTCGCCGACCCCTGGCACGGCGGCCACCGCGAGGCCCCCGCCCTGTTCAAGCGCTATGGTGTCTACTTCATGCTCACGTCGGGCGCCACGGGCTGGAACCCCAACCAGCAGCAGTACGCCACCGCCACCAGCATCGCGGGCCCCTGGACCGCCATGGCCAACGTCGGCGACTCCACGACCTTCGGCTCGCAGACCGCGTACGTGCTGCCCGTGCAGGGCACCTCGACCACCTCGTACCTCTACCTGGGCGACCGCTGGGGCAACTCCTTCGGCGGCACGGTCAACGACTCCCGCTACGTCTGGCTGCCGCTGACCTTCCCGACCTCGACCACGATGTCCATGTCCTGGTCGCCGGAGCTCACCGTCGACACGGCCACCGGCACGATCAGCGGCACGAGCGCCACGTACAACACGCTGATCGCCCGCCACTCGTCCAAGTGCGCCGACGTCACCAGCCAGTCGCAGTGGCCGGGGGCCCAGATCAAGCAGTACACCTGCAACGGCGGCACCAACCAGAAGTACTGGTTCAAGTCCGTCGGCAGCGGCTACTACCAGCTGACGACCCGGCACAGCTCCCTGTGCTTGCAGGAGAACGCCAACACGGTCACCCTGGAGAACTGCGACTCCTCGAACACCGCCCAGCAGTTCTCGCTCACCACCACCGGCTCCTACGTGAACGTCAAGTCCCGCGCGACCGGCGAGTGCCTGGACGTCAACGGCGCGTCCACCGCGGACGGCGCCGCCGTCATCACGTACACGTGCAACGGGGGCACCAACCAGCAGTGGACGCGGAGAACATGACGATACGTCAGTTCTGTGGAAACGGTCAGCTCAGCAGGTCGATCGCGTCGATCGCCGTGCCCGCACTGAGGTAGGAGGTCGTCCCCGAACCGCTCACCACGTTGATCCGCAGCACGTTGTACCGACTCGTGTCCGTCAGCCAGGCGGACGCCGGCACGCTGTAGGTGAACGTGTGGTTGTTGCCCCGGTAGGACCCGTTCGTCAGGGAGCGGGTGTTCGGCTGGGTGGGCGGCGAGGGGATCGCCGAGGTCCAGGTGTCGTTCACGACGACCTGCGGCCGACCGTTGGCGTAAGCCGTCGTCACCCCGATGCGCAGGGTGTGGGCGGCTGCGGCCTGCGCCGCGGTCAGCCGGAAGTAGACGAGGAGTCCGCTGTTCACGTCCTTCCAGAGGTAGCAGGGGAAGGCCGAGGTCTCGGTCCCGCTGCCGATCACCACGTTGCCGGTCCAGGCGGCGGCCCGGGTGTCCGACGGGTGCGCGTACGTCATCAGGTCGGCGTTCTTGAAGCCGCTCGGCGTGCCGTTCCAGTCGTTGATCCGCCAGATCGCGGACGCGTTCGACGGGTCGTTGGTGGACGGGATCGCGATCGAGTTCAGCGTCGTCGTACCGCCTGCCGTGACCGTCACCGAGGTCGTGTACACCGCCAGTTCACCCTTGAAGACCGTGAGGGTGTACGTCCCCGGGAGCACCCCGGGGATGGAGTAGTAGCCGTCCGACGCGCGGGCCGAACCCCAGTACTGGGCCGCCGAGTTGGCGAGCCCCACCGTGTACGCGTACGCCGTGTTCCGGCCGGTGATGCCGACGCCCGCCACGCGGCCCCGCCCGCTCGCAGAGACGTACCCGGACAGGCCGAGCGAGTCCGCCCACGAGGTGGTCAGGGTGCCCGGGAACAGCGACGAGGAGGGCGCCCCGCCGTCCGTGAAGGCGATGACGTACGGACCCTGGAGGCCGAACCGCTGCTCCTCGGTCTGGTTCTGGCCGTAGTACAGGATCTCGTAGAGGCCGCCGCCGTCCGCGCTCTGGTGGCGCAGCAGCGAGCGGTAGAAGGGGCCGCCGGAGGCCTTCTCGTGGTTGCTGCGGACCATCCACAGGCCGACGCCGTTCGCCGACCAGCCGACGTAGTCGTAGTCCATGACCCGCAGTCTGGAGAAGTGCTTCGAGCGGGTCTGGCCGTCGGACTTCCTGAACACGTCCGAGGCCTCGATGGTGGTGCGCGCGTAGGTGTAGGAGTCGGGCTGGTCGTTGAGGAACAGGCCCGCCTTCACACGCACGATGAAGCGGGTCGCGGAGACCGAGGTGTCGGCCTTGTTGGTCCACAGGTACACGTTGTTCTCGCCGCTGCGGGCCACGTAGTAGTGCCTCAGAGTGCCGTAGGCGACGGAGACGAGGATCGTCGAGCCGGACTGCCTGATGGTGACGGTGGAGGCGCCGAGGCCGGACTCGATGTGCGAGTTCATGCCGCCGTAGCCCTGGTACTCCACGCCCCGGTAGACCAGCGACGACAGGTCGCCGTTGCTCTTCCTGACCTTGAACACGAGGTTCGCGCCGGTGTCGATCACATAGTTGGTGCCGTCGTCGGTGTAACCGAAGGCCGCCGCGCGGGCGGTGCCGGCCAGCGGCCCGGCGAGCGTGACGCCGGCGGCGGTGGCTGCGGTACCGACGACGAAGCCGCGTCGGCCGAGCGTCGTGCGGTCGGGGGATCCGGACATGGGGGGTGCCTCCTCGGAGGTGCGTGGGGGGAGTGCGGGTGATTCGGAAGGGTGACAGTTGAATCGTTTTCGCGAAAGGGCTTTCACATTGGGGAAGTTGACAATCTAGTGAAAGTGGCCGGATACCTAGAAAGCGCTTGCCAAACGATGTAGCGTCCAGCCGCCGGGTCATGTCACCCCTTCGAGGAGCCGCAATGAGACGTTTCACCGTCGCCGCGCTGACGGCGGCCGCGACCCTGGGCACCGTCCTGGCGGCCGCACCGGCCGAGGCGCACCGGGGCCGCCCCGCACCGGGCCTGGAGAACTGCGCCGCGAACGCCTGCCACTTCGACGTCCCGGCCGGCACGTACGACGTGACGGTCCGCCTCGGCGGGCAGAGCGCGGCGAGCACGAAGGTCACCGGCGAGACCCGCCGCACGCTGCTCGCCGAGACGGCCACGGAGGCCGGCGAGCCCGTCTCCCGCAGCTTCACCGTGGAGGTCCGCACCCCCGAGGGCGAGCCCACGGGCCCTGACGGCACCCCCGGCCTCGACCTCGTCATCGGCGGTACGGCGCCCGCGCTGGCCGACATCCGGGTGACCCCGGCCAAGCGCGCTCGCCAGATCTTCCTCGTCGGCGACTCCACGGTCTGCGACCAGCCCGGCGACCCCTACTCCGGCTGGGGCCAGCAGCTCCCGCAGTACCTGCGCAAGGGCGTCTCGGTCGCCAACTACGCCGACTCCGGCGAGAGCACGGTGTCCTACCTCGCCGACTCCCGGCTCTGGGCCACCGTCCAGCCGCAGATCCGCCGGGGCGACCTGGTCCTGATCCAGCTGGCCCACAACGACAAGCAGACCGACGGGGCGACCTACCGGGCCAACCTGGAGACCCTGGTCGCGGGCGTCCGCGAGAAGGGCGGCCGGCCGGTCCTGGTCACCCCGATCGTCCGCCGCTGGTTCAACACCGACGGCACGCTGAACAACGGCACCGCCCTGCTGGTCAACGGCCTCGGCGTCGACCATCCGGCAGTCACGCGCGAGGTCGCCGCGGCGGGCGGTGTGCCGCTGATCGACCTCACCGCCGCCACGAAGGCGCTCGTGGAGTCGCTGGGGACGGAAGGGTCCAAGGCGCTGTACCTGTACAACGAGAAGCGGGACAACACCCACACGTCCGTGCACGGGGCGACGGTCTACGCCGGCCTGGTCCGTGACGGACTCGTCGCCCAGGGGCTGGTGCCCGAGGGGCGGACCAGGGTGGGGTAGAGACGCCTGGGGCGTCCCGACCGGAACCGGGGCGCCCCAGGTCTGGGGGGTGGGTGGGTGTGGGGAGCGTGGGGTGCGTGGTCGGGTGCGGGTCGTCGGGTTTGCTCGCACAGTTCCCCGCGGCCTCTGAAGGACCAGGCCCCTGCGGGCCTGAAAAGCACAGGGCGCAGCCCACGCTCTTCAGGGGCGCGGGGAACTGCGCGAGAAGCCCGACCGACCCGCACCCGCCCCACGCACCCGTACTCCCGAGCTATCAGGCGCCCCCGGCCCACAGCAGAAAGCGCAGCGCATGCCCTCCCCGCAGCAGCCCCACGACGACCGCACCCTCAGCCCGTACACCGGCTACACCCGAGCCCACTGGGAGGCGGCGGCCGACTCACTGCTGGCCGCCGTGGAGCCGTACGCGACGGCCGACGGCGCCCTCTACCACCTGCCCGGCGACCGCACCAGCTGGTCCGGCCGGCTCTCCGACGGCCTGGAGGGCTACGCCCGCACCCTCCTGCTCGCAGCCTTCCGCCGGGACGAGACCGCGCTCGCCCGCTACGCCGACGGCCTGGCCGCGGGCGTCTCGGGCGTCTGGCCGCGCATCGAGGACCGGGGCCAGCCCCTCGTCGAGGCCGCGTCGATCGCCTTCGCGCTGCGCGTGACACGCGAGGAACTCTGGGACCGCCTCGACGACGGCGTCCGCCGGCGCGCGGCGGCCTGGCTCGGCGACGCGCTCACCGCCGAACCCTGGCCCTGCAACTGGGAGTTGTTCCCGGTGACCGTCGGCGGTTTCCTCGAAGAGGTCGGGTACGAACCGGAGCTGTCCCGCCGGGTCGTCGAGCAGCGCCTCGACCGGATCGAGCAGTGGTACCTCGGCGAGGGCTGGTACACCGACGGCGACGGCCGCAAGTTCGACTACTACAACGGCTGGGCCATGCACCTCTACCCGGTGCTGCACGCCTGGCTCGCCAACGACGACCACCTCCTCGCCCGCTACGGCGACCGCCTCGCTGCCCATCTCGGCGACTACGCCCGCCTGTTCGGCGGCGACGGCGCCCCGCTCCACCAGGGCCGTTCCCTCACCTACCGCTTCGCGACGACCGTCCCGCTCTGGCTGGGCGCCCTCACCGGCCGCACGCCCCTGTCGCCCGGCGAGACACGGCGGCTGGCCTCGGGCGCGCTGAAGTACTTCCTCGACCGGGGCGCCGTGGACGACCGGGGCCTGCTGTCCCTGGGCTGGCACGGCCCTAACCCCGCTGTCCTGCAAGGCTATTCGGGACCGGCGTCCCCGTACTGGGCCAGCAAGGGCTTCCTCGGCCTGCTCCTGCCGCCGGACCACGAGGTATGGACGGCGACCGAGGAACCGGGCCCCGTGGAGCGCGAGGACGAGCTGCGCCCCGTGGGCCCGCCCAACTGGCTGCTGCAGTCCACACGTTCGGACGGCCTGGTCCGCCTCCACAACCACGGCAGCGAGGACGTCCGCTACGACCCCTTCTACACCCGCCTCGCGTACTCGACCGTGACGGAGCCCGTGCCCCCGGCGCAGCCGGCTGGGACGTACGACAACAGCGTGATCGTCGACGGCGACGCCGGACGTGTCGACATCGAGCCGCTGGGCGTGGGGCGGGGGTGGGCCGCGTCCCGGCACGCGGTCGGCGACAGCGGTGTGCGGGTCACCAGCCTCGTCGTGGCCCGGGGCGCGGTCGAGGTGCGTGCCCATCTGGTGAGCGGCGCGGCACCCGGCACCCCGGTGCGGGTCACGGGCTGGGCGGCGGCGAAGGGCGTACGGGCCGAACTCGCGCCCGTGCACGGCCTGAGCCTGGAGGAGGCGGACGGGTCCGGACATGCCGGCCGGACGACGGAGGACCCCACCCTCCTCGTCGCTCTCGCCCGGCTCACCGCCGACCCCGACCCCCTGCCGTTCACGGACCTGGTGTCCGTGGCGGTGGAGGGGCCGCACGACGTGGTCGTGACGTGGGCCGACGGCGAGCGGGCGGCGTTCCGGTTCGACCGCGCGGCTGGGGCGTCGGACGGGCGAACCTCAGAGTCTTCGTGGTCGGTGAAGCCCCGTTGAGAGGTCGGGCTACGCCCGTTCCCGGTCGTCCCCGGGCCAGTGGGTCAGGGCCACGTGCAACGCCTCCACGGCCTTGTCCCAGGACAGGCCCACGTCCCGTGCCGCGCCGAAACCGCCGCCGGCCTCCAGGGCGCAGTAGCCGTGGAAGGTGCTGCGCAGCAGGCGTACGGCGTCGGTCAGGTCGGGTTCGTCGAGGCCGTAGGCGCGGAGCATGCCGTAGGTGATCTCGGCGGTGCGGCGCAGGGCGGGGGAGTCGGTGACGAGGACCTGGTCGACGGGGAGCTGTGTGGCCGCGTACCGGCCGGGGTGGTCGAGGGCGTACTCCCGGTAGGCCCCGGCGAAGGCGGCCAGCGCATCCCTGCCCGCGCGCCCGGCCACGGCCTCGGCGATCCGGTCGATCATCTCGCCGCCGGCCAGCAGGGCGACCCGAGTCCGCAGGTCCTGGAGGTTCTTGACGTGCGAGTACAGACTCGCGTCCTTCACCCCGAAGTGCCGCGCCAGGGCGGACAGGGTCACCTTCTCGAACCCGATCTCGTCCGCGAGATCGGCCGCGGCCTCCACGACCCGGTCGACGGTGAGCCCGGCACGGGCCATGGAGACCACCTCTTCACCTCGGGGACCCGGAACGCCAAGGCTACCGCCCGCCGATCAAGGGTCTGGAGGGCCGTGCGACGGCTGGAGCGCAGGTCAGCCGATCGGCGCGTACAGGACGCCCAGCTTGTCGATCTCGTCGCCCGCGCGGCCGGTGAAGCCCACGATCTGCCAGCCGGACGGGGCCGTGAAGGTCTTCGTGGCCGAGGTGGCCGTGCCGGCGGCGAGGGTGCGGCCCTTGTCGGTGCCGAAGGAGGCGGAGAAGATCCGGGTGCGGCCGTTCTTCTGGCCCTGTGTCAGCTTCACGGAGGTGAGGTGCTCGCCGGAGGCCAGGGTGAGTGAGGTCGCCGTGCCGCCGGTGCCGCCGTGGGTCAGCGTCGTACCGCCGTCGTGCGTGAGCGAGACCGCGTCGAGGCGGGAGGCGCCGCGCAGTGTCAGGGTGCGGGGCGAGAGGGTCGACGGGAGGTTGTCGGCGTCGTTGTACGCGGTGCCGTGCGGGCCGCCGAAGAAGTCGCTGGCCCGGAGCCTGGAGTTGACGGTCCAGGAGAAGTCGACCGCGTGCGGGAAGTGGTCGGAGAGGTTGGCGCCCGCGGAGTCGAGGAACTTGGCCCAGTCGTTGTTGTAGCGGGTGGCGGTCAGGTCGACCACGTTGCTGTCCCGGTAGAAGACCTTGTCGACGACCTCGCAGTCGTTGGTGGGGGCGGTCGTCGGGCAGACCAGCGCGTCGGCGCCCAGAGCGGGGGCGACACCGCCCTTGACCAGCTGCACCCACGGGTCCGTGAGTCCGTTCTCCGACACGAGGGAGCGGATGTTGTCGCCGGTGCGCGTGTAGCGGGTGTTGGTGTCGCCCATCACGATCACCGCGTTGCCCGCCGAGTTCGCCTTGATGAACTCGGAGAGCTGGGTGACGTTGGCGCGGCGGGCGGCGAGGGCCGCGTCGTCGGAGTCGGCGTTGGTGTGCACGTTGTAGAGGTCGACGAACACGCCTTCGGCGAGCCGGACCCGGGCCAGCGAGAAGCCCTTCGGGGTCAGGCAGTTGGTGCCGGTGCAGTTGTTCCACTTCACGCGCTGGAAGTCCTCGAACGCGTAGTCCGACAGCGTGTTGAGACCGTCGCCGAAGGGCACGCCGCCACTCGTGGCGGTGCGGTACGGGTGGTCGTCGCCCGCGTACAGCGCCGCGTGGTAGTTGAAGTCCTCCTGCACGTTGACGATGTCGTACGCCCCGAGGCGCGGGGAGATCAGCGGGGTGTTCGTCGCCGGCTTGCCGGAGCTCAGCCCCTCCGGGAGGCCCGCGACGTTGTAGGTGAGCACGTTGAACGTGCCGGTGGTGGCGGCCGCGGCGGGGGTCGCGCCGGTGGTCGCGAGGCCGGTGACGGCGAGCGCGGCGGCCGCGAGGGTGCCGATCAGTCTTCTCATGGGGACTCTCCGAGGGCGGGGCAGGGGTGAGGGGAAGATGAACGGTGTTCAGGTTCGATGTCAACCAGTGTGACGTGCAAGGTAAGTTGGGGAAATAGTGAGGGGCGTGGCGATTCGCCGTATCCCGGGAACCGGACGGCAACTCTCTGATCGTTTAACGTTCACTTTTCGCCTCGATCCTCCACAGACGGCGCGATCGCGTCGCAGAAGGCGGCCGCGGAAGGCAGCGGCATCCAGGAGGCGTTTCATGGGACACGGGCACGCGCACCACGGCCACGGGCATCACCACCACGGGCACGACCACGATCACGAGCACGAGGCGGCGGCCGCCCTCCCCGCCGCCTTCGACACCTCCGTGCCCGACGAGGCGCTGACCCCCGAGCAGCAGTCGCGCCGCACCCTGCTGCGCCGTGCCGGTCTGCTGGGCGCGGGCCTGACCGCCGCGAGCGTCCTCGCCCCGGCGGCGACGGCCCCCGCGTACGCCGCCCCGAACAGCCGCAGGCGCGGCGGCTTCCTGTGGCTGGCCGGCGACCACCACATCCACACCCAGTACAGCAACGACGGCAAGTACCGCGTCGTCGACCAGGTCCGCCAGGGCGCCAGGCACGGCATGGACTGGCTGGTCATCACCGACCACGGCAACGAGACGCACGCCAAGATCGGTGTGGAGAAGGTCAACCCGGACATCAAGGAGGCCCGGGCCGCGTACGAGGACACCCTCGTCTTCCAGGGCCTGGAGTGGAACATCCCGGCCGCCGAGCACGGCACCGTCTTCGTGCACCCCGGCAGGAACGAGGTCTCGGTCCTCAAGCAGTTCGAGACCGACTACGACGGCGGTGTGAAGAAGGCCACCGACTCGACGCCCGCCAACGAGGCCCTCGCCATCGCGGGCCTCGACTTCCTCGCGGAGCAGGTCCGGCGGCGCAAGGTCAAGGACATCCTGATGCTCGCGAACCACCCCGCACGCAAGGGCATCGACTCACCGCACGAGATCCGCGCCTGGCGCGACGCCACGTCCGCCCGCCACCGGATCGCCGTCGGCATGGAGGGCGCGCCCGGCCACCAGGCCGCCGGCATCGAGAAGTCCGTCGGCATGGGCCGCGCCCGCGGTCTCTACGACGGCAGCCCGGGCGCCAACTCCTTCGCCGGATATCCCCTGGAGAGCTACCGCACCTGGGGCGGCTTCGACTGGATGACCGCCACCGTCGGCGGCCTGTGGGACAGCCTCCTCGCCGAGGGCAAGCCCTGGTGGATCACCGCCAACTCCGACTCCCACAACGTCTACACGGACACCGCCGAGCGTGGCGGTCCCGACAGCGACTACACCGCCAACGGCAAGCACACCGACCCCGTCTACAGCGGCAGGATCGACCTCACCGAGGGCGACTACTGGCCCGGCCAGTACAGCCGCACCCACGTCGGCGCCGACGGCTTCACCTACGCCGCCGTCATGGAGGGCATCCGCGCCGGCCGCATCTGGGTCGACCACGGCCAGCTCATCAGCGGCCTCGACGTCCGCGTCCTGGGTGGCAGCCGCTGGGCCACCCTCGGCGGCGCCCTGCACGTCAAGAAGGGCACCAAGGTCACCCTGAGCATCGACGTGGCGCTCGCCGGTGGCCCCAACTGGGCCGGTTTCGTCCCCAAGCTGGCTCGCGTCGACGTCATCCAGGGCGATGTGACGGGCGCGGCCGCCGACAAGGACACCTTCACAGCGCCGACCGCGAAGGTCGTGAAGTCCTACGAGGTGAACAGGTCCACCGGCACGGTCCGGCTCACCTACGAACTCGGCCGGGTCGACCGCCCGCTCTACGTCCGCCTGCGCGGTAGCGACGGCAACCGCTCGGCCGTGGGCCCGATGGGTGCGGCCGTCGACCCGGCGGGCCCCGCGATCGACGTCGTAGGCGACGCCGACCCGTGGCGCGACCTGTGGTTCTACTCCAACCCGGTATGGGTCCTGCCCTCATGATCGTCACGATGGACGTCCTGACCGTGGACGCCGGGATCAGGGACCTGCGCGCGGCTGACCACCTGCTCCACACACTGGCTGCCGAACTCGGCCTCCCCGAGGAAGCGTTCGGCTGCACGCACCTGGTGCGCGGAGACCGGCCACGCGTCGCCCTGTCCCTCGCGCTCCCGTCGGAGCCGCTCCTGCGCACCGCCCAGGAGCGGCTCACGGCCCGGGGGTACGAGGTGACACCCGGCATCCCCGACCCGATGGGGCGCGCGGTGCTCTACCCGGGCGTCTCCTCCCTCACCGGCACGCTGACGATCGCGGAACTGCGCTCCCGCTCCGCGATCACCCGCGTGACCGTCCTGGGTTCTCCGGCCCGACCCGCCCCGGACACCCGCTTGGTGACACAGGATCACGTACGCCCGCACTGGCACGACGGCGAACTCGTCCTCACCGCCATGCCCGCCGTCGGCGGCACCCTGGTCCCGTTCGAGGTACCGGACCCGACACCGTGCTGCGCGGACCACTGAGAGCGTCTCTCCGGACGGGAAATGCGTATAAAGGGGTGCCCGAAGGCCGGTGGGAGAACTGTGCAACCATTCTCTCCCTTGTGATCCATGTGAGGACAGGGCGCTTTGTGCCGGCTCCATGGCTTTCATTCCGATTCGGGTGTTTTTTCGGAGTGTTTGAATTGATAACCCTTGACAAGAGCAGGCGTGTTCGCCGGAGTGCGGGCGCACGAAGATCCGGTGCGATGACGCTGCGCAAGGCCGCGGCGATCGCCGTGACTGCGGGCACCGTGCTGCTGGCCACGCCCGTGGCCTCGCCCGCGCAGGCGGTCACCGCGCCCACGGTCAGCGCCAAGGGCGCCTACCTGCTGGACAACGCCACCGGCACCAAGCTGTTCGGCAAGTACGCCGACCACGAGCGGCCGATGGCCAGCACTACCAAGATCATGACGGCCCGCGTGGTCCTCAGCCAGACCGGTCTCGACCTCGACCGCAAGGTCACCATCAGGCAGGCCTACCGCGACTACGTCACGGCCAAGGGCGCGAGCACCGCCGATCTGCGGACGGGCGACCGCGTGACGGTCCGGCAGCTGCTGTACGCGATGATGCTGCCCTCGGGCTGCGACGCCGCGTACGCCCTCGCCGACACCTTCGGCACCGGTGACACCCGGTCCGCGCGGGTGAAGTCGTTCATCGGCAAGATGAACAAGAAGGCCGCCGACCTCGGGCTGACCAACACCCACTTCGACTCGTTCGACGGCATCTCGACGACCGGCGCGAACTACACCACCCCGCGGGACCTGGCGAAGCTGGCCCGCAGCGCGATGAAGTACTCGACGTTCCGCAGCGTCGTGAAGACGACGAAAACCGTCCGCTACGCGACCACGAGCACCGGCGGCACGCGTACCTACACCTGGTACAACACCAACCAGCTGCTCGGCTCCTACTCCGGCGCCAACGGCATCAAGACCGGCACCAGCACACCCGCGGGACCGTGTCTGGTCTTCTCCGCCACCCGCGGTGACAAGACCGTCATCGGTGTCGTCCTGAACGCCACCAGCCGCTACAGCGACGCCGCGAAGATGCTGGACTACGGCTTCGGCACCAGCACCGCCCCGACCATGCAACTGCGCCGGCTGCCCGCGGACGCACAGCGGGACTGACCGGGGCGAACCGGCCGGGACGGCAGACGGGGCCCCGGGAACGGCACGCCGTTCCCGGGGCCCCGCGCCGTGCGGGTGCCCACGCCCCCGTCCGGCTCGCCGTCCTCGAACACCTGCGGCGACACGGGCCCGCCACGGCCACGCGACCCATGTCCGCGCGGCAGCATGCCGGTACCGGTGCGGGTGCGGCTGAGGAGGATGCGTGAACGGCCTGATCTCGCTGGTCGGCATGGCGGTGGTGCTGATCATCCTGCGGGACGTGTTCCACACCCTGTGGCACCCGACCCGCCACGGAGGACTGAGCCGGATCGTCATGACGGTGCTGTGACGACTGTCCTCCCGCACCACTACCCGTCGGCGCGCCGCGGGAGTCGCCGGGCCGCTCGGCGTGGCGAGCGTGGTCGCGATGTGGACATGCGGGGTGGCCCTGGGCTGGGCGGTGGTGTACTGGCCGCACATGCCGGAGGGCTTCGCCTTCTCGAACGCCCTGGAGCCGACCCAGCACTCCCGTCCGGTGGACGCCCTCTACGTCTCCCTGGTGATCGTGGGCACCCTCGGCCTCGGCGACATCGCCCCCGCCGAGGCCTGGCTGCGGGTCGTGGCACCCCTGGAGGCGCTGGTCGGATTCGCGCTGCTGACCGCCACCGTCTCCTGGGTCCTCGGCATCTTTCCCGCACTCGCCCGGCGCCGGACGCTGGCGCTGCGCATCTGCCGTCTGTGCCGGGCCGGGATCACCGACGAACAGCTCGACTCCGAGGCGGGAGCCGCCGTGCTGGACGCGCTGGCCGCCGAGATCGCCCGTGTCCGCGTGGACTTCGCCCAGTACCCGGAGTCGTACTACTTCCACGACGGGACCGGCGACACCTCGCTGGCGCTGACCATCCGCCACGCCGCCGAACTCGCCGAGCGGACCCGGCGGGCACAGCACCCCGGTGCCCGAATCGCGTCCCTCGTCCTCGCCGCCGCAATCGATGACTTCGCCACCGTGCTCGACGAGCGCTTCCTGCACACGAGGAAGCCCCGAACGGAGATCCTCGACGCCTACGCCCGCGACCACGGTGCCTGACACCACGCTCACGGGCCGGCGCCGACCACCGCCGAGAGGGGCCGGGCCGGAGTCCTGGGTGCGGCCTGTCTCCTCGTGGGCCTCGGCATCACGCTGTTCGACGTCAGCCGCTGCCGCCGTCGCCGATATCGGGCGTCCGCCCGCTGAACCGGAACCTGCCGGACACGGCAGGGTTCCGGCCGACCTCGCTCCCTCTCACACCACGTTAGGCACGCGCACGCCGGCCGAGTCTCCGATTCCTGCCCGCGGTGTCGCCGATTCCCGCCACGGAGCCGGACGATTGCCAGTCTCGTCAACGGAGATGAGGTTCTGGCGCACGACGGGCGAAGGGACAGTTCCTTACGTGGGGGTGCTGTACATGTGCATGGCATCAATGTCGCCGAGTTGCAGGCCGCGGCCTCCTCGATCCTCGCCCCGCCCGCCGTGACGGCACCGGACGCGGATGAGTTCCGGGCCGACGTCGACGCGGCGGCGGTGGGACGTCTGGCCGTGGCCCGGATCCGTGGCTTGGGGCATCTGGTCTCGCGTACCGGCCGGGCCATCACCTCCTCCGACCCCCGAGCTGCTGAAGGTGACGCTGCACCGGTCGCGGCCCGCCGTGGCGGACCAGGGCGGGCGTCAGACCCGGGTGGGCAGCGGCGACTTCGTGGTCTTCGACATGACCCGTCCGTACCGGGTCGAAGTCGTCGACGGGTGCGACGCCATGACCGTCGGCATCCCGCGCACGGAACTGGGCCGCCACTCCGACACCGTCGCCCGGCAGGCGGCCAGGAGGCTGCCCGCCGACACGGGTGCCCAGGCGGTCCTCTCCGCATTCCTGCTGGGCCTCGGCCGCCACCTCGACGAACTGACGGGTCCGGCGGACGCCTATGTGGGCGACGCGCTGATCTCCCTGCTGATCGCCGCGTTCACCGAACGTGCGCCCGGCCTGATGGACACGGCCACGAAGCTGGTGGACCGTATCCGCGTCTACGCCCTGGCGAACATCTCGGACCCGTCCTTGTGCGTCAGGTCGGTCGCCGCGGCCCATGGCATCTCGGAACGCCGGCTCCACCGCCTGTTCCGTGCCACCGGCATCTCGTTCTCGGCCTGGATCCGCCACAAACGGTTCGCACGCATCCGCCGGGACCTGCTGGACCCCGCCCACGACGGCAGCACCATCGCGTCCGTGGCCGCCCAGTGGGGCATCCACGACCCGCGCCACCTGGGGCGCGGGCTCAGGGAACAGTACGGGCAGACAGCGCGCGAGCTGCGCCAGGGGCGGGGCCCGAGCGTCAGCTGAGGCGAACTCGGTATCAGCCGAGCACCTTCCTGTACCTTCCTACTCGGTCGTCGAGAACACGAACGAGAACTCCGCCGGCTCCGCGAGCAGGTGGTACTGCGGCAGGGGGCCCGGGCCGCAGGACTGGGAGCCGATGCCCATCTGGGCGTGGTCGAGTGTGACCCAGACCGTGTCGCCTGCCTGAAGGTCCGTCAGGTGCGCGGCGGTGTCCAGCTGTTCGGTGGTCCAGCGGCGGGCCGTGAACCCGAACTCCGGGTCGCCGTCGATCCGCAGACCGCCCAGCTCCGCCCAGCGGACGTCGGGCCGGACGCCATTCTCCTGCGGACGCACGTACGGCGTCTGCAACTCATCGACCGAGGAGTGGTAACGGCTCACCATGGACGCCGACTTGGTGTCGGGGTAGCCCTCGCCGGGGCCACCGCCGTACCAGGTCACCGCGTTCGCCGACGACAGCCCGAAGCGGATGCCGAGCCTCGGCAGCGGAACGGTCCAGTCACCGTCCGGCTCCACCGACACGGTCAGCTTCAGACGGGTGTCGTCGGCGGTCCACCGGTACGTCGCGCGCAGGCCGACCTCCCGGGCGGCCGGCGCCACCCGCGTCCGTACCGTCAGCGCGTCGGCGCCCAACTCCACACCGTCCAGGCGCTGTTGCATGCGATGCAGGCCGAGTTCCCGCCACAGCCTGCTGTAGCAGGTGTTGCCGTTCCAGGCGCCCTCGTCGTTGTCGGTGGTCGCCCGCCACACGTCCAGCCGCAGCCCCGTCATTTCGACGCCGCCGATGGTCTTCAGCGCACCCGTGCGCACGTCGAAGGAGGCCGGGCCGAGATAGATCAACTTCTCGCTCGCCGTAGGACCGTCACCCGGCGTCATCGACGGCAACGGCCGTTCCGCCGCTGGGAGTTGGATCCACGCCACCTGGTGGTCCTTCTTCCCCCAGGCGGTGTCCTCGGCCAGCAGCGCCCGGACGGTCCACAGCGCCTCGCCCGCCGGTCCGCCGGCCGGCGGCTGCGGCAGCTTCACCTCGGCCGACTCGCCGGGCCGGAGGTCGGGCACGGACAGGGTGCCCGCCTCCACCGTCTTGCCGTCCACCTCGTACGCCCACTCGAAGGCCAGCGAGGACAGGTCCTGGAAGTCGTACGCGTTGCGCACCCGGACCGTACCCGCCGTACCGTCGCCCTCGATGCGGACCGGCTCGATGACCTTCTTGAACTCGATCAGGCCGGGGGAGGGCGTCCGGTCCGGGAAGACCAGGCCGTCGCAGACGAAGTTGCCGTCGTGCAACTCCTCGCCGAAGTCACCGCCGTAGGCGTAGCCCAGCGTCGGGTGCTTGATGCCGTGGTCGATCCACTCCCAGATGAAGCCGCCCTGGAGGCGCTCGTGCGCCTCGAAGACGCGCTGGTAGTCGGCGATGCCGCCGGGGCCGTTGCCCATGGCGTGCCCGTACTCGCACTGGATGAAGGGGAGTTCGCGGCGCTTGTGGGTGCCGCCGTCCAGGCGCTTGCCGATGCGCTCGACCTCGGCGTGGTCGGCGTACATGCGGGAGTAGACGTCGGTGTCCCGGCAGTCCCAGTCGCCCTCGTAGTGCACCAGGCGCGAGCCGTCGCGGCCGTGGATCCACTCGGCCATGGCGGTCAGGCCCCGGCCGGTGCCGGCCTCGTTGCCGAGGGACCACATGACCACCGAGGGGTGGTTCTTGTCGCGCTCGACCATGCGGGCCGCGCGGTCCAGCAGGGCCGGGGTCCAGCGGTCGTCGTCGACGGGGTTGTCCCGCCAGTTCTGCTCGGTGAAGCCGTGGGTCTCCAGGTCGCACTCGTCGATCACCCAGAGGCCGTACTCGTCGCAAAGGTCGAGGAAGGCGGGGTGCGGCGGGTAGTGCGAGGTGCGCACGGCGTTGAGGTTGTGCCGCTTCATCAGCAGCACGTCCTCGCGCATGGTCTCCAGGTCCAGCGCGCGGCCCTTGACGGGGTGCCACTCGTGCCGGTTGACGCCCTTGAAGAGGATCGCCTTCCCGTTGACCTTCAGCAGGCCGTCCTCCAGCACCACGGTACGGAAGCCGATCCGCAGCGGGACGCGCTCGCCCGCCGTGACCAGCTCACCGTCGTACAACCGGGGCGTCTCGGCGGTCCACGGCTCGACCGGGACCGTCACCGGCTCGCCGGTGGCGACATCGATGTCGAGGGCGGGCACGAGGACCCGGCCGTCGACGTCGGAGTCGACGCGCAGGGTCCCGATGCCGCCGACGTGGTCGTAGGAGGCGTGCACGAAGAAGTCGAGGGCGCTGCCCGCCGGGCGGTGCAGCAGGGTGACGTCCCGGAAGATACCGGGCAGCCACCACTGGTCCTGGTCCTCCAGATAGGAGCCCGCGGACCACTGGTGGACCCGGACGGCGAGGACGTTCCCCGCCGGCTTCAGCAGGTGCCCGACCGCGAACTCGTGCGGCAGCCGGGAGCCCTTGAACTCACCGATGTCCGTGCCGTTCAGCCACACCCGGGCGCACGACTCCACACCATCGAAGCGGATCACGGCGCCACCGTCCGAAGGCCACCCGTCCGGCAGGTCGAAGTACCGCAGATGGTCACCGGTGGGGTTCTCCGTCGGCACCCTCGGCGGGTCCACCGGGAACGGGTACAGGTGGTTGGTGTAGATCGGCGCCCCGAAGGCGCCGTCGCCCTGCATCACCCAGTGACCCGGGACGGCCACCCGGGCCCAGCCCTCGGCGTCGTACCCCTCGGCGGCGAACGAGTCGTCCTCCGCGTCGGCGGTCGGCGACAGCCTGAAGCTCCAGTCGCCGTTCAGCGACAGGGTCCGGGCGTCGGAGGACGCGTACCAGGCGCGGGGCGGAAGGGCCCCGCGGCCCGGTGAGACGTCCTCGACGTAGTCGGCGGACGGGGTGGCGCCGGTCGTGGCGGTGGTGCGGAAAGACATCGGTCTCCTTGCTGATTCCCTAGCCCTTGATGCCAGTCTGCGCGATGCCCTGCACCAGCCAGCGCTGGAGGAAGAGGAAGACGAACACCAGGGGCAGGATGGAAATGGCCGTGGCCATGAAGATCAGGTGGAAGTTGACGGTCTGGCCGGTCATGTAGTTCGACAGCGCGACCTGCACGGTCCACGCGCTCGGGTCCTGGCCGATGACCAGGGGCCACAGGAAGGAGTTCCACCCGCTGATGAACGTGATCGTCGCCATCGCGGCGAAGAAGTTCAGCGAGTTGGGTACGACGACCCGCCAGTACGCGCCCATGTAACCGAGCCCGTCCACCCGTGCCGCCTCCTCCAGCTCCTTGGGGAACCCCAGGAAGTACTGCCGGAACAGGAAGCAGGTGAAACCACTGAAGAGACCCGGAATGATCAGACCCCGGTAGGTGTCGATCCAGCCCAGGGACGACACCAGCACGAAGCTGGGTACGAAGGTCACGGCGGTCGGGACCATCAGGGTGCCGAGGACGGCGTAGAAGACCTTGTTGGCGTGCTTGTACGGGATGCGGGCCAGGCCGTAGCCGGCCAGCGAGCACACGAGCAGCGTGCCGACGGTGTGCAGGACACCGACGACCGCCGAGTTCCACAGCGAGCGCGCGAAGTCGACCGACGGGTCGTCGAACGGCTCGCTGATGTTGCCCCACTGGATGTCGGTGGGGAACCACTTCCATTCCTCGCCCGTGATCTCCGGGTCCGTCATCAGCGCGTTGCGGACGATCAGATAGAACGGGATGAGGAAGAGGAGCGCGGCGAATCCGGTGGCGAGGTACAGCCCGGCCGAGCCGATCACGCTGCCGCTCCGGACGCGACGTGGCTTGGCGGAGACGTCCACCCGCTCCACTCGGTCCGCCGGAGGTGTCGTGGTGGTGGTCACTTGGACTCCTCACCCCTTCCGAATCCCATGAACTTGCCCTGGAGCAGCGTCACGAGGCAGATCAGTACGGTGAGGATCAGCGCGCCCGCGCTGCCCGCGCCGTAGTCCTGGCTCTCGCCGAGGGCCTTGTGGTACAGCTCGACCAGTGGTGGTCTGCCCCAGGTGGTCTTCGACAACAGGTTGAAGAACTCGTCGAACGCCTGGTACGCCGCCACGAGCAGCAGCAGGATCACGGCGGTGGAGGTCGCCCGCAGCTGCGGCAGGGTGATGTACCAGAACGTCTGCCAGCCGGGCTTGGCGCCGTCGATCGCGGCGGCCTCGTACATCTCCTGCGGGATGTTCTGCAGGGCCGCGATGAAGAGGATCATGTAGAAGCCGGCCTGCAGCCACAGACGCACGGTCAGGATGACCAGCCAGTACCACGGCGGGTCGGGGCTGGCCAGCCACGCGGTGTTGTCGATGCCGAAGAGACCCAGGAAGGTGTTCGCGAGACCGAAGCGGACACCGTTGAAGATGGACATCTTCCAGACCAGCGAGGCGGCGACATAGCTGACCGCCGTGGGCAGGAAGAACACCGAGCGGAAGAAAGCCCGCATGAACCGCAGCCGGTTCACCATCAGCGCGAGACCCAGCGAGGTGCCCCAGGTCAGCGGCACGATGAAGGCGGCGAAGATCGTGAAGGTGACGAGGGACCCCATGAAGTCCTCGTCGGTCAGCATCGTCACGTAGTTGTCGACGCCGATGAACTCGCTCGGCGTGACCGTGAAGCGGGCCTCGAAGAACGACAGGTAGAGGCTCCACAGGATCGGCAGATAGACGAAGATCGCCAGGCCGATCAGGAACGGCCCGGTGAAGAGCCAGAAGTTGAAGGTGGGGGAGCCCCGCAGCCCCCGCCGCGGCTTGGCCGGGGAGGCCTTCGCCGGGGCGGGGCTGGAGACGCCGTCCTTGGTGATGGTCGACATGTCGTGAGTACCTGTCCGCCGGCCTATCCGAAGAGCTTCTTCAGTTCCTTGTTGACCTTCGCGTCGGCCTTGGTGAGTTCCTTGTCCGGGTCGCCGCCCTTGCGCACGCAGTTGGCGAGGACGTCATCCAGGGCGGTGATGCTCGCCTGGGTCCAGCCGATGTTGTCGAAGTGGCCGAACTCGTTGAAGAGCTTGACGCCCTCAGCGGGCAGGCCCGACTTCAGCTTGTCGGCGGACTCCGCGATCGAGGTGCGCGGCGGGATGTGGAAGCCGTAGGAGAGCGCCCAGTCCTCCTGGTACTCCTTCTGGTCGATCCACAGCCACTTCACGTACTCCTTGGTGGCTTCGAGGTTCTTGCTCTTGGCGTTGACGAACATCGACCAGCCGCCGTTGTAGACGGACTGCTTGCCGGCGCTGCCGACCTTCGGGAACGGGAAGATGCCGAGGTCGTCGCCGAGCGCCTCCTGCATCTGCGGCATCGCCCACATGCCGCACCACTGCATGGCGGTCAGGCCCTGGTTGAGCGCGGACGGGTCCCAGAAGTCGGTCGGGGCGTCGAGCAGCAGGTCACCGCTGGTGAACAGCTTGCGCAGCTGCTTGAAGCCGTCGACGACCGCGTCCGTGTGGTAGGCGATCTGGTTCTTCTCGTCGAGGTGCTGCGCGCCGGCCGACCAGATCAGCGGGTTGATCATCGAGTGCAGGGTGTTGCCGAGGTAGGCGCCCTTGACCTTGTCCGTGGTCAGCTTGGCGGCGGCCTCGGCCAGCTCCTCCAGCGTCTGCGGAACCTCCACACCGGCCTTCTCGAACAGCGACGGGCGGTAGAAGAAGAACTGCGGGTCGTCGATCATCCGGATGCCGTAGATCTTGCCGTCGACCGTGTGCGACTGGATGTCGGCCGGGTTGAAGTCGTCCTTGACCGGGTCTATCAGGTCGGTCAGGTCCGCGACCTGCCCGCTCTCGATCATCTGCAGCTGCGGGTGGAACTCGAAGCAGTCGGGGGCCTTGTCCGTGAGCAGCGAGGCGAACAGCTTGCTCTCGAAGTTGGAGCCGGTGATCCACTGCGTGGTCACGTTGGTTTCCTTGTAGGCCTTCGCGTACCGCTTGATGGCCTGCTCGGTGCCCGCCTCGCCGTACGCGTGGAAGTACTGCGTGAGACCGGCACCCCCGCCGCTGCTTCGACCGGTGTTGCCGCCGCACGCGGCCAGTCCGCCGGCCGCGGCCAGACCCAGCGCGGCCCGCAAAGCGGTACGGCGGTCGAAGTTGCTGTTCCTGAATGCCGACATGCTGACGTCCTTGTCTCGAGTACGGCTGCGGCTCTGCGCCCATGACTCGGCGGCTCAGTGCCGAATGGCTCAGTGGCTCAAAGAGGCTTGCGGTGCGGGACGTTAACCTTCGGCTAAGGCTTCGGCAAGGGGTTGGACGAAGTCTGTTCGAAGCGTTGTATTCGGTTCGGTGGTCCGAACGTCCATGCGACGCAAAGGGGTTGACGTGGGGGGAGAGGGCCGCCGGGTCAGGGTCCGGCGGCCCTCGGCTCAGGGGTGTTCGGGCAGGCGGGAGCGCTCTTCGGGCCGCCCTCGGCGGCGCACGGCGGGCCTGCTCCGCGACGCGACCGGCGCCGCCCGGGTGCCCGGTTTCTGCCCGACCGGCTGCAGCGCGCCCTCCAGCGCGAACGTCGCCGCGCCCAGGCACGCCGGATCGCTCGGGATCGGGGAGAGCACGATCTCGGTGGCCGCCATCGGACGCGGCAGCGCGTGCCGGGCGACGGCCTCGCGCACCTCCGCGACCAGCGGCTCGCCCAGGGCGGCCGCGACCCAGCTGCTGAGCACGACCACCTCGGGATTGAAGAGGTTGACCAGGTCGGCGATGCCCGCCCCGAGATACCGGGCGGTGTCCCGCACCACCTTGACCGCCACCGGGTCGCGCCGGGCCACGCCGCGGGCCAGGGCCGCGATGGTGGCCGTCTGGTCCTCGGGGTGCAGCAGCGTACTGCGCGGACTCAGCTCCCGGAGGTTCAGCATGATCCCCGGGGCGCCCACGTACGTCTCCACGCAGCCGTGGTTGCCGCAGTGGCACAGCCGCCCGTCCAGCACGATCGTCGTATGGCCCCACTCGCCCGCGCTGTTGCTCACCCCCCGGTGCAGCCCGCCGTCCAGGACGAGCCCGGCGCCCACGCCGGTGCCGAGGGTGATCACCGCGGCGTCCCCGCGTCCGCGGGCGGCCCCGAACCACAGCTCGGCCACCGCGACCGCGCGCAGCGGATTGTCCAGGTGCAGGGGGTAGGCGATGTGCTCGGTCAGCAGATCGAGCAGCGGCACGTCGTGCCAGTCCCAGTTGGGCGCGTACTCCGAGATGCCGGTGGCGCGGTCGACCTGCCCCGGCACGCTCACCCCGACGCCGAGCACCCGGGCGCCCTCGGTGCCGGCCTGCGCGACCACGGAGCCGACGGCGGCGGCCACGTGCCCCACCATCTGCTCGGGCAGGCTCTCACCGGGACGGACGTTCTCCTCGGCGCGGGCCAGCACGTTCAGCGCCAGGTCGAACAGCTCGACACGGACGTAGGTCTCCGCGATGTCGACGCCGATCAACGCGCCCCCCGACGCGTTGACGGCCACCAGTCCACGGGGGCGCCCGCCCGCCGAGTCCTCGAACCCGACCTCGGTGATCATGCGGAGGTCGAGCAGTTCGCCGACGAGCGTGGCGACCGTGGCCAGGCTCAGCCCGGTGGCCGCCGCCAGCTCCTGCCGGGAGGTGGGAGACTTGGCGATGATCTGGCGCAGCACCTCGTAGCGGTTCGCGGTGCGGATGTCGCGTGAGGTGCGCTTCACCGACGACATGATCCCCTCGATCCCTCCAGGCCATGACGAGGCCTAGTGCCCCGGCGCGGCGCCAAGGTTATGGCGAGGAGGGACTTTCTACAAGGGGTTAAGAAAGGGGGTTTACAAAGTCCCTCGGTGACTCGCTCGACTCACTCGCCGAGCACCTCCCGTACGAAGGCGTTGCGGAACTTGCCCGCCGGGTCCAGGACTTCGGCCGACGCCCGGAAATCACCCAGCCGGGGGTACAGCGCCCGCAGCTCCGCCGCCGGGACCGTGAACACCTTGCCCCAGTGCGGCCGGGCCTCGAACGGCGCGAGCACCTCCTCGACCCGCCGGACCACGGGCAGCACGGGCGCCGGGTCCGCGATCCAGGTGAAGTGGAGCGCGACCGTGTCCCGGCCGTGGGCGGGACTCAGCCACTGCTCGTCGGCGGCGACCGTACGCACCTCGCACACCTGGAGCACCGGCGCGACGACATGCCGGATCCCGTCCAGCGCCCGCAGCGCCTCCCCGGCGAACGAGCGCGGCAGCAGATACTCGGACTGCAACTCGTCCCCGCTGCTCGGCGTGAACTCGGCCCGGAAGTGCGGCAGCCGCTCGTGCCACGGGCCGGGCACCCCGAACTGCTCGGTGCAGTTCACCGCCGGCATCCCCGGCACCGGATGCATCGCCTCCGTCGCGGGCGCCGCCCACGGGAAGTCCGTGGCGGCCCGGTCCATGCGCTGCTTGACCCATGCCTGGTCGAAGCCGGAGTGCCGCCAGCGGGTGAAGAGACTGACGCTGTACGCCGCCCCCGACACGGCCGCGAAGTCCAGCCCCGCCAGCGGGAGTTCACCGTAGACCCGCTGGCCGACCTCGAAGGCCGGTTCCAGGTCGAGGGTGAGTGCGGTGACCACGCCGAGCGCTCCGAGCGAGGTCACCGCCCCGCCGAAACGGTCGTCGCCGCGCGCGAGCGTCAGCGTGGTGCCGTCCGCCGTGACCAGCTCGACCGCGCGCACCGCCGACGCGAGCGGGCCGTTCGCGTCGCCCGAGCCGTGCGTACCGGTGGCCACCGAGCCCGCGACGGAGATGTGCGGCAGGGAGGCCATGTTGTGCAGGGCGAGACCGTGGGCGTGCACCGCGCGGGCCAGCTCCGCGTAGCGGACACCGCCGCCGACGCGTACGGTCCGGGCCGCCGTGTCCACCTCGATCTCCGGGGCCAGCCCGGTCAGGGACAGCAGTACGCCCCCGGGTCCCGGCTCCGCGATCTCGTTGAACGAGTGGCCGCTGCCCAGCACCCGCACCTTTTCGCTGCCCGCGACCAGGGCCCGCAGCGCGTCCACGGACCCGGGCCGGTGCAGCTCCCCGGCGGTGTACGTGATGTTCCCGGCCCAGTTCGTGATGGTCTCGGTCGTCATGCCTGATGTCCTCCGCTGGCCGTAGCTGTCGAGGCCATCCTCTCCGCCCCGCGCCGCTGCCGGTTCATTGACCTCCCCACGACCCCCTGCCTACCGTAGAGACCGCTTACTGTCCCCTGACCTCGCCCTCTCCCAGCGCCTCCCGGCCCCTCCCGGCCCTCCCAGTCCGCCCAGCCCTCCCAGCCGGAAGGTCCTTCCTTGCCCGAGCGTCCCCGCGCACTGTTCGCCATGACGGCCGAGAACGTTCCGCAGGTCTTCCCGCCGGACGTGCTGGCCCGGCTGAGGGCGACCGTGGACATCGACCCGGCCCTGATCGCCGAGGACTTCGCCGATCCCCAGGTCCGGTCGGCGCTGGCGGAGGCCGAGGCGCTGGTCACCGGCTGGGGCTGCCCCCGCATCGACGCGACGGTCCTCGACGCGGCGCCGAAGCTCCGCGCGGTGCTGCACTCGGCGGGCTCGGTGAAGGGATTCGTCACCCCGGCCGTCTGGGAACGCGGCATCACCGTCTCCACGGCCGCCACCGCCAACGCCCTGCCCGTCGCCGAATACACGCTGGCCATGATCCTGCTCGCCGGCAAGGACATCCTCGGCAGCCGCGAACGCCTGCGCGCCGAGCGCGTCTCGCCGGGCTGGGGGTTCGTCCCCGGCATCGGCAACCACGGCCGCCGCGTCGGCGTCATCGGCGCCTCCCGCATCGGCCGCCGCGTCATCGAACTGCTCCGCCCCTTCGACCTGCGGGTGAGCCTCACCGACCCCTACGTCGACGAGGCCGGGGCCACCGCCCTCGGCGTCCCCCTGCTCCCGCTCGACGACCTGCTGCGCACCTCGGACATCGTCACCGTGCACGCCCCCGACACCCCGGAGACCCACCGCCTGATCGACCGCCGCGCCCTGTCCCTGATGCCCGACGGGGCCGCCCTGATCAACACCGCGCGCGGCGCCCTCGTCGACCACGACGCCCTCGTCGACGAGCTGCGCGCCGGCCGCCTCTCCGCGATCCTCGACGTCACCGACCCCGAGCCGCTGCCCGCCGACTCGCCCCTGCTCGACCTCCCGAACGCCTTCGTCACCCCGCACCTGGCGGGCTCCCAGGGCAACGAGGTCGCCCGCCTCGGCCTCGCGGTCACGGAGGAGGCGGAACGACTGGCCGCCGGGGAGGAGTTGGCGCACGCGCTCGACCGGGGGGTGCTGGAGCGGACGGCGTGAGCGCCGGCCCCTGGGGCCGCGTCACTGAGTGGCGCGGCCAGGCCCCGGCTGGTGGCCACAAAGCTCTCACCAGCGGCTTTCGACCCTGGTCGAAAGGGGGCGCGACCGTTCCTCGTGAGTTGGCAGGCTTCGGTGCGGGACACGCACGTGCTGAGGAAAGGACCACGTCCATGAGGTTTCGATGGCTGGTCGTCACCGCCGGCCTGGCCGCCGCGCTCGGCACCACCCTCGCGGCGCCGTCCGCGTCCGCCGCGACCAACTGCCGGCGGCACGAGGACTGCATCAGGTGGTGGTGCAACAACGTCTCCGGTGCCCCGGTGTACGGATCGGTCGGCAGCAACCGCCTCTACCCCAACCCGAACCAGGCCGTCGGGACCATGAACACCAACCCGAGCTGGTTCTACTGCAAGCTCGACAACCAGGCCTGGGCGGGCGGGCCGCACCCGACCCGCTGGCTCAGGACCGTCACCGACAACGGCCAGCCCGGCTGGATGAAGGACACCGCCATCTACAGCGAGACGAACCCGCTGCGCGACTGCTGACCCACGCGAGGCGCACCCGAGCCTTCGAGCCTCCGCTCCAGTGGGGGCTTGTCGCGTAGTTCCCCGCGCCCCTATGACTCCGGGCGCGCCCCTTGACCCCGGGTGTGAGTAGTTGAGGTACAGGAAATCCCGGTGAGATTGATCTTGCTGGGCTTCTCCTGCCGGTCGTCGTTCCGGGCCTGTGCGAGCAGCTGGGCCACCATGTCGTCGGACCCGTCCTCGGCCTGGCGGGCCAGGTCGTCCAGCACGGTGTCGCCGTCGAGGACCTGCGCGGTGAGCCGTTCCATCAGCGCCGGGTCGGTGTCGCTGCCGGGCCCGGTGATGCGGGCGCGGACCGGACGGCGCGGGCCGATGACCTGTGCATCGTCGGACCCGGCGGTGTCTTCGGGCCCTCGCACCGCACGGCATGTTCGTCCCCGAATCCTGCGTGGGGACACCGAGTTGGCCGTAGAGCCACAGCACACGGGATGGGCGGGCCGGATGCGCATGACGAATCCGGAGCCGAGGCGGTGCGCCCGTTCCTCGTACGGAGAGGTCAACTCGGTGGGTGCGCATGTGGCCGCCGGGCATGTTGCGGGACCGGCGGTCGGGCAGAGCCCGCCGACGCGGTCACCGGCGGGCTGCACTCGTTCTGGGAATGGACGTCAGTGGGCCCGAATCGCCTCCGCGGGTGCCGTCCGCAACGCCTGGCGGGTCGGGAGTTCGATGGTCAGGAAGGCGGTGGCGGTGACCATGACGGCGAGGGCGGGCAGCAGCCAGACAGGGCCCGCGGGCCAGGGGCGGCCGAGGAAGCCCTGGCCCAGGAGGGCCAAGGGGACCGCGGAGAGCAGCAGGGCGGTGGTGAGTGCGGTCGCGGCGGTCACCGCGGCCTCGCGCCGCATCATCGCGCGGATCTGCCGGGGTGTGGTGCCGTTGAGGCGGAGGGCGCCCAGTTCGACCCGGCGCTGGGCGGTGGCTGCGACCAGCTTGTTGGCGATGCTCATCAGGAGGTAGACGAGCAGGACGACGATGGTGGCGAGGTTGATCCACACCTCGGGCGGGGCGTCCTTGAGGCTGCCTGTGGAAGGAAGGCTCGCGGGTGCGAGAACCAGGCCGGGACGGGATGCGGCGAGATCCGTCACATTCTGTCGGGCCGTCGCCGTGCCGTCCGTGCGAATCAGGAGGGACTGGTCGAGTGCCGTCGTGGTGTGCCCGGCGACCAGGTCGTGGGAGAGCACGACCGTCCCGAAACCGAGCCCACGGCCGTACACGGCGACTACCTCGGCGACGACCCGTGCCCCGTCGCCGAGGACCAGGCTCACCCGGTGGCCCACCGTCGCGGAGCGCGAACGGGCGACATCACTGCTGACGGCGACTGTCGCGCCGGTCAGACGGTCCAGGTCGCCCTCCCGCACATCGAGGTCGAGGACGCCCGCCGCGTCCGGGGTGAGGATCGTCGCTGAACCTGCCTCGGCCACCTTGTCGCCGAATGCCTCGTACTCCCACACCGCGGTCGTCGTGTTGACGGGGGCGGCGGCCCGTACACCGGCCGTCTTCTGTACAGCGGCGAGCGTGTCGGCATGCAGTCCACCCAACCCCGGTGCGGTCAGGCGCAGTTCGGCCAGGGTTCCGGTGCGGGTGTCATGGTCGGTGGCGGCCAGCACGGTGGTCTGGGTGAAGGTGTATGTCAGCACGAACACGACCGCCATCGCCAGGGCGGACACGATCCCCGCGTTGCGCAGGGCGTAGGCGCGGAGGTTGGCCATCGCCAGCCAGGTCGGCGCGTATCTGCCGTGGCGCGTCGCCCGCGCCGCCACGGCACCGACACCCCGCACCAGCGCCGGGCCCGCCAGGGCCAGGCCGATCGCCCCGACGATGCCGGCGATCGAGGTGGCTGCGGCGCCGACGACCGTGCGCAGGAACAGCGGCAGGGCCGACATGGCCGTCGCTGCGACGATGAGGAGCACTCCGATGCGCGTCCGGGTCCGTGACGGCTCACGCGGCTCGCTGCGCGATTCCGCGACCGCCTCGGTGGCCGGCATCCGCGAGGTGCGCCAGGCCGAGCAGCGGGCCGACGCCTGGACAGTCAGGAGTAGCAGGAGGACCGCCGCGAGAGCGGGCAACGGGCTGAAGACGAGGGGGAGTTCGTCCGGTACGACCCCGCGGTCCGCGAGGAGCTCACGGAACTGCCCGGCGAGCAGATAGCCGAGTCCCGCGCCGGGTGCCACGGCCACGGCGGTGACAAGGGTGGACTGCGTGGCGGCCAGCCTGCGTATCTGCCCCGGGGCTGCGCCGACGGCCCGCATCAGCGCGAGGTCGCGACGCTGCCCGGCGATCGACACGGCCAGCGCGCTCGCCATCACGAACCCGGTGATCAGCACGACGATCCCGGAGAGCGAACCGGCGAGCAGCACGAGCAACGCACGGGACGCGCCGACGCCGGGCGCGACCGTGTCGCCCCGCTCGGCACCTGTGACGGTGAGGAGTCCGGTGCCCTTCAGCTTCGTACGGACCTCGGAGGCCACCTTCTCCTCGGCGCCGGGCGCGGTGCGCAGGCCCACCAGGTCGACGCGACCGGACAGACCGGACACGACTACGGCCGTCTCGTCCGCGAAGTAGACGCCCGCGCCCGGCGCGTCGATCACCGCCGAGACGCGATAGCCGGTGGCCGGGCGGGCCTGGACGGCGACCTGGACCGTGTCGCCCGGCTCGACGCCCGCCGCCGCGGCGAGGGCACCGCCCACGGCGATCTCGTCGGAGGCGTTCGGTTCGCTGCCGGTGACGCGCACGTTCGCCAGCAGCTTCGTCGAGGACCAGCCGTGCCCCGCCGCCTGGGGATCGTCGCCTGGTACGACCTGTCCGCGGGCGTCGAGGAGGGCGGCGGGAAAACCGATGTCGCCGACCGCCGCGGTGACGCCGGGCAGCCGGCCCAGTTCGCCGACCAGCTCGGCCGGTATCCTGCGGCGTTCCGGGAGCGCGAGCGGCAGGGCTCCGGCCGGGTGGAACTCCTGGTCGGCCGCGACCACGACGGACGCGGCCGCCAGCCGTCCGGCGGGCAGGTGGGAGCGGAGGCCGGACTCGGCCAGGACACCGGTGGCGGTGATCAGTGCCGCACCCCCGAGGACCGCGCAGGCCACGGCGATCAGCGCCGTGACGCGGTGTCCGACCATCTGTAGCGCGAGACGCAACACGGTTCAGACCTCTCCCAAAGCGACCATGCGGCTCGCCAGTTCGGGGGCGGTCGGTGCCTTCAGGGCCTCGACCGCCCGGCCGTCCGCCATCACCAGCACCTGATGCGCACGGGCCGCGGCGGCCGGATCGTGGGTGACCATCACCACCGTCTGGCGCAGGTCGGCGACGAGATCGCGCAGCAGGTCGAGAACCCCGTGCGCGCTGCGCAGGTCGAGCGCGCCGGTCGGTTCGTCGGCGAACACGACGGCGGGTCTCGCCACCAACGCCCGCACCACGGCCGCTCGTTGCTGCTGGCCGCCGGAGAGCTCCGCAGGCCGGTGGTTCAGCCGGTCGGCCAGACCGACCCGCTCCACCAGCGTCCGCAGCCAGTCGCCGTCCGCCTTACGTCCGGCCAGCCGCAGCGGCAGCGTGATGTTGTCCTCGACGGAGAGGGAGGGGATCAGGTTGTACGCCTGGAACACGAACCCGACGCGATCCCGGCGGAGTCGGGTACGGCGGGTTTCGTCCAGCCCCGCGATCTCGTGACCGTCGATGCGGACGCTGCCCGACGTCGGGGAGTCGAGCCCGGCGGCGCAGTGCATCAGTGTGCTCTTGCCGGAGCCCGAGGGCCCCATCACGGCCAGGAAGGTGCCGTGTTCCACGGTCAACGAAACGTCGTTGAGTGCGCGTACGCCGCCCGGATACGCCTTGCTGACGCCCTCCAGGGCGATGGCGGGGGCGGTGTTCATCGCCGGCCCCGCAGGTTCCGTACGACGAGCGTGCCCACGCACAGGACGGTGACCGCGCCGCACACCAGGTGCACCCAGGTGTCGGCGTCACCGAAGGAGGCCGCCATGTTGGCGAGCGCACTGGCCACCAACACCGTCCACAGGAGAGCGCGGGCGATGTCCCCGGAGCCGAGCCGGTCGGCGGGATCGGGGGTTGTCGTGTGCTGCATGGGCTGCTCCCGGTGTCTCGTGGGGTGGTTCCGTCGTTGTCACCGACGCTATGGATCAGCACCCCCGGCGGCCGATCCCGCAGCCCGCCCGGTTCGGGGTACAGCAGGCTGTACTTCCTCGCCGCCCGGATGCCGTCGAACTCGGCGACGGCATAGGGTCGTTCGTATGACGACGGGCACGAGCGGGGCAGGCGGTGGAGCGGTGGAGCGACTCGACAGCCGCGAGAGCCTCAAGGACATCGCGCTACGGACCCTGAGCGCCGCCGGCCAGGCGATCGCCCAGCTCGCGTCCGGGCTCAACACGGCGCTGCTCGCCCTGCTGTTGCTGCTGTGCCTGACGCTCGCCGCAGCGACCGGCGTCGTGGGTGTCGGCCTGGTGACGGCGCCCGCGCTCCTGCGCACCCTGCATGCCCTGGCGGGCCGGGAACGGGCTCGACTCAACCGCTGGGGGCCCGAGGTCGCCGCCCCCGAGCCCCCGCCCGAGCGGCTGCGGGCCGCGCTCGTCGACCCCACCACCCGCCGCGAACTGGGTTGGCTGGTACGGCACTCGACTGTAGGGACGCTGCTCGGACTGCTTGGCGTCGTGCTGCCGGTCCTCGCCGTGCGGGACACCGGGTTCCCGCTGTACTGGACGCTCATGCCCGACGGCGCGACCGCCACCTCCGTGGGCATCGGGCACGCGCGCACCTGGCTGGATGCCTTCGCCGTGATGCTCCTGGGGGTGGGCTGGGTCGCCATCATTCTGGGCCTGGGGCCCGGTATGGCACGGCTCCAGTCGGGCCCCGGCCGGCGGCTCCTGTCAGCCGGCCCTGACGCGGACCTCTCCCTGCGTGTCGCGGAACTGACCGCCACTCGTGCCGCCGCCCTGGACGCCCACGCCACCGAACTGCGCCGCATCGAACGCTCGTTGCACGACGGCGCGCAGAACCGGCTCGTCTCCGTCGCCGTACTGATCGGGGCGTCCCGTCGCATGGTGGCCCGCGACCCGGCGGGCGCCGACGAACTCCTCGAACGTGCCCAGTCCGCAGCCGAACAGGCGCTGGCCGAACTGCGTACCGTCGCCCGCGGCATCCTGCCGCCGGTGCTGGCCGACCGGGGCCTCGCGGGTGCGCTCTCCGGGCTCGCCGCGGACTGCGCTGTGCCCTGCCGGATCGACGTGGACGTGCCCGAGCGCTGCGCCGCCTCCGTCGAGGCGACCGCCTACTTCGTCGTCGCCGAGGCCCTCACCAACATCGCCAAGCACAGCGGCGCCCGGCACGCCGTCGTCACGGCACGCGGCGGCCGGGGCCGGCTCCGGCTTTCGGTCGAGGACGACGGAAAGGGCGGCGCCGGGGTCACCCCCCGGGCCGTCGGCGCCGGTGAAGGGATCGGCGGCTCCGGGCTCGCCGGCATCCGTCGCCGGATTGCCGCGCACGACGGCGCCCTGACCGTGACCAGTCCGCCCGGTGGCCCGACCGTCCTGACTGTGGATCTTCCCTGTGGAATGTGACGGCCGAAGCCCGACCTGCGGAATCCGAGCTGTGGAGCCTGACGTGCGGATTGTGATAGCTGAGGACGACGCCCTGCTCCGCGAGGGGCTCGGCCTGCTGCTGCGTGCCGAGGGGCTCGACGTGGTGGCCACTGCGGGGAACCCCGACGAGGCGCTGGATGCCATCGACGTACACAAGCCGGACGTCGCCATCCTGGACGTACGGATGCCGCCGACCCATACCGACGAGGGGATCGTCGCCGCGGTCGAGGCCCGGCGCCGACGGCCCGACCTCGCCGTGCTCGTGCTGTCCGCGTACGTCGAGCAGAGCTTCGCCACCGAACTGCTCGGCAACGGGGTGAACGGCCTCGGCTACCTGCTCAAGGAACGTGTCGGCCGCGTCGAGGAGTTCATGGATGCGCTCCGCCGCGTCGCCGGTGGCGGCACCGCCATCGACCCGGAGGTCGTCTCCCAGCTCTTCACCCGCTCCCGCCAGGACACCCGCTTGGAACGGCTCAGCCCTCGCGAACGGGACGTACTCGCCCTGATGGCCGAAGGGCTGGGCAACTCTGCCATCGCCGAGAGGCTCGTCGTCACCGACGGCGCCGTCCACAAGCACATCCGCAGCATTTTCGCGAAACTCGACCTGTCCCCGATGGACCAGGTGGACCGCCGTGTCGCGGCCGTCCTGCGGTATCTGGAGGATCTGCGGCGGTTGGCCTGAGGCGGTGGGCGGGTACGGCCACGATACCAACGTTCAACGGCTTCGGGTCAGGCCGGCAGGTCGGGGGGGGGGGGTACCTGGCGAGCATGGTCTGGACGGTCTGTTCGACGGCGTCGTGGATGTCGGAGGCTGCGGGGTTGCAGTCGGTCAGCAGCATGCGGGGCCACAGGACGCAGTTGGCGATCATGCCGAGGAACTCGTTCGCGGCGCTCGCCGCGTCCGGCAGCGATCGAGGATCTTCCTCCGAACCCCCGCACCTGCCGATCGCGTGTGCTAGACGACCATGATCGTTCTCACCGGGATTCCTGTACCTCACCTACTCGCACCCCCACCCCCACCCGCCGACGCACCCCTACCTCCCCGAGCTGGAAGGCGCCACGCCCCGAACCACCCCCCACCCCCTCCGCCCGACCGCCGGAGGCATACCGTGGGGAATGCGCGCGGGCGACCCCCGCGCGTCGTCGGGAGCGAGGAGACAACGGGATGGATGGCAGCCGCACCGCACTGGTGGAGGACCTGATGGAGAGGTTCCCGCACGTGCCACGGGAAGCCGTCTTCAAGGAGGACCTGCTCAGGGGCGGCGTGGCCTTCGACGCCTCCGCGCTGAGCGACAACGAGAAGGGCGAGGTCAAGCCGAAGTCGTACTTCATCTTCTCCTTCGACCACGGCACCCTCCCCGAGCTCGGCGAGGCCGCCCTGCGCCGCCCGCCGGAGGAGATCATCCTCACCGGCGGCCCGTACGACCTGCGGCGCACGGTCGTCTCCGTACGGGTCAACCCGTCCTCGCCCTACCGGGTGGCGTCCGACGAGGACGGCCTCCTCGGCCTGTACCTCGACGGCAAGCGCATTGCGGACGTCGGCGTCCCGCCCATGCCGGAGTACTACAAGCACACCCTCTCCAACGGAAAGTCCGTGATGGAGGTGGCCCCCACCATCCAGTGGGGCTACCTGATCTATCTCACCGTCTTCCGCGTCTGCCAGTACTTCGGCGCCAAGGAGGAGTGCCAGTACTGCGACATCAACCACAACTGGCGCCAGCACAAGGCGGCGGGCCGGCCGTACACGGGTGTGAAGGACGTCGACGAGGTCCTCGAAGCCCTGGAGATCATCGACCGGTACGACACGGCGAAGACGTCCACCGCGTACACGCTCACCGGCGGCGCCATCACCAAGACGGTCGCGGGCCGCGACGAGGCCGACTTCTACGGCCACTACGCCAAGGCCATCGAGGAGCGCTTCCCGGACCGCTGGATCGGGAAGGTCGTCGCGCAGGCGCTGCCGCTGGACGACGTCAAGCGTTTCCACGACTACGGCGTGAAGATCTACCACCCCAACTACGAGGTGTGGGACGAGTACCTGTTCAAGATGTACTGCCCCGGCAAGGAGCGGTACGTCGGCCGCGACGAGTGGCACAAGCGGATCCTGGACTCGGCCGGTGTCTTCGGCGCGCGCAACGTGATCCCCAACTTCGTGGCGGGCGTGGAGATGGCCGAGCCCTTCGGGTTCAAGACGGTCGACGAGGCGATCGCCTCGACCACCGAGGGTCTGCGTTTCTTCATGTCGCAGGGCATCACGCCCCGCTTCACCACGTGGTGCCCGGAGCCCACCACCCCGCTCGGCAAGGCCAACCCGCAGGGCGCGCCGCTGGAGTACCACATCCGGCTGCTGCAGGCCTACCGCGCCACGATGGACGAGTTCGGGCTGTCGTCGCCGCCCGGATACGGCCCGCCCGGACCCGGCCGTGCCGTCTTCTCCGTCAGCTCCTTCATGGACAGCCTCCCGGCCGTCGAGGAGGTTTCCGCCGAGTAACTACTGGTAATTCCTGAGGCGGTTGAGTCGATCGGGGACGGCGTGCGTACAACTCAACAGTGTGACCACTGGTAACCACGTTTGAAGACGTAGCTTGTCAGTTGTGTGGGAAGCGTGAAAAGCTCTGGGCCATCGCAAGGTGGTCCCCCCAACTCCCTTGGATTTAAAGGGCAGTTGACTACTTTTGCCCACTTCCCCCCTCGCTCTGTTGGATGCAGGAGACCCATGCCCGACCTGCCGAAGCCCCAGGACGCCGCCGAGGCCGCGCTGTTCTCGGAGTGCTGGGACGCGGTCCTGTCGTACGCCGACCTGTGCACGTCCGGGTCGGCCGCGGCGACCCAACTGGCCACCGAGGCCTTCACGAACGGCATGCACGAGGCACACGCCCTGGAGCACGAGGCGGGGGCCGACCGCGGTGCCGGTCGGCGTGCCCTGCGCCTGCCTCGAATACCGTTCCTCCTGACCTGGGTCAGGACCAGCGCCGCCGCCTGGGAGGCGGGCGGCCAGGGCCACCGGCTCGACCCCGAGCTGCGCCTCTGGCTCAACTCGGACAAGGCCGCCCGGTACACCGGCCCGCCGCTGTACCGGCCTCTCGCCCTGCGTGCCCTGCGGGACATGCAGGAACCAGACGCGGCCCTGCTGTGGCTCGCCGAGGTCGAGTCGCTGCCGCTGGGCTCGGTGGCCCGCCGGCTCGGCCTCGACCCGGCGGTCGCGAGCACCGAACTCGACCAGGTGCGGGCGCTGTTCCGGGACCGCTGCCACCGCGGTCAGCTCGACGCGCCCCTGCACGCCGACTGCCGCACCTACGCCCGGCTGCTGGACGCGGTCACCCGCTCGCCCGGCACCGACACCCCCGAGGACCTCTCCCGCCACCTCGCCACCTGCGTGCAGTGCGCCGAGGCCGCGGCCTGCCTCGGCCTGCACGGCGGCGGACTGCCCGCCGCCCTCGCCAACGGTGTGATCGGCTGGAGCGGACTCGCCTACCTGGAGCGCCGCCGCCGCGCTGCCGATGCCGGACTGCTCCCCGGGCGCGCGGACTCCACCGGCACCGACCGGGGACTCTCACCGGGCAGGGAGGCGAAGCCCCGGTTCAGCCGCAACGGGGTGCTCGTCGGAGCCGGCCTCGTATCCTTGCTGGCGCTCGCGGTCTCCCTCATGCCGTTCGGCGACGACGAGACCGTCGCCGAGGGCTCGTCCGCCCGGGACTCGTCGGTGGTGCAGCAGGACCCGAGGTTCCCGGTGACCGGCGCCCCGTCCGACGGCGGGTCGTCGGAGCTGCAGAGCACGTCGCGGCCCGGCGAGACCGGTTCCGGCGACACGGACGACGAGAAGGGCGAGGGCAAGGGCGGCGGCAACAGCAACGAGGAACCCCAGGGCGACGCCTCGACGCCCGCCCGGGTCACCCATCAGCCCGTGGACCCCGGCAAGTCCTCCGAGGCCACCTGCCACGTCCGCTACCAGGTCGTCAACGAATGGCCCGGCGGCTTCCAGGGCACCGTCACCGTCACCTCCACCGAGGCCCTCGACGGCTGGCACATCGCCTGGACCTACGCGGCCGACCAGCGCGTCACCCAGATGTGGGACGGCACCTTCGACCAGGAGGGCACCAAGGTCACCGCCACCTCCGCCGACTACAACAAGACCGTCGCCGCCGGCGGCACCTTCGGCGTCGGCTTCCTCGGAATCTGGGAGGGCTACGACAACCCCGCCCCCGTGGACTTCACGCTCAACGGGAAGAAGTGCGACCGGGCGGGCTGAGCGCGGAACGCGACGCACGAGGCACGGAACGCGGCGCGGAAATTCGATTGACGGGGGCCCACGGGCCCCCGCTAGGGTGAGATCACCGAGCACGGCGGCTGTTCCGGCCGCCGTCGCCACAACGAGTGAGACAGGAGGTGTCGACCGATGGCTGTCACTGCGATGGGCGCTACCCGCATCCAGGAATCCATCCAGTCCACCTCCGTGGCCGCCGGCTGACTTCTCTCTTCTCTCGCGTCCGCGGACGCCGCCGGGCCACCCCTGTGAAGGGTCACCCTTGTCTCTCTCCTCTTTCCCGGGCTCGTCCCTGTCGTCCTCCTCCTCCCACCCCCTCGTCCCGTACGGCTGGGACACCTCCTGGGCGGACGCCTTCGCCCCGTACGACGCCGAGGGCCTGATCGCCGGGCGGGTCGTGCGTGTCGACCGCGGGCAGTGCGACGTCGTCACCGCGGACGGTCCGCTGCGGGCCGACACGGCGTTCGTCACCCCCCACGACCCCATGCGGGTCGTCTGCACGGGCGACTGGGTCGCCGTGGAACCCGCGGGCGACCCCCGGTACGTCCGCACGTACCTGCCGCGCCGCAGCGCCTTCGTCCGCTCCACCTCCTCCAAGCGCGCCGAGGGACAGATCCTCGCCGCCAACGTCGACCACGCGGTCGTCGCGGTGTCGCTCGCCGTGGAACTCGACCTCGGCCGTGTCGAACGGTTCCTCGCGCTGGCCTGGGAGTCCGGGGCCCAGCCCGTGGTCGTGCTCACCAAGGCCGACCTCGTGCCGGACGCCGTCACACTGGGGCACCTCGTGCAGGACGTGGAGACCACCGCGCCCGGCGTTCCCGTGCTGACGGTCAGCTCCACCCACGGCGAGGGCCTCGACGTCCTAGCGGCGGTGATCTCCGGCGGCACCTCCGTGCTCCTCGGACAGTCCGGCGCCGGCAAGTCGACCCTCGCCAACGCCCTGCTCGGCGACGACGTCATGGACGTCCAGGCCACCCGCGACGTGGACGGCAAGGGACGGCACACCACGACCACCCGCAACCTGCTCGCCCTGCCCGGCGGCGGAGTCCTCATCGACACCCCCGGACTGCGCGGGGTCGGCCTCTGGGACGCCGAGACCGGGGTCGGGCAGGTCTTCGCCGAGATCGAGGAACTGGCCGCGGACTGCCGCTTCCACGACTGCGCGCACCTCGCCGAGCCCGGCTGCGCGGTCCTCGGCGCCGTCGAGTCCGGTGAACTGCCCGAGCGGCGGCTCGACAGCTACCGCAAGCTGCTCCGCGAGAATCAGCGCATCGTCGCCAAGAGCGACGCGCGGCTGCGGGCGGAGATCCGCAAGGAGTGGAAGCGGCGGGGTGCGCAGGGGCGCGCGGCGATGGAGGCGAAGAGGGGTGGGCACCGCTGATCTTCGGCCGCGGGTGAGTGGGGGCTGATCGCGCTGTTCCCCGCGCCCCCTTGGGCGCGGGGAACAGCGCCGTGTCCGAAATTCGCCAGCCCGGCGCGTGCGCGTCGTCGACACTTGAGGGCATGAAGGACGAAGACACCAGGTACGAGGCCGTGCGGAGCAGGGACGGCCGGTTCGACGGGGAGTTCTTCTTCGCCGTCGGGACGACCGGGATCTACTGCCGGCCGAGCTGCCCGGCGGTGACGCCGAAACGGGAGAACGTCCGCTTCTACGCGACCGCGGCCGCCGCGCAGGCCGCCGGATTCCGTGCCTGCCGACGCTGCCGGCCGGACGCCGTGCCCGGTTCGGCCGAGTGGAACGTGCGCGCGGACTCGGTGGGCCGCGCCATGCGGCTCATCGGGGACGGCGTCGTGGACCGGGAGGGCGTCGCCGGGCTGGCCGTGCGGCTGGGCTACAGCGCACGGCAGGTCCAGCGGCAGCTCACCGCCGAGGTCGGCGCCGGGCCCGTCGCCCTGGCCCGCGCCCAGCGGGCGCACACCGCCCGCGTCCTGCTGCGGACCACCACCCTCCCGGTCACCGAGATCGCCTTCGCGTCCGGCTTCGCCAGCGTGCGCCAGTTCAACGACACGATCAGGGCGGTCTACGCCATGACACCCAGCGCCCTGCGCGCCGGCGCACCCCGGAGGCCCGCCGGCCCGCGGACGGCCGGAATACCGCTCCGGCTCGCGTACCGGGGCCCGTACCAGTCCACCGCCCTCTTTGACGTCCTGGCCGCCGAAGCCGTCACCGGCGTCGAGGAGACGACCGGCGAACCAGGCCACCGCACGTACCGGCGCACCCTCCGTCTCCCGTACGGCACCGGGATCGCCGAGGTCGACGAACGACCGGGGGGCCGCCCCACCGGCCGTTCCGGCGGCTGGCTCGACGCCCGGCTCCATCTCACCGACCCCCGCGACCTCACCACCGCCGTGCAGCGGCTGCGGCGGCTGTTCGACCTGGACGCCGACCCGTACGCCGTGGACGAGCGCCTCGGCGAGGACCCCCGCCTCGCCCCGCTCGTCGCCGCCAGACCGGGGCTGCGCTCGCCGGGCACGGCCGACCCGGAGGAGTACGCCGTACGCGCGCTCGTGGGCCACGCCGATGCGGCACCGCTCGTACAGGCGTACGGCAAGCGGCTGGACGCCCCGCAGGGGACGCTGACGCACCTGTTCCCCGAACCCGCGGCACTGGCCGACGCGGGCGGTCCGCTCGGCGCCCTCGCCACCGCCCTCACCGACGGCACCTGCCGCCTCGACGTCGGCGCCGACCGGGACGCCGCCGCGACGGCCCTGCTCGCGCTGCCGGGCCTGGACGCCCGTACCGCCGCCGTGATCCGCACCCGCGCGCTCGGCGACCCCGACGTGGGACCCCCGGGCGAGACCGTGCCGGACACCTGGCGGCCCTGGCGGTCGTACGCCCTCAGACATCTTCGGACACAGGAACCGGGAGATCAGTCGTGAGCACCGAGCAGCGGACCTACTACACCGTCGTCGACAGTCCCGTCGGGCGACTCCTCCTCACCGCCGACGAGTCCGGCGCCCTCACCTCCCTCTCCGTACCGGAGCAGAAGGGCGGCAGGGTCCCGCTGCCGGGCTGGCTGCGCGACCCGGCCCCCTTCCGGGCGGCCGAGGAACAGCTCGCCGCCTACTTCGCCGGTGAGCGGAAGGAATTCCAGCTGGAGTTGCGCGGGGAAGGCACCGAGTTCCGGCGCCGGGTCTGGGCCGCGCTCGACGACGTCCCCTACGGCGCGACCATCACGTACGGGGCCGTCGCCGCCCGGATCGGCGCACCCCGCGCGGCCGTGCGGGCCGTGGGCGGCGCGATCGGCGCGAACCCCCTCCTCATCGTCCGCCCCTGCCACCGGGTGATCGGCTCGGACGGCACCCTCACCGGCTACGCCGGCGGCCTCGACCGCAAGCGTCTCCTCCTCGGTCTGGAGGGCGTGCCGGGCGTCGCGGGGCGGACGGGAATGTGACGACAGGCCCTGGCCGCGGCGGCCCGACCCGTCGCTGCCAGGATCAGCCGGTTCAGCCGCCGAACACCGTGCCCACCCACGCCCCCGTCACCACCAGGCAGGCGAAGAGCTCCGCCAGGACGCTCGAACCGCCCGAGCGCATCGCCGTACGGGTCGCGGCCCGCGCCGCGCCGGGGTGACCCAGGCGGAGCCGTTCGGAGAGGTAGATGCCGCCGACGAAACCGGGGATCGCGCCGAGCACGGGGACCAGGACGAAACCGAGGAAGGCCCCGGCCCCCGCGTACACGCCCATCCGGGGGGTCGCGCCGCTCTCCGCCAGGCGCCGGGGCGGCAGGCTCCAGCGGACCGCCCGGGACAGGAGCAGCACGGTGGTCGCGCCCACCAGCACCCACCACGCGATGGGCCGCGGGTCCTCCAGCGCCCACCACATGACCCCGGCCCAGACGAGCCAGGACCCCGGAATCCCGGGCACCAGCACTCCGCACAGGCCGAGCAGCAGTACGACCCCGACCAGCAGGAGTTCCCACGCTCCCATCTGCCCAGAGTGCCGGACCGCGGGAGAAGGCGCAGGCCAGTGCTGTCAGTCCCGGGTCACCCAGGCCCGCTCGTACGCGTGCCAGCCCAGCTGCAGCCGGGTCGTCACCCCGGCGAGCTCCATCAGGCGCTTCACCCGGCGCTGTACCGTCCGCAGGCCCAGCTCCAGCTGTTTGGCGACGCTCGCGTCGGTCATGCCGGCCAGCAGCAGGGAGAGGATCTCCAGATCGGTGTCGTCGGGAGCGTCCGGGACGTCCTCGGTGACCCGGCCGGAGCCCAGGCGCAGGGGGAGTGCCTGCCGCCAGACCGACTCGAACAGGCCCGACAGCAGCTCCAGCAGACCGCTCGCGTGGACGACGAGCGCGGCGGGCTCGGCGGTGTGCGTGGTGAGCGGGACCATGGCGAGCGTCCGGTCGGCGATGACGAGCTTCGTGGGCACCTCGTCCATGACCCGCACCCGCTCCTCCCGGTCCAGCGCGGCCGACAGCTCGGTGAGGCCGGCGTCCTCGTCCAGGACGGCCCGCTCCACCACCACGCGGTAACCGACGCCGCGACCGGTCGTCTGTTCCTCGGCGGGGTTGTTCTCCGGCCCCGAGACCGCGATGGGAGCGCCGGTGACCATCGCGCAGACCTCCTCCGTGGCCCCGAGCTGGAGTTGCAGGAAGCGCTGCGCTATGGCCGCCGAGCCGATCACCACCTCGACCAGGTCGTGCGCCGCGGGCTCGGCCGCGCTCGCCCGGTACTCCTCGGCGAGCAGGGCCGCCGTCAGTTCGGCCTTCTCCAGCTCGTGCCGCCGCTGGGTGAGCAGGGCGCCCAGGGCCACACCAGGGGGCGCGGCGACCCACCGGCCTGGGCGCGCGGACGACTGGGCGGCGAGACCGTGCCGCTCCAGTCGGCGCAGCGCGCGCTCGGTGTCGTGCTCCCCGAGCGTGAGCCGGCGCGCCAGGTCCGGTACGTCGGCGGCGCCCACGGACACCAGGGCCCGGTACGCCGACTCGTGGGTCTCGTCGAGACCGATCGCTCCCAGCATCCGGCGACCCCGCCCCTCACTCGCCGCGCCCCTTGGGCACACTTCCGCGTCGGCCCATCATCACCGCACCGCGCGTCCCGTCGGCAGGCGGGGTCCCACAGCGGAATCCCAACAACGTGCCGCACACTCGGGCCGACCGGCCGACCGGCCGACGCGCCCGCACCGCGCCCCGGTCCACCCGGCGCCGCCGGGCGGTTTCTCCTGTGGGGGGTGGCACCGCCCGGCGGTCCCGAACGCGAAGTGCTCCGAAGCGCGCGTGAAATGGTCCGCGGCGCGCTCCTGGACGCCGCACTCCCCTCCGGTTCCGGCATCCCCCGCATTTCCGTTTCCCCTATCCCCCTAATGTCCCCTGTCTCCCGCACTCCTCCCGGCTCCCTTGTCTCGCACCGGAGTTCGGCATGTAGTCCGACACGCCGACGGGCCGTCGGCTGCGCGGCCCGATTTTCCGGATGCCCCGTTTTCATACGGCTCCCGAGGTGGACAATTAGGGGCATGAGCCAGCAGGGGGAGAGGCCGACCGGTCACGAGGACGACTGGTGGCGGCAGTTGTACGACGACGCGAGCGGGGACACGGGCCCCTCGGTGGCGGCCGATTCCCTCGACGACCGCTTCGCCTCCGCGGCGAACACGGTCGGGGACGGGATGCCGGGTGAACCGGGTGAACCGGGTGAACCGGGTGCGTCGACGCCGACGGGTCCGGCGGACGCGTCGAGCGCCTCGGGTGCGCCGCCGAATGCGCGGGGAGCCTGGGGAGCGGTCCCGGGGACGTCGGGAGCCTGGGCGGCTGTGCCGGGCACGGCGGCTGCCAGAGGGGAGCCGGGAGGAGGGCCGAGCCGGACGGCCGGCTCGGGGAGTGGGCCGAGCGGGGGCGGTTCCGAAGGCCGGCCGGGCAGGGAGGGCGCCTCGGACACCGGGACGGCCCCGCCGGGCGTCCCTCGCACCGACACGTACGGCTCGAACCGCCCCCCGGGCGTCCTCTCGGACCGGGTGCCGCCTCAAGGCTCCCCCGGCGCGCCGTCGCACCGGGTGCCGCCCCAGGAGTCGCCGGGCGGCCTCGACGGGCGCGAAGGCCAAGGCCGACGCGATGCCCCGGGCGGGCGTGACGGCCGAGGCGGGCGTGACCTGAGCGGTCGGGACGCCCCGGCCTTCGGACCGGTCACCCCTCCCGACCCCGTACCCGCACCGCCCGCAGTCCCTCCGCGCCCTTCGTCGAGCCCTGCTGCCGCATCGCCGATGGATGCCGGCTCCCGCGGCTCGTCCGGGGCCGATGCCGTGCCGCCCACAGAACCTCCGCGTCCGCCGTCCGGTTCTGGGGGCGCGTCGTCTGTGGACGATGGCGGCTCACGTGGGCCGGCCGGTCCCGGTGCCGGGCCGTCCGATGTTCCGCCGCGACCTGCGTCGGTTTCCGGTCCCGACGGTGCTGCCGATGCCGGGCCTCGCCGGCCGTCCGGCACCGGCTCCGCTTCCTCTGTGGGACCCCGCTCCGCCTCGTCCGCGGAGCCCCTTTTGCGGGCGTCCTTCCCCTCCGTCCCGCGTCAGCCCCTCGACCCGTCGGCCTCCGTGCCCGTGCGGGACCCCCGGCTCGGTGGGCTCACTCCGCAGCCCGCGCCCTGGGAGCCGCCGTCGGTCCAGCCCTCGGGTCCCCTGACCTTCCCAGCCAGGCCCACACCACCGGGCTTCCGCGCGGCCATGCCATGGCGCCGGCCGCCCGCCCGGAGCCCCCAGCAGCCACAGCCTCAGCCGCCCATCCCTGCGCAGCCACCCTCCGGCCCCGGCGAAAGGCTCTCCCCGGCTCCCGAACCGGCCGACGCCCGGCCCTCCACCCAGCTCGACCTCCCCACCCCCCAGGCGGACGAGGTGTCGCTCGTCGGGGAGAGCGGGCGGGTGCGGGTCGAGTACGTGGGGTCCGGCCCGCCCACCTACGACGCGGAGCCGACCGCGTTGCCACCCGCGGACCCGGAGGACCTGGGGGACCTGGTGGCGGACACGGTGCTGGACGGCGCGCGCTACGGGGCGTGCACGCTGCGCGCCGCGTCGCTGCGCGGGGACTCCGCCCGCTACCGGGGCGAGCCGCGCCGCGACGCGCTTCTCACCGCCCGCTTCGGCCTCGGCGAACAGGCGCTCGTCCTGGTCGCCATGGCCACCGGTGCCCGGGCCACCCCGGGAGCCCACCGCGCGGCGGCCGAGGCGTGCCGTTGGATCGGCCGGGCCGTCGGGCTGAGCCATGTGCGGCTGGTGGAGGACATCCGGGCCGCCCGGCGAGGCGATCTGAAGTCGGGGCTGCACCGCCTCACCGACCGCAGCCTCGGCAAGCTCCGCGCCAGCGCCGTGGAACAGGGGCTCGACCCGGACGAGTACACGGCGAGCCTGCGCTGTCTGCTGCTTCCGGCCGACCCGGGGTGCCGTACACGCGTGTTCTTCGGGGTGGGCGCGGGTGGCCTGTTCCGGCTGCGGGGCGGCGAGTGGCAGGACATAGAGCCCCGGGTCGCCGACACGCCCGGGGCCCCGGTGGTCGGCTTCGGCTCGCTGCCGCACGAGACCCCCGACGGCGACCGCCTCACCATGGACCTCGGCATCACGACACCCCCGAGCCCGTACGAACCCGCTCCCGCCCCGCCCCGCGAACCCTTCCGCTTCCGCGCCTCCGTGGCCCGCGAGGACGACGTCCTGCTGCTGTGCACCGGCGGTCTGGCCGAACCGTTGCGCGGGGAGCCACCGCTCGCCGAGCATCTGGCGGCCCGCTGGACAGCCGCCGAGCCGCCCGGACTCGCCGCCTTCCTCGCCGACGCCCAGGTCAGGGTCAAGGGGTACACGGACGACCGTACGGCCGCCGCCGTGTGGGAGACCTGACGGTGTCCACCGGCGGGCCGGGAGGGGCGTCAATCAGCCGTGCCGGGCCGCGAGTTGGCCTGTACCAGCGCTCGATTCCGGCCAATCAACATCATCGAAGGGAATGGTCCGGCCCGGCCGGGGTATGCGGCGCTCCCACGCCAGTCGTGTCCCGCTGGCATCCGGCTGGATCGGCAGTCCCGCATGGGCAGTTGGGGTCCATGGGCGGGGTCGCGCCGGGTTGCCCGGAGAAGGGCGGGGCGACGGGTTCGTAGGGCTGTGCGGTGGTTTCACGAGACGGGAAGCGCTGTCACACGGTACCGGCAGCTGGCTTGACTCTGTGCGTTTGAAAGCGTACGGACGGTCGTTGACGATTCGACATGAGTGCCGCGATCCGGACGGGGCATGGATCCCCGTGTACGTGTTCGAGCAGGAGGGGATCAGTCATCGGGGCGTGGGCGGGGGTCATGAAGAGGCAGGCGCGAGGGGGCGGTCCCACGGCGGCAGGGGCCTTCTCGGCAGAGGTGGAGGAGACGGTCGGCGACGCGGCGGACAAGGCCGGCGCCGAACAGCTCAGGCACAGACTCGGGCGGGCCGACCTGAGGGCGGTGCCCGAGGCCCGCAGGGCACTGCGGGAACTGCTGCGGCAATGGGGGCGGCCGGGAAAATCGGAGATAGCGGAGCTGCTGACGAGCGAGCTGGTCACCAACGCGATCATCCACACCGACCATGACGCGGTGCTGACCGCGACCGTCTCGTCCGACGGACTGCACGTGGAGGTACGGGACTTCGTGGGACGCAGGCCTAGGCCGAGGGTGCCGCCCGCCGACGACAGCACGAACGGCCGCGGCCTTCTTCTCGTCCAGTCCCTCGCCGACGCCTGGGGCGTCCGGGCGCACGGGGTGGGCAAGGCGGTGTGGTTCGACCTCGACGGCGGGCTGACCTGACCCGACCTCGACATCGGACAGGGGCGCGGCTCGATGCCGCGCCCCTGTCCGATGTGTCGCTCGTACCGCGCATCCGGCTCAGCCGAACTGCTGCTCCAGGTCCTTGAGCTTGCGCTCCAGGGAGTCGAGCCGCGGCAGGGCCATGGTGTCGTCCTCCGCGGTGAGGTCGACCGTGATCGACTTGTCAGCGCCGTTGCGGACCGGCTGGAGGGAGGGACGCGTACGCACGGGCAGTTGCTCGGGCGTGGATATGGCGGAGTCCGAGGCCACCTGGGCCGCCGGGACACGCTCCACCGTGGTGTCGACCTGGCGTCCGCCACCGCCGCCACCGCCGCCGCCACGACCGGGCAGACCCCGGTGGCCCCGGCTGATCGCCTTGAGGTGGGCGCGCTCCAGACGCTCCTGCTCGCGCTTGCGCGTCCTGGTCTCTTCCTTGATCCGCTTGTCCTCGCGCACCTCGTCCACGGCCTCGTCGAGGCTGCGCACGCCCTCCAGGAGCATCAGCGACCACGCCCTGTACGTCTCACGCGGGGCCCGCAGCCAGCGCACGACACGGATCTGGGGCAGCGGACGCGGTACGAGGCCCTGCTCGCGCAGCGCGGCACGGCGGGTCTGCTTCAGCGCGCGGTCGAAGAGCACCGCGGCAGACAGGGACATGCCGGCGAAGAACTGCGGGGCGCCGTCGTGGCCGAGACCCCTGGGCGCGTGCACCCAGTTGAACCAGGCGGCCGCACCGGCGAACGTCCACACGAGTATGCGGGAACCGAGGGCGGCGTCACCGTGGCTGGCCTCGCGCACCGCGAGGACCGAGCAGAACATGGCGGCACCGTCCAGGCCGAACGGAACCAGGTACTGCCACCCGTCGGTCAGGCCCAGGTTCTGCTCACCGAAGCCGACCAGGCCGCGGAAGGAGAGCGCGGCGGCGACCGCGGCACAGCAGAAGAGGAGGATGTAGGAGGCGGTGCCGTAGAGGGCCTCCTTGCGCCGGCGGCGCTCCTCGCTGCGTTCCCACGAATCCTCTGTCTTGGCGTGCTCCCCGGAGCGCTTGCCGCGCGCGAGCACCGCAACCGCCGCCAGCATGCCCAGGAGCAGTACGGCGCCCGGAAGCAGCCAGTTCAGCGATATGTCGGTCAATCTCATCAGGGGTCCCTTGCATTGGGATAGGGCGTAACGCCCGCCATAGTGGCCCAATCCTCGCGGCCCTCAGGGGGTTTCGGGGCAAGAGACCGCCAAAGAAGTGCAATGAGTGACGCAAGGCGGCATTCTGCTCGAACTACCGCGCGAGGGACGGGAGTTGAGTGCGAGTGAGGTTACCCGTTCGAGTGGTTCCACGGAAAGTTCCTGCGACAAGTGAGGAATTTGTGAACCACCTGTAACCCAACGAGGCTCCCACCCGCAGTGAATCTTACGACACATGCCGCGGGCGATCGCCGGGGGGTGCCCGACGGGGCGCCGCCCGGCGGCGGTGAGGGGCCGTCAACCGGTGACGGCGGCCGCCAGTTTGGAGGTCCGCTCCGACTCGCAGGTGCGCGGGCAGGTGACGCAGGTGTCCTCCGGGGCCAGCGTGTAGAACATGCAGCAGCTCGCCCGGTCCCGGGTGGGCAGCGACTCGCCGCCCGGACCGGTCAGTTCACGGAAGCCCGCGGCGCCCACGTACGGCCGGGTCGCGCCGGGGAGCAGCAGTTCCAGCTCGCGGCGGCAGCGCTCCTGCTCGCCGGGGCCGAGGAGTTCGGCGACGTACCAGATGCCCTCGACGACCTCGTCGGTCGCCATGCCCCACAGCGCGCGCCCGCGCCGCCGCATCCGTGGACCGAAGCCGCCGAGGACCGGTTCTATGTGCGCGGCGAACGCGGCGCGCACCTCGGCCCGCAGTGCCTCCTCGTCCGCGACCACCCGGGCGCCGGGGTCACCGGCCGCCGGATCGTCCGGCAGGCAGCTGAACGTTTCACCGCGCACCACCAGCCGGCTCTGCTCGCGCTGGAACGCCACGTGCTCGGCGGGGAAGCGCGGCACCCGGCGCTGGAGGAACCAGGGGACCGTGAAGAGCAGGCATGCGTACCAGGAATAGCGGTGCAGTCCGAAGGCCGCCACCACGTCCGGGCGGCCCTTTCGGCCGTGGTCCCGGAGTATCTGGGCCTCGTCCCACGCCAGGAACGCGTCCAGCTCGGCTCCCGCCGCCGCGAGTCCGGCGGCGGAGACCCACCCCTCGCCCTCGGGCAATGGATCGGCGAGGGAGAGTTCTGTCACGCTGATCATGGGCAGGACCTCGGCGAGACGTGCGTACGCCGCCGCCACGGGCGACCTGCGTGAAGTGGGTGCCGGTGCCGGTGCTGACTGGGGCATACGGGGACCGCCGTTTCACCATCGCTGCCAAGTAAGGCTTACCTTACCCGAGGTGGTCGAGGTTTGAACTGAGGGCATGTGCGCCTATGGTGCTTTACGACCGGTAACAACCCGAGTAGTGACCTAACCGCCCCCATGTACCCCGTCGGCCGCACTGTTCGGCCCACCCGACACTCGACTCGGCTCGGAGGAGGACCCGTGGAGCAGGCCGGACCGCGCCCGCGCGAGGCCACGGCCGTGAGTGCGCCGGACCCCGCCGCCGCTCGTCCGGCGTCGGCCTATCGCGTGCCCGCGCAGCCCGGAGTCGCGGACGTCGACCGGGAGCGGGGCATCGCGGCGGACGGCACGGCGGCCGCGGTGCGCGGCGACAGCGGGCCCGGCGCCGACGCCGCCCGGGGAGAGCACACGCACAGCGAGGTCCCGATCCCGCTGCCGCGCGGCCAGGGGCGTCCGGTTGTCCAGCGGGCCTCCGTACGGGGGCAGATCCTCGACGCGCTGCGGGCCGCGCTCGCCGGCGGGGAGCTGAGGCCGGGTGAGGTCTACTCCGCGCCCGCACTGGGCGAGCGGTTCGGGGTCTCCGCGACCCCCGTGCGCGAGGCGATGCAGCAACTGGCCATCGAGGGCGCGGTCGAGGTCGTGCCCAACCGGGGCTTCCGGGTCGTACGGCGGGGCGCCCGGGAGCTGGCCGAACTGGCGGAGGTGCGCGCGCTGCTCCAAGTGCCGGTGATCATGCGGCTCGCGCGCACCGTGCCGGCGGACCGCTGGGGTGAACTACGGCCCCTCGCCGACGAGACGGCCCGAGCGGCGTCCTCCGGGTGCCGCGCGACGTACGGCGAGGCGGACCGGGCCTTCCACCGGGGGGTCCTGGGGCTGTCCGGCAACGAGCAGCTGCTGCAGATCACGGACGACCTCCACCGGCGTACGCAGCTGCCGTTGGGCGGCGGTCACGTGGGGGTCGCCGGGGGCGGTGGCCGGGTGGAGCTGATGGCGGACGCGGCGGAGCACATCGCGTTGCTGGACGCGTTGGTGGCACAGGACCTGGAAGCGGCGTGCTGTCTGGTGGAGAGGCATTTCGGGGTGGGGGGCTGAGGGGACGCCGGCGGGTGCGGGTGAGTGGGGGGCTTCTCGCGCAGTTCCCCGCGCCCCTAAGGGCCTACGGCCCTTCGGGCCGAAGAGCACGGGGCGCAGCGCCTGCTTTTCAGGGGCGCGGGGAACTGCGCGAGCAACCACGACGGACCGCACCCGACAACGCACCCACACACACCCCATGCCGGTCACGGCCCGTCACGCCGTCGCCGCCGGTGGTGGGGCCAACTGCCGTGCCAGCCACGTCGGTACACCCCCCAGCAGCCGGAACAACCGTCCCGCCTCCTCCCGCAGCCGTGACGCCTCCGGCTCCGTCTCGGTCTCGGCGAGGGAGACGAGCGCCGGGGCCGTACCCACGAGGTAACCCAACTCCTCCCGGATGCGCAGCGATTCGGCGAAACCGTGCCGCGCCTCGGCCAACTCCCCCTCCCGCAGCGCGAGTCCGGCGAGATGCCGCCAGGTGAAGGACTGCAGGAGCAGGTCGTCATGGGCGGTGGCACCCGCATGGGCCCGGCGATAGGCGGCGCGCGCGGCCTGCGGCGAGCGGGCGAGGTTCTCGGCGATGAGACCCCGCCGGAAGTCGAGCAGCGCCCGGCCGGGCGCGCCGGGGGCGATCAGGGCCGCCGCCCGGCCGAGTGCGGCCCGCGCCTCGTCGGAGCGGTCCCGGATCCCGAGCAGCGTGGCCGCGTACGCCAGTTGGCCGCGTTCGCAGGCCGCCGCGCCGCGCTCGTCGCCGGTGCGGGCCTGCGCCTCCGCCGTGCGCAGCGCGTCCTCGGCGTCCTCCCAGCCCTGCTCGGTGTAGAGGCAGCGCTCGACGAGCAGCGCGGTCCGCTGCAGGGACGCCCGTGGGCCGTCGGGTTCGATCAGGGCGGCGGCGTCGGCCCAGCAGGCGCGTGAGCGCAGCCGCCATACCGCGGTCTGGAGTGGATCGTCACCGGCTGTCGTTCCGTCACCAGACATGGCGGTATGCGCCACGTTGCCCTCCCCGAGCACGCCCTTGAGCTTTGAGTGGTGGCGGCATCTCAGCACGAATCCCGGGGCCCGGCCAAGGGGGTGGGTGAAGGAATTCACAAAGTCATGGGGCGCGGACGGCGCACTTCGATCTTCGTCCACCACCCCCTGGCCTCAACTCATGCGCAAGGCCAGGAAGAAGTCCAGTTTGTCCTCCAGGCGGGAGAGGTCCCGGCCCGTCAACTGCTCGATGCGGCCCACCCGGTACCGCAGCGTGTTGACGTGCAGATGGAGGCGCGTGGCGCAGCGCGTCCAGGAGCCGTCGCACTCCAGGAACGCCTCCAGGGTGGGGATCAGCTCGGCGCGGTGCCGCCGGTCGTAGTCGCGCAGCGGGTCGAGGAGCCGGGCCGTGAAGGCGCGTCGCACGTCGTCGGGGACGAAGGGGAGCAGCAACACGTGCGAGGCCAGTTCCTGGTGGCCGGCCGCGCACACCCGGCCGGAGCGGGCCGCCGCCACCCGGCGGGCGTGCCGGGCCTCCTCCAGGGCGCCGCGCAGCCCCTCGGCGGAGTGCACGGCCGCACTGACGCCGAGGGTGAGCCGTCCGTCGTCGTCGAGGCCGGCGCCCAGCGGGTTCCGTACGGCCGCGAGGAGGGCGTCGGCGTGGATGCCGGACTCGGAACCGTCGTGCTCGGAGGAGACCGCCGGGAGGGGGACGAGGGCGATGGCCTCCTCACCCGTATGGGCGACCGCGATGCGGTCGGAGGGCTCGGGGCCCGTGGACAGCGGGTCGACGAGGATCTCCTCCAGGAGCGCCTGGGTGACCGGGCCGCTGTCGACCTCGGCGCCCTCCCACTCCACCCGGGCCACGACGACCTGCCAGTGCGGCGCCGCCCCGAGACCGGGCAGCAGTACCGGCGCGGCCACCCGCAGCCGGGCCGCGATCTCGGCCGGGGCCGCCCCCGCCTGCACCAGCTCCAGGACCTCCTGGGCGAGCCGGCGCCGTACCGTACGGGCCGCGTCGCGGCGATCGCGCTCGACCGCGATCAGCTGGGTGACGCCGTGCAGCAGGTCGAGCCGTTCGGCGGGCCAGTCCCCGGCGTCGGCCTCGACCGCGAGGAGCCAGTCCGACAGCAGGGTCTCGCGCACGTCGTGGGCGCCGGAGCCCGTGCCCCGGCCCGTGCCGCTGATCGGGAAGAGCGAGTACGTGGTGGTGCCGACGGCCACGCGGTGCGGTCCGCGCCGCCCGGAACGCGTCGCCGCCAGATGCTCGGCGGACAGCCGCGCCCGCAGCTCGGCGGGGAGGGTGCCCCCGGCGTCCTCGGGGCCCGCCACGAGCCGCCCGGCGGGGGAGAGTACCCAGGCGCGCAGGTCCAGGTCGGAGCCGAGCAGGTCCAGGACCACGTCCGGGCCGCCGCCCGCCGGGCCCGAGGTCATCATCCGGCGGTGCCGGTCCACCACGGCCGCGAGGTCCCCGGCGCGCTCGCCGGAGACCTGCCGTACGACGTGTTCGGTGATGGTCGCGAAGGCGACCGACTCGTTGACCGCGAAGAGCGGCAGCCGGTGGCGAGCGCAGGCCACGACGAGGTCCTCGGGGACGTTGCCCAGCTCGGCCTCCCCGGCGGCCAGCGCGGCGACCCCGGCGCCGACCAGGATCCGGACGAAGGGCTCGGAGTCGGCGGCGTCGCGGCGCCAGGCGAGGCCCGTGAGCACCAGCTCGCCGCCGGAGAGATAGCGGCTGGGATCTCTGAGGTCGGTGGTCATCACACCGCGCACGGCGCGGTCCAGCTCGTCCTCGCCGCCGAGCAGCCTGAGGCCCAGCGCGTCGGTGTCCAGCAGTGCGCGCAGGCGCATTCTCGTCGCCGCCGTTCCTGTGTCGAGACCTGTCGGGAACAAGGATGTTTCCGGGGGAATACCAAGAGGTTGCAGAGGGCCTCTGTTCATACGAATCTACAAGATGTGGGCCCTGGCCAGCCAACTCCTTCAGAGATTCCGTGACTGACCGGGGTGGAGGAGGGCGCTGTGTACTGAGTTCCAGAACACATGAACAGCACATGAACGAGCCGGGCCCGCCGCACACGATCTGGCTCAAACAGAACGACTCGAGACGAAGAAGAGAGCCGGTCAGATGGACTTCCTTCGCCCCGCCAGCTGGGAGGAGGCGCTCGCCGCGAAGGCCGAGCACCCCACGGCTGTGCCGATCGCCGGCGGCACCGACGTCATGGTCGAGATCAACTTCGACCACCGTCGGCCCGAGTATCTGCTCGACCTGAACCGCATCGGCGAACTCTCCGAATGGGAGGTCGGCGAGGGGACGGTGCGCCTCGGCGCGTCCGTCCCGTACACCCGGATCATGGAGGACCTCCGTACCGAGCTGCCCGGCCTCGCCCTGGCCTCGCACACGGTCGCCTCCCCGCAGATCCGCAACCGCGGCGGCGTCGGCGGCAACCTCGGCACCGCCTCCCCGGCCGGCGACGCCCACCCGGCCCTCCTCGCGGCGGGAGCCCAGGTAGAGGCCGAGTCCGTACGGGGCACACGGCTCATCCCCATCGACGACTTCTACACCGGCGTCAAGCGCAACGCCCTCGCGCCGGACGAGCTGATCCGCGCGGTGCACATCGACAAGGCGGACGGGCCCCAGCAGTACTCGAAGGTCGGCACCCGCAACGCCATGGTCATCGCCGTGTGCGCCTTCGGGCTCGCCCTGCATCCGTCGTCGCGCACCGTCCGTACCGGCATCGGCTCGGCCGCGCCGACCCCCGTCCGGGCCCGGGCCGCCGAGGAGTTCCTGAACGCGGCCCTCGACGAGGGCGGTTTCTGGGACAACGGCCGGATCATCACCCCGTCGGTCGCCAAGCAGTTCGCGGACCTGTGCGCCGGCGCCTGCAACCCGATCGACGACGTACGCGGCACCGCGAGCTACCGCCGCCACGCGGTCGGTGTCATGGCCCGCCGCACGCTCATGTGGACCTGGGAGTCGTACCGCGGCACCGCCCGCGCCACGGAGGGAGTCGCGTAATGCGCGTCAGTTTCACGGTCAACGGCCGTCCGCAGGAAGCCGACGACGTGTGGGAGGGCGAGTCCCTGCTGTACGTGCTGCGGGAGCGGATGGGGCTGCCGGGCTCCAAGAACGCCTGTGAGCAGGGCGAGTGCGGGTCCTGCACGGTCCGCCTCGACGGCGTCCCGGTGTGTTCGTGCCTGGTGGCCGCCGGACAGGTCGAGGGCCGCGAGGTCGTCACGGTCGAGGGGCTCGCGGACTTCGCCAAGCAGCGGGCCGCGCACGGTGGTTGCGCGTCCGGCGCGTGCGGTACGCCCGCCACGGGAGGGACCCCGCTCGACGAGGCCAAGCGGTGGGCGGCCCAGGGGCAGGACTCGCACACCGGAGAAGGCACCGGCGAATCCCCGCGTGTGACGCTCTCTCCGATCCAGCAGGCGTTCATCGACGCCGGAGCCGTCCAGTGCGGCTTCTGCACACCGGGTCTGCTGGTCGCGGCCGACGAGATGCTGGAACGCCACCCGAACCCGAGCGACGCGGACATCCGCGAGGCGCTCTCGGGCAACCTGTGCCGTTGCACCGGCTACGAGAAGATCATGGACGCGGTCCGCCTCGCGGCCGCCCGGCAGTCCGAAGGGGTCTGATCATGGGAACCACCGGCCTGCCCACCCACCTCACCCAGGGCTCCCGCACCAGGGGCGGCATCGGCGAGTCCACGCTCCGCCCGGACGGCACCCTCAAGGTCACCGGCGAGTTCGCGTACTCCTCCGACATGTGGCACGAGGACATGCTCTGGGGCCAGATCCTGCGCTCCACGGTCGCCCACGCCGAGATCCTCTCCATCGACACGGCCGAGGCGCTGGCCACCCCCGGCGTCCACGCCGTGATGACCTACGACGACCTTCCCACCGACGTCAGGAACTACGGCCTGGAGATCCAGGACACCCCGGTCCTCGCCCACGGCAAGGTCCGCCACCACGGCGAGCCCGTCGCGATCGTCGCCGCCGACCACCCGGAGACCGCGCGCCGCGCCGCCGCCAAGATCAAGGTGGAGTACCGCGAACTGCCGGTCATCACCGACGAGGCCTCCGCAACCGCGCCGGACGCCGTCCTCGTCCACGAGGGCCGCGACGACCACCACGTCGCGCATGTCGCGCACCCGAACATCGTCCACCGCCAGCCGATCATCCGCGGCGACGTGGCGGCGGCCCGCGAGCGCGCCGACGTGATCGTCGAGGGCGAGTACGTCTTCGGCATGCAGGACCAGGCATTCCTCGGCCCCGAGTCAGGCCTCGCCGTGCCCGCCGAGGACGGCGGTGTCGACCTCTACATCGCCACCCAGTGGCTCCACTCCGACCTGCGCCAGATCGCGCCCGTGCTCGGCCTGCCCGAGGACAAGGTCCGCATGACCCTGGCCGGCGTCGGCGGCGCCTTCGGCGGCCGCGAGGACCTGTCGATGCAGATCCACGCCTGCCTGCTGGCCCTGCGCACCGGCAAACCGGTCAAGATCGTCTACAACCGCTTCGAGTCCTTCTTCGGGCACGTCCACCGCCACCCCGCGAAGCTGCACTACGAGCACGGGGCCACGCGCGACGGCAGGCTCACCCACCTCAAGGCCCGCATCGTCCTCGACGGCGGCGCCTACGCCTCCGCCTCCCCGGCCGTCGTCGGCAACGCGGCCTCCCTCGGCGCCGGCCCGTACGTCATCGAGGACGTCGACATCGAGGCCCTCGCCCTCTACACCAACAACCCGCCCTGCGGCGCGATGCGCGGCTTCGGCGCGGTCCAGGCGTGCTTCGCCTACGAGGCACAGATGGACAAGCTGGCGGCGGAGCTCGGCATGGACCCGGTGGAGTTCCGGCAGATCAACGCCATGGAGCAGGGCACCGCCCTGCCGACCGGCCAGGTCGTCGACTCCCCGGCCCCGGTCGCCGAACTCCTGCGCCGCGTCAAGGCGATGCCCCTGCCGCCCGAGCAGCAGTGGCTCACGGCGGGCGAGGCGGCGGACGTACGACAGCTGCCGGGCGGCCTGTCCAACACCACGCACGGCGAGGGCGTCGTCCGGGGCGTCGGCTACGCGGTCGGCATCAAGAACGTCGGCTTCTCCGAGGGCTTCGACGACTACTCGACCGCGCGGGTCCGGATGGAGGTCGTCGGCGGTGAACCCGTCGCCACCGTCCACACGGCCATGGCGGAGGTCGGCCAGGGCGGCATCACCGTACACGCGCAGATCGCCCGCACGGAGCTGGGCGTCACCCAGGTGACGATCAACCCGGCGGACACCCAGGTGGGTTCGGCCGGATCGACCTCCGCGTCCCGCCAGACGTACGTCACGGGCGGCGCCGTCCGGAACAGCTGCGAGCTGGTGCGGGAGAAGGTATTGGAGCTGGGGCGCCGCAAGTTCGGTACGTACCACCCCGCGTGGGCGACGGCCGAGTTGCTGCTGGAGGGCGGCAAGGTCGTCACCGATGCAGGCGAGGTCCTGGCCGACCTGGTGGACGTCCTCGGGGACGAGGCCGTCGAGGTCGAGGCGGAGTGGCGGCACCGGCCGACCGAACCGTTCGACCTGCGCACCGGGGAGGGCTTCGGGCACGTCCAGTACTCCTTCGCCGCGCACCGCGCCGTCGTCGAGGTCGACACCGAGCTGGGCATGGTCAAGGTCGTCGAACTGGCCTGCGCGCAGGACGTCGGCAAGGCGCTCAACCCGCTCTCCGTGGTGGGCCAGATCCAGGGCGGCACGACCCAGGGGCTGGGCATCGCGGTCATGGAGGAGATCGTCGTCGACCCGAAGACCGCGAAGGTGCGCAACCCCTCCTTCACGGACTACCTCATCCCCACGATCCTCGACACGCCGACCATCCCCGTCGACGTGCTCGAACTCGCCGACGACCACGCGCCGTACGGGCTGCGTGGGGTGGGCGAGGCGCCGACCCTGTCGTCGACTCCGGCCGTGCTCGCGGCGATTCGCTCCGCGACGGGGCTGGAGCTGAACAGGACGCCGGTACGGCCGGAGCATCTGACCGGCACGGCGTAGGGGCCGCCGGGCGCCTACGAGCTCGGGGGTGCGGGATCTTTGGCGACCGCTGGTCCGGTGGGGGCTGGTCGCGCAGTTCCCCGCGCCCCTGAAAAAGCAGGGGCTGCGCCCGTGCTTTTTCAACGGCCCGCAGGGGCCGTTGCTCTTAGGGGCGCGGGGAACTGCGCGAGAAGCCCCCACCGGACCAGCACCCGACAACGCACCCCACAAGCACACCCACCACGTTCGTCTCGGGCCGTCCCCCGCGTCGGGCGCACCTTCCCAAATCCCGCCGAAGCCCAGTGCAACGGCCGGGTGTCCCTGTGAACCTTGGGAGAACGCCCCCATGACCCAGCAGTCGCTCAAGCCGAGGACGGCCCCCGACGGCACCCCCGACCCGCCCGGCCGGTCCCGCCTCGACCGGTACTTCCACATCACCCACCGAGGATCCACGCTCGCCCGAGAGGTCCGCGGCGGCGTCACCACCTTCATGGCGATGGCGTACATCCTCCTGCTCAACCCGCTCATCCTCTCCGGCCCGGACGCCGCCGGCGCCACCCTCGGCCAGAAGGCCCTGATCACGGCGACCGCGCTCGCCGCGGCCGTCAGCACGCTCCTCATGGGCGTCGTCGGCCGGGTCCCGCTCGCGCTCGCCGCCGGCCTCTCCGTCTCCGGCGTCATCGCCTCGCAGGTCGCCCCGCAGATGACCTGGCCGCAGGCGATGGGCATGTGTGTGATGTACGGAGTGGTCATCATGCTTCTGGTCGTCACCGGCCTCCGCGAGATGATCATGAACGCCATCCCGCTGGCCCTGAAGCACGCGATCACCATGGGGATCGGTCTGTTCGTCGCGCTGATCGGGTTCTACAAGGCCGGATTCGTGCACCAGGGCAAGGCGACCCCGGTCAGCCTCGGCCCCACCGGCGAACTCGCCGGCTGGCCCGTCCTCCTCTTCGCGGTCACCCTTCTCACGATCTTCATGCTCCAGGCCCGGGGCGTCCCCGGCGCGATCCTGCTCGGGATCGTCGGCGGGACGGTCGTAGCCGTGCTCCTCAACGCCCTCGACGTCATCGACCCGAAGCAATGGGCGGGCGGCGCACCCGAGTTGCACGGCAGCGCGGTCTCGATGCCGGACTTCTCGCTCTTCGGGCACGTCGAGTTCGGCGGCTGGGGCGACGTCGGCGCGATGACGGTCGGCATGATCGTCTTCACGCTCGTCCTCGCCGGGTTCTTCGACGCGATGGCCACCATCATCGGCGTCGGCACGGAGGCGGGGCTCGCCGACGACAAGGGCCGGATGCCCGGACTGTCCAAGGCGCTGTTCATCGACGGTGCGGGCGGCGCGATCGGCGGTGTGGCCGGCGGCTCCGGTCAGACGGTGTTCGTCGAGTCGGCGACCGGGGTCGGCGAGGGCGCCCGCACGGGCCTCTCCTCCGTCGTCACCGGCCTGTTCTTCGCGGCCTGTCTGTTCTTCACCCCGCTCACGGCGATCGTGCCCGGCGAGGTCGCCGCGGCCGCGCTCGTCGTCATCGGCGCCATGATGATGACGAACGCCCGGCACGTCGACTGGTCCGACCGCGCCACCGCGATCCCGGTCTTCCTGACCGTCGTGATCATGCCGTTCACGTACTCCATCACCGCGGGCGTCGCCGCCGGCGTCGTCTCCTACGTCGCCATCAAGCTCGCCCAGGGCCGGGCGAGGGAGATCGGCGCGTTCATGTGGGGCCTGACGGCGGTGTTCGTCGTCTTCTTCGCCCTCGACCCGATCGAGAGCTGGCTGGGCGTGCACTAGGGGGCCGGGCCTCGCGGCCCCCCGCCGAGTACCGTCCGCGCAACCGTTGCCTGTGAGGAGACCGAGAGATGCTGGACATCGCCGAAGAGCTGTACCGGTGGGTCGGGCAGGGGCGTGACTTCGCCGTGGCCACCGTGGTGGCCGTCGGCGGCAGCGCCCCCCGGCAGCCGGGCGCCGCCCTCGCGGTGGACGCCGACGGCACGGCGATCGGCTCGGTCTCCGGCGGCTGCGTCGAGGGCGCCGTCTACGACCTGTGCCGCCAGGCGCTGGAGGACGGCGAACCCGTCCTCGAACGCTTCGGCTACAGCGACGAGGACGCCTTCGCCGTCGGTCTCACCTGTGGCGGGATCATCGACATCCTGGTGACACCGGTGCGGGCCGGCGACCCCGTCCGCCCGGTGGCCGGCGCCGCGCTCGCCTCGGCGGCGGGCGGGGAGGCGGCGGCCCTCGCCCGGATCGTCTCCGGCCCGGCGGAACTGCGGGGCCGGGCGCTGCTGGTCCGCCCGGACGGCTCGTACGACGGCGGGTACGGGGCCCACCCCGAACTGGACCGTACGGTCGCCGCCGAGGCCCGCGCCCTCCTGGATGCCGGCCGCACCGGCACCCTGGAGATCGGAGAGCAGGGCTCACGCTGCGGAGCGCCGCTCACGATCCTGGTCGAGTCCTCGGTCCCGCCGCCCCGGATGATCGTCTTCGGTGCGATCGACTTCGCGTCGGCGCTCGTCCGGATCGGCAAGTTCCTCGGCTGCCACGTGACCGTCTGCGACGCCCGGCCCGTCTTCGCCACCCACACCCGCTTCCCCGAGGCGGACGAGATCGTCGTCGACTGGCCCCACAGGTACCTGGAGCGCACCTCCGTCGACGCCCGCACGGTCCTCTGCGTCCTCACCCACGACGCCAAGTTCGACGTCCCGCTCCTGCGCCTCGCCCTGCGGCTCCCCGTCGCCTACGTCGGCGCCATGGGCTCCCGCCGCACCCACCTCGACCGCAACCAACGCCTCCGCGAAGTCGGCGTCACCGAGCTGGAGTTGGCCCGGCTCAGGTCCCCGATCGGGCTCGACCTCGGCGCACGCACGCCGGAGGAGACGGCCCTGTCGATCGCCGCCGAGATCGTCGCCGACCGGCGGGGCGGCAGCGGCGTCTCCCTGACCGGCGCGCACACCCCGATCCACCACGACACCCCACGCGCCCTCACGGAACTGCCGAGCCTCCGCGTCTCCTGACCCCGGCCGGCGTCTCCTGACTCCGACCCGTGCCGCCGACTTGACCCCCGGGACGACAGGCCCGACCGTTGCGAAGGGACAACAGCACGACGGGGGCGGACAGTTGACCACGATGACCGGTGGGGGGCGCCCGCACGGGGGCGGGGCCGAGGGGCAGGACGGCGGGCTCGCGACGGGCGCGGAGACGGAGGCGGAGGCGGACGAGCGGAGGCGGGGCGCCGCCACCGGGCCCGCCGCGGATGACGGCACGCGGTCGGGCGGCAGCACGGCCGGGAACGCCGGCACCAGGACCGCCGGGGACGGCGACGACGGCGACGCGCCCTCGGACCGTGACGCCGATGGCGGCGATGCCCCGAGCACGAATGGTGACGCCCTCAGCGGTGACGAGCCTCGCACCGCTGAGCGCGACGGGGCTGGCGGAGGCTCGGAGGGCGACGACGGCTCGGGTGGCGACGCCGACGCCGCCGCCCCCGGCAGCGACGGCACCGCTGACGACCGCCGACTCTCGACCGTCTCGACGGCGCTCCTGGGCCTCTTCCTCCTCACCGACGTCGTCTTCGTCTGCGGAGCCCTGGTGACCCTCTGGCCGGCGGTGCTGGCGACGGTGGAGCCCGGGGCGGAGCCCACGGCCACCGCGCGCTGGTCGCCGTTCGGGCTGGGGGACTGGTCGCTGACCGCCGACACCGCGATGCTGCTGGCCGTGGTCGTGTGCAGCGCGCTCGGCAGCTTCGTCCACGCGGCCACGTCGTTCGCGACGTACGTCGGCAACCGGCGGCTCTACGCGAGCTGGCTGTGGTGGTACCTCCTGCGGGCCGGCATCGGGGTGGCCCTGGCGCTCCTGGTCTATCTCCTGCTGCGCGGCGGATTGTTCGCCGGCAGCTCCGGAGCCGGGGCGCCCAACCCGTACGGCTTCTCCGGCATCGCCGGGCTCTGCGGACTCTTCTCCAAACAGGCCACCGACAAGCTCCGCGAGATCTGCGACACCCTCCTCAGCACGACGGGCGACGGCGACCGCGACCGCCGCGACGGCCTGTCCACGTCCCACAACGGCGACCCGGGCCCGTCCTGACTACGTTCCGCGTCAGGTACCCGGCCCCAGGGGCTCACCCCGGCTTGCGCGCCAGCACGTACGCCTGAGGGGTGTTCGCCGTGGTGCCCGGCCCGTCGGCCTCCCGCACGAGCCGGGCCGACTCCACGAACCCGGCGTCCCCCAGCATCCCGGCGATCCGTTCGGGCGGGAAACGGTAGACGTCGAGGTCGAGGGGGTGCCCGTAGGCATGAGTCAGGTGGGCGGACCCGTCGCCCACCTTGTACGCCATCGCGAGGAGCCCGCCGGGGGCGAGGACGCGATGTAACTCGCGGAACACAAGCGGGAGTTCGTCGGGCGGGGTGTGCACCGTGGAGTACCAGGCGAGTGCTCCCGCCAGGCAGCCGTCCTCGAAGTCGAGCGCGGTCATCGTGCCCACGTCGAACCGGAGTCGCGGATGGGCCCAGCGGGCCACGGCGACCATCTGCGGCGAGAGGTCCATGCCACAGATGTCGAGCCCCAGCGAGGCCAGATGCCCGGTGATCCGCCCCGGCCCGCATCCCAGATCCGCGACGCGTCCGCCCCCGGCACCCAGCACCCGTTCGGCGAACACTCCGAGCATGGCTCGCTCGAACGGGCTCTGC